>JBAUHR010000677.1:0-16146 GCA_049680385.1 Rubripirellula sp. | reverse complement strand
ATATACGACTGCTACGACCAATCGGTTGACGCTGGTTTGTTTGCTTGCACGTTCATCGGATTCTTCGTCATCAGTTTCGTCGACGGCTTCACGTTCGCTGCCGACGGTTGAATTGCCGCGTACTTTGGATTCTGCCAAACGCGAACATAGTCAACCACCATCGCCGTTGGAAAACCGTCGGCTGTTGTTTTTTCCAACACCGGGATCCGTTGCCCGTTCTTGTACGCTTCAAACGGGTGCCGCAATCCGAGCGACAAAGTTAGGTGCATCGGCAAGTGCCAGTAGAGATTGGGTTTGCGTCCGACTTCTGTTCCGTCGATGTACCACACGATCGTGTCCGGCGTGTTTTCGACGGCGTAGGTGTGATAGTCGTCTCGCGGGTCCCAGGGCGAGTCATATTCGTTCTTGCACATTTCTGGTTTCATGTTGGGTCGGACCCACTTTCTTTGGCCATCGACTAATAGCTGAGTGTGCAAGTTGCAATCGATTCGATTTACCAGATGACGAGCTTTCGTTTCATTGTCGAATTCGCATTGTTGCAGTTCAACGATGTCGATTTCTGAATAAGCCACGGTCTGGCCGTCTTTCGCTTGGTAGCGGTTGGCCGGGCCTTTGCTGTGCAGCCAGAAACTCGGGCAGGCACCTGGGTACAGCGAGCAGCCTTTGATCCGGGCTTCGAAATAGCCATACGTAACCGTACTGAAACTGCGAGCGATTCCGGACGTGTAAGCAAGTTTTTGGTTGCCACGCTGGTGGTCGTGCTGGACCATTTGCAAAGACATCGAACCGTTCGCTTGAGACGTGTTCTGGGGCTCCCAGCTCCAGGTGCCCCAGTCTTCGGTATCGACGTTCCATTTCTTGACGTCGACCAACGCCCCGTCGAATTCGTCAGACAACTCAGGTGCAAATTCCCATTCGACGTCGCGTACCTTCAAGATGTCACCCGCCGGTTGCGGATCCTGCGCGTGCAAATTTGTCGTGATTGCCAATGCGATGGCGACCATCGCCAACGAACGGTGGTTGAAATGGATCATGCGTGTGTTCCCAGTGGAAATGGCGTCGAGAGCCCGAGATGGTAGCCGACAATTCGATCGTTGTAGTCGCCAAAGTGCTGGGAATTAAATTTGTCGGGCCAACCGTCTGATCGTCTGGCTTACTGCAGCTTCCAGGTTCGGATCCAGTCGTACGCTTCGATTGCCATTCGGTAGTAGGACGGAACGTCCGAATCGACGTTAGGTTTGATGGAGTACGTGTATTTTCCGCCACGGTAGAGGCGAAATTCCCGCGGTGATTTACACCATGCACCTTAGACATAGAAGCGATCGGAGTTTTTGGTTTCCGGTTGACCGCCCTTCAAAAGGCCCTGCTGAAGGATCTCATGGCCAGGGCCGCCATTGCTCGCCATGGAAAATATAGCGTGCTAGGCCTAGCATGTTAAGAATTAATCCTGCATGTTAAGAATTGATAGGCGACTGCTGCGGTCGCGATGAGCTTACGCGGAGATCGAGAGTGTCTTTACAGCCGAAAACCGTTCGAGAGCAAGTCACCAATCTTCTTCGCGATGACTTGGTCTCGGGACGATTTGAAGCTGGGTCGATGCTGAGGGAAATTGAGCTGGCCGGTCGATTCGGCGTCAGTCGAGGCCCGGTTCGCGATGCCTTCATTCAGTTGTCGCACGAAGGATTTCTGTCCTATTACGCCAACCGCGGTGTAATGGTCCGTCACCCGCCGAATCCGGATGAACGAGAATTCATCACGTCGATTCGTCGCCAAATCGAAATTCACATTATCGAAAAAGGCGTTGCCGAAGTCACCGATGAAGGTGTCGCGAAGATTGAGTTTGCGCTGGACCAGTTGAAGGCCGCCTGCAGTGGTGGCGAAGCAACGTCGATCGCACTTCGGGACATCGAATTCCACGAGACGATCATTCGTGTCTGCGGCGGCGAAGACATGGTCGGTGCTTGGCGTCAGCTTTGTTCTCGTATGCTGATGATGTACACGCGGCATGTTGATTACGACCAAACGTATCGCGAGCACTTGGACATTTTCAACGCGATCGTGTCAAAGAGTCCCGAGGCGGCGATTGCGGCGATCAACGCAAACATCAAATAGGATTTCTGGCGAAACCGCTTGAAACGCAAATCGAAAGTCGCTTTCTTGAGCATTGAAACAACGCGAACGGGATTCAGCCTCAAGGATCAATTGTTCAACCGAAATCGTGTTGAATACTTGGCTGGACTCTTTCACGCCGCCGACGCCGACTTTGATAGACCAGGATTCGTGAAGGCTTCGATGAAGCAGTTGACGAAACTTGAGTTGAAAGAGCGAATCGTGCATTTGGCCTGTACGCTTGAGGGATTTCTGTCGCCGGATTACCGGGTCGCCGCCCAGCAGATCGTCGCTGCTCTTCCACCGCCGCTGGACCCTACGAAATCGGACGACGATTTCGGCGACTTTATTTTCGCACCGCTTGGTGAGTTCGTCGTACGAAACGGAGGATCAAAACAGCATCTTGCGGTGTCGCTGCGGACATTGAAAGAGATCACGCAGCGGTTTTCGATGGAAGACGCGATCCGCGCGTTCATCAACGAGCACCCGACCCAGACGATGGACACGCTTGCGAAGTGGTCGTCGAATTCGCACTACCATGTCCGGCGCCTGGTCAGCGAGGGGACTCGACCGTTGTTGCCATGGTCAAAAAGGTTGACGATCGAGCCTGGATCGGCAATGTCATTGTTGGACGCACTGCATGCCGACCCGACTCGATTCGTAACCCGATCCGTTTCGAACCACCTAAACGACATTGCCAAGTCTGATCCAAAGGCGGTTGTCGAAACGCTCAAGCGCTGGAAACAGGAACAGAAACAGGACTCGGCCGAACTCGCCTGGATGAGTCGCCATGCACTGCGAACGCTAATCAAACAGGGCGATCCGCAAACGTTACGGTTCCTTGGTTTTCGTCCAAATCCCAAAATCAAAGTGTCTCAATTCACCATCGAGCGAGAACGGATCAAGCCCGGTGAGGCGATCGAGTTTTCTTTTGTCATCACTGCCCAACGCGATGAAGATCTGATCGTTGACTACGTCATTGACTTTGTGAAAGCCAATGGAGTCCTATCGCCAAAGGTGCATAAACTCAAGCAAGTTACCGTCGCGAAAGGCGAGTTCGCGCAGCTTAAGAAAAAGCACGTTCTGCGCGCCAACGCGACGACTTACACGCTGTATCCCGGAACGCACCGTGTCTCGCTTCAGATCAACGGAACGCGTTTCGATACGGCGACGTTTGAGCTTGTGAAGTAGGCTGCGATTTCGTTTCAGGGAATGCGGTTTTGGCATTGCCAAACAACTTGATCGACTTCGGCAAGCCGAGCCAGTCGTGCGAGTTCCGCTTGCAATTTGTTGGCGCGAGAAGTTGTCCACTTGATACCTGGTTCGGCCCAAATCTTCGACACGGTCAGCACAGACTTGTTGCGATCAGCCTGAACCTCGATTCGGCCCACGATCCGCTCGCCCTCGAGCATTGGATAGACGTAGTACCCCCAAACCCGCTTGGCCGCCGGGACAAACATTTCCACTCGGTACTCGAACCCAAAGAGTCGCTGAAGCCGTGTGCGATCCCGTATCAGCGGATCGAACGGGCTTAAAATACGCAGCCGTGATGTGGGTACGTCCAGGTCGCGGATCCGCGTCTCGATATCGGCTGGTGCATGCGCGGCGATCCACTGGCCGTCATGCGTTTGCCACTGAACCGGGACTCGGTCGGATGGCTGTGACAGCCACTCGGTGACTTCCTTTGAGTCCGCCGCCTCCCAAAATTTCTTGATGTCCGATGATGTGCCGAACACCAGCCGATCAAGCGAGGTGGAACAAAGCGAATCCAATTGCGTGGGATCGTCGAGTTGCTGTTGCAGCAAGTGCTCAGGAAAGACTCGCTCGGCTAGGTCATAGTATTTCGTAAAACCCTTGCGGTGACTGGTGGCCAGATCGCCGGCGTACCACAAATAATCCAACGCCATCTTGTGAGGCGGCCTTGCCCACATTCGCTTTTTGCCGTTGATCTTGGTGTCGAAATCGCGCGTCGACAAAGGGCCTTCGCGATCGACACGAGCAAGGATTTCCTTTCTGCCGATCTCGCCTGTCATTCCCTTGAACCAATTTGATTTCTGAATTCGTTCCCGTTTGCGGTCAAACTGGCGGCGCCAAACCGGCAAGAACTCCATCGGCAAAATCGAAGCATCGTGAGTGAAATGCTCGAACACCATTCGGTCGCGTGCCATCAGCGCGTCAAGCATCGGCTCGCGGTAACTCTGTTGGCGACTCCAGATGATATGGTGATGGGCGCGGCTAACAACTTGGATTGTGTCGAGCTGGACGAACCCTAGGTCGCGGATGACCTGCAGCGTGTCGATTTCACCCACGGGTGCTGCGGCAAGCCCCTGGGCGGTCAGCCACAACCGTCGCGCGTCGCGGTTGCGTATCTTTAGCGGTACTAGGTTTGACACCGTAACAAGCGGTCCCGACTAGGCATAAACTGGATCGGGCCGAACACGCACCAACCTGTGCAAACATCGTAACGTGTTCAGGCGAAGCGGACGACGAAGCGGACGACGATTTATGCCAGAACTTCGCTGACGACGCGGGCCGGTTCGACACCCGTCAGTTTGAAATCGAGGCCCTGGTGACGATACGTGAACCGCTCGTGGTCGATACCGCACAGGTGCATGAGTGTCGCCTGCAAGTCGCGTACGTGGACGGGATCTTCGGCAACGTGAAACGCAAACTCGTCGCTGCTGCCGTAGATCGTGCCCGGCTTGATGCCGCCACCCGCCATCCAGATCGTGAACGCTCGCGGATGGTGATCACGACCATGGGCCGAAGCATTCGTGATGTCACCTTGGACGTACGGCGTTCGGCCAAACTCGCCGCCCCAGATCACTAAGGTATCGTCGAGCATGCCTTTGGCCTTCAAGTCCTTGACCAGCGCGGCACTGGGTTGGTCGGTGTCTTCGCACTGGATTGGCAGTTGATTCGGAAGATTCCCGTGCTGGTCCCATCCGGCATGCATCAGTTGGATAAAACGTGTTCCGCGTTCGGCCAAACGTCGAGCCATCAAACAGTTGTACGCGTAGCTGCCTTTGCTGTTGACGTCAGGCCCATACATGTCGAGCACACTTTGAGGCTCGTTTGAAAAGTCCGTCAACTCGGGGACGCTCGCTTGCATTTGGTACGCCATTTCATACTGTGAAATTCGCGTTTCGATTTCCGGGTCTGCAAAACGGTCGTGCGCCAACTGGTTCATCTCGGCCAGACCATCGAGCATTTGTCGACGAGCCTTTCGCGAAACGCCCTTCGGATTGCTCAAGTACAAAACCGGATCACCAGCACTTCGGAACGGCACGCCTTGATGCTTGCCCGGCAGAAAACCTGAACCCCAGTAGTAATCGAAGAACAACTGGCCACACGATCCCTGCTTGTCTTGCGAAGTCATCACCACGAACGACGGCAAGTCCTCGGCCATCGTGCCGAGTCCGTAGGTCAGCCAGGCACCGATGCTGGGCCGGCCTGGCAAATTGTGGCCGGTCAATATTTGCGTCATCGCCGGCGCGTGGTTGATTTGTTCGCCGTGCATGCTGCGGATAAAACACAGGTCGTCGACGATTTTGGCCGTGTGCGGCAACAGGTCGCTAACCCACATGCCACAGTCGCCGCGTTTGGATCCGCCCCAGGCTGCGGCCATGCAGGGTTTTGATTTTTGCCCGGCCGTCATCGTCGTTTGACGCAGTCCCTGCAAAATGCTGTCGGGTACTTCTTCGCCCTGCATCTTTTTCAGCGTTGCTTTGTCATCAAACAAGTCGACATGCGATGGCCCGCCGGATTGCATCAGATAGATGACGCGTTTCGCGGACGGCGGGAAGTGCGGCAGTCCTAACCCGGTGTTCGATTCCGCCGCCAACAGCGAACTGAGTGCGGGGGCGCCAACGGATAACCCGAGGCTGCCCAGTAGTTGACGACGCGTTATTTGACGACGCGACAGTTGTAGAGGATTCATGAGCTTGTCTTACTTTGAAAGCGTTTCGTCGAGGTTCAGCACAAGCAAACAAACGGTCGTCCACGCCGCATGCTCGGTCGATTCCATGCCGGAACGAATGGATGCTTCGCCGACGGTCAACAGTTCGTCAGATTCATCGGCGTGTTCCGCAAAATGCGTTCTAGCCTGATCGAGCGACGATTGCAGTGATTGGATTTCGTTTGCGTCCGGGTGACGCGCCGTCGCCGCGTAAAACAATCTAGCCAGACGCGACGTGTCGTCTGGCAACATCGACAGAGCGTCTGCCCAAACTCGAGCGGCCTCGACATAGGTCGTGTCATTGAGTGTCGTTAACGCGTGCAAAGGTGTGCTGGTCCGTTGCGGCTTGACGTTGCAGCTTTGTCGACTTGGTGCATCAAAAAAGTTGGCTGGCGCGACAACACGCCGCCACACCGTATAGAGACTGCGGCGGTACAAATCGTCACCGCTGTCTTGCATGTAGTGGTTCTTGTTCAGACTCATCGGTTCCCAGATGCCGGGTGGCTGGTAGGGAGCGACCGGTGGTCCGCCAAGTTCCGGCACAAGTAAGCCCGACAACGCCAACGCTTGATCTCGCAACAGTCTTGAATCAAGTCGCTGTCGCGATCCACGAGCCAGCCAAATATTCTTTAGGTCTTTCGCAACCACGTCGCCGTCCACCACAGCGGATTGGCGATAGGTCTGAGACAAGGCAATGCTGCGCAGCAAACGCTTCACGCTCCAGCCTTGTTCGCGAAAATCGACTGCCAACCAGTCCAACAGATCGGGGTGAGACGGCAGTTCGCCCTGCAAACCAAAATCATCCGGCGTGGTCACCAAGCCACGTCCAAACATCAATTGCCAATACCGGTTTACTGTCACACGCGAGGTCAGCGGATGCTCGGGCGAGACCAGCCAATTGGCGAACGCCAAACGATCCGCTTTGACATCCTTGGGCAAAGGCGGCAAGAATTCTGGCACTCGCGGCGACACTTTATCGCCCGGTGTTTCGTAGTTTCCGCGTTCTAGTACGAACGTGTCCCGCTGTTGATCGTCACGCATGACCATCACCAGCGGAATGTCGGCTTCGAAATTCTGTTCTGCTTTTTCCGCGTCAGTGACGGCGTTCTTCAGATTGGACCACGGTTCATGCTTGCTGACGAAATAGTCGACGAGTCCTCGAGTCAGGCCGTTTTTCAGGTCATCCAGCGGCGCAAGATTGACGTTGCGGCGAATGTAGAGGTTGTCGATTCGCTCTTCCAAAAGTTTCGGATCAGCCTGGATCTCCTTGATCCACACCAGAAACTTTGGCTCGAAATCGGGGCGTGTCGCTTCTAAACGTTCTTTGGCTTCCTTGGTCGCTCGACGCAATCGTTCGAGCTTCGCGGATTGCTGGTCGGTCGCAATCGCGATGAAAGGCTTATCGACCCAGAACCGTTCCGCAAACTGATCCTCTTCTTTTTTCGCCGTGAACTGTTTACTCGCGCGACCGGTTTCGCTGATCTGGTTAAAGAACGAATACATCGAGTAATAGTCGCGTTGTTTCAACGGGTCAAACTTGTGGTCATGGCACTGGCAACAGCCCACCGTTAAACCGAGCCAAGTCGTTCCCGTCGTTTCAACACGGTCGAAGTTGTTTTTGGCAAGATTTTCTTCAGCGATTGAACCGCCTTCGCCGTTGATCATGTGGTTGCGATTGAACGCCGTGGCGATCATTTGGTCTTCGGTCGGGTCGTCCAACAGATCACCGGCCAACTGTTCTCGCGTGAACTGGTCAAATGGCATGTCACGGTTGAAGGCACGAGTGACCCAGTCACGCCACGGCCAATTCATTCGATAGGCATCCATTTGGAAACCGTTGGTGTCCGCATATCGCGCAACGTCTAACCACTCGAGCGCCAAGCGTTCGCCATAATGAGGTGAAGCGAGCACACGATCAATCGTGGTTTCGTACGCTGCGTCGCCTCGTTTCCGGACGTCCATTTCAAAACCGTCTAGTTCCGCAAGCGTCGGCGGCAGACCAAGCAAGTCCAACGAAACACGACGCAACCACTTTGCTGGTGTGGCGGGCGGTGCGAACCGCAGTCCGTGTTCCGATTGTCGACGAGCAACGTAGTGATCGATTGCGCCGGACATATCCGCATCGGGCACGTCGTGTTTTTCGGGTGCGACGAACGCCCAATGTTCTTCGTACTTTCCGCCTTCTTGGATCCAACGACGAATCAGTTCAATCTCGTCAACGCTTATTACTTTTTTGTGTGCGTTTGGCGGCGGCATCACTTCGTCAGGATCTTCGCTAAGGATCCGGCGCAGCAGTTCTGAGTCGTCGGGATTTCCGGGTTCGATTACGTCGCTAGCGGCTTCGGCTTGGTCGAGTCGCAAACCGGCTTCGCGGTGGTTTTCGTCAAAGCCATGGCAAAAGTAGCATCGATCGGACAGCACCGGACGGATGTCCCGATTGAACGAGACTTTGTCTGCAGTCGTCACTTCATCCGCGGCTAGTGATGTCGCGATGCAGCTAAACAACAGTATTCGGGTAAGCAGTTCCGTGATTCTCATCCGACCATTGTAACATCAGGCAAATATTGGGTGGCTGACTGATTTATTGCCTCGTCCAACGCGCCGGTCGATCTCGCCGCCGTGTTCCTCTGATGCCTTCTACCGATAACGTTACGGTTGGTCGGCCTGCCTAAGCGCACGCGTCAGGCGGATGGCGTTGGCTAGACGCTGTGCGGCACGAGTTTCGTTGATTGGGACGACGCTGGTGAAGGATTCTGGATCGGGTGCGTTGATCGCTTTTAAGACCAGACACGAATGGTCGCACAGTTGGTTGATGTTGATCAGTTTGGCGAGTCCCGCGTGATGGACGACCAGAATATCGCTGGGACGCAGAAACTGTTGCCACCGATCACGAAAGCGATCAACCGAAACGGCGGACTGAATCTGAGACGCTGATAGTTGCAATCGATCGGCAAAGTATGGATCGTGCAGGCATTCGTTCTCGATTGCCATTTCGAATGTCTCGCCGCTACCCATCCGCTGGGCCATCCAGTAAACGGGCTTGGCGGGATGCTTGGGACGAATTTGATCGCCGGTCGATCGGTAATCGCCCTGTTCCTGTTCGCCGTAGACCACGACGATGTTGTCTTGCGATCCAAGCAGGGCTCGCGGCGTGTTTGGTGCCCCGACCGTGCGACGCTTGTTCGCACGCCAGTTCGATTTGGGGCATTCCAATTGCTGGTCCACCATCGCGTGGAACGCAGCCATCAACTGGTCGAGTTGTTGCCGGACGGCGACTGACTCGGGTTCATTCTGTTGTAACGCCGCCACCACAGCTTCAAGCGTCGACAACGCGTGGTCATTGGGTTCTCGTCGGATTCGGTATTGTCCGGGTTGGGGCGGCGCCAGTCGAACGCGTGGCAGCGACGATAGGCCGGGGATGTCTCGCATCAATGTCTTGGTGTGATGCCATGTGCCGTCCAGAACGACAAGCTGAGTTGGGCGATCGGATGGCGCAAGGTCCCCGATCAACGGCACACTGTCGCCTGGGTACAGCACAGCGGCGTTTGCATGAAGTTTGGTGTCCGCAAACTGACGCGCCATCACAGGTGTATGGTTGACTAGCAGGCGGCACCGATTCAGTGCCATGTTGACGATCCGAGCGGTGTTGAACGGGTGCTCGCGCTCGCGCCGGTGCTGCAAAATCAGCACATCGGTTTGGTTGTCGACCGACGGTACTGAATCACAGTAACATCGATCCATCGGACGAAAGCAACGGACACAGCGGATCGCGTAACGACTGGTTTGTTCGGTGGGTTGCGGTTCACGCATCAGACCGATTCGACCAATTCGATTGGCTCAACATCCACGCTCACTCGCAGCGACGTCGTTCCGCCGCCCAGCACGACACCCCGCATCGGGCTGACGTCGCTGTAGTCTCGGCCGACACAGATTGGGATGTGTTGAGATCCGACAAAACAAGCATTCGTTGGGTCACAGCCAATCCAACCATGGGTTTCGCCCGCGTAAACGCTAAGCCACGCATGCGACTCGTCCGCGCCGACGAGACGCTCGGCTCCCTTCATCGGGATCGTTCTTAAGTAACCGCTGACGTATCGCGATGGAAGCCCGAGCGAGCGCATACAGGCGATTTGGATATGAGCAAAGTCTTGACAGACACCCGCCTTGATTTCAAACGCTTTCTCTGTGGTCGTGTTCACATCGGTTGCGTTCGAATCGTACTTAAAATCCTGATTGATTCGCTGGGTCAAATCCAAACTTGACGCCAAGACGCCTCGGCCAGGCGTGAACGACTTGCTTGCGTAGGACAAGAACGAATCTGATGCCGCGATTCGGGGCGAATCAAAGCGGTACTCTAGGATTCGCAGTGGCGTGTGCACGGGCGGTCGTGATTGGGCGACGATCGTTTCCCACGGAATGTCGTCGCTAAATACCGGCTGACCGCCATTTTGTTGAATTGGCGAAATACTGACGGTTGCGACCGTCACATCGCTGTTGGCAACGACCTTTAGTTCGCGGTGCAATGACTCGATGGCGAACGAATAGACGTGATTGCCGAAATAGTCGCTGTGCTCAAAAACGCTATCGGGTTTCGGGTGGATTGCGATGGTCGACGAGTGGACCGTCACGCGCCCGCCGGATCGCGGTTGCATGCGCAATTGGTTCTGGCAAATCGCAACGGCGTCGCTGTATGAGTAATGCGTGCGATGAGAAATACGGTATCGAATCGGAGTGTCAGACACGGATGCTATTTGCCTTCCTTCGAGTGCAACAACGAAACCGTCGGTGACACGCCGGTCAACGATTGTGTGGTTCCAGTATGGATCAAGTATCGTGCAGCGATCGCGTTCGACAACTCCGGCAACCCATCCAGAATGTGTTCAAGCAAGTGGCTCAAATGAACTCGGCGGTCACTGTCGCCACTGTTGGATAAAACGTTGGGGTCGGCCATCCTTAGATGATGCAGCATATCAAACGCGATTTTTTCGTCGACACTCAAACCGACAACACTTTTGGGGTTAGGCAGTTGCTCGAAAACTCGGGTGATTTCGTCCAATTGGTAGCGGATCGATCGTGGGTTCGATTCGTCGGTGACGAGCAAGTCTAACGTCGGCGCTACTTGGACCAAATTCAGGTAACGAGATCGATACGTCATCAAACTGTCCGACGTTTCAAGCACCGCTTCGCAAATCGCACGCTCGCCTTCGCCGACCGGTACCAACGTGGCCGACAACAACTCGGCCGTCTGATACGCTCGCTCGATCCGCCGGCCAATATCCAGAAACTGCCAAGCGTGGGTACGGGTAAAACTTTCGCTTATCACACCCGCGAACGACAACAGGTCACCGATCAGCCCATTCATTCGCTCGATCAAACGACCGATCGTGCGTTCGGCAAGCGGTGCGTTCAGGTCCGCTTCGGCATGCCGAATAATTCGATACGCGTCGATCGACAAGCGGTCTCGAACGACTGCGGCATTGTGGATGACCGAGCGAATCGTGCTTTGCAGACCACGCGGCTGACTTGCGTCGAGAACCGACGCTGGCAAGATGTCTTCTAGTTTTGGCATCGCAACTTCCAGCGGTGCGATCGCGTAGTCGGGTTCGATTTGTCCGATCGCGGCGAGGGCGTTGATCAGTCGCGGTACTTCGGGCAAAGCGTCTAGTTCGTTTTCACTAGCCAACCGAGTCAGTGTCGATCGCAGCAACCGGGCAATCGATTCGCCACGTTCAGCATATCGTCCAAGCCAGAACAGGTGCTCGGCAACGCGGCTGGGCAGTTCGTCACCCGAACGTTTCAGTTCAATCGTTGCGTCTGGTGACGGCAGCAACGTTGCTTCGTTGTCGACTGGTTGATCGCTGGCAACCCAGACATCTTGCGTCAACTGGCCGCTCGTTGCCGATCGTCCCAACAGATTCTCGGTCGGGCTAAGCCGTGCCATCGCGCCGGGCAACACTTCAACGCCGCGAGCGGTTTGCAATTGGAAGCACCGCAACGCGACGTGCCAAGGTTGCCAGCGGTCGTCCTTCCAAACGGGCGTGGTGCTGTGAAGAAGTTTTTCTTGAGCTACATAATTGAACGGCTTTTGCTTGATTGCCGCTACCAACTCTTTGCGGGCTTCACTTGAAAGCTCGGACACAACAATCGGTGGTGCCGAGTTCACACCGAAGGCGTTTCGAACCGACAACATGTCAAGATTGGAGAGCACAAAATTAAGCTCCTTGGCACCGCCACACCAATACGTTGCGACCGAAGGCAACGACAATTTCTCGGAAAACAGAAACTCATTCGCGCCCGCTAGGAACGGCATCAGGGCCGGCGTCTGCGCCATCATACTGCCGATGGCGTTGGCGACCGCAACATGGCCGCCACGAACGGCACGCATCAAACCTGAAACGCCTTCAGATGACGTTTCGCCTAGTTCTAGTGGGTCGCATTTGCGATCGGATACATGTCGCCATAAAACTTCGATCGGAAGCAGACCGCCGAGTGTTTTCAAATTCAGTTGCCCGCCACGGATCGCCAAGTCGGTGCCTTGGACAAGCGTTAGCCCCAAGTAACGAGCGAGATAGGCATCTTCAAAGCCGCGGTAACTGTCTTGGCCACGCGTCAGCAGGGCGACGCGAGGGTTGTCTCGCATTTCGGGCGCGAGCGAACGCAAATGATTCCGCAACGATTCAAAGAATCTGGCCAATCGGCGCGTGCTGCCTTGCCGAACCAAGTGCGGAAACACACGGCTGGTGATGATCCGATTTTCAAGCAAGTAACCCAACCCGCTAGGCGCCTGAGTGCGGTCACTGACCACCCACCACGACCCGTCCGAAGCGCGAGCGATATCGGTCGCGGTGATGTGCAGCCGGATGCCGCCAAGACTAGGCAAATTATGATACGCCCGCTGAAACATCGGATTGGCAGCCAAAATTTCGGCCGGAATGATCCGCTCTTTGATCAATCGTTGCCGGCCCAGCAGGTCCTTCAGAACTGCTTCCAACAACCGAGTTCGTTGGGCCAATCCCGATTCAAGTTTTGACCAAGATGCCGAGTCGATGATTAAGGGAACCGCTGAAAGATTCCAAGGTCGATTCTGGCTCCCTTCGCTATCGTCTTCGAACATGAACGTCGTCCCATGTTCGCCAAGCAGTTGGTCGATTGTCGACGTTCGTTCCGACATCCCATCGATGCCGAGAGTTTCGATGTGTTTTGCAAATGTATCCCATGATGGACGCATGGTTCCATCGTTTGCTTTGCATTCGTCGTACCGGTCAGCGGCTGGTCGGTAGTCGTCGAGCGAAAATTTCGTCATGACGGGGGGATTCAATGCAGGGATACCTGTACGCGGTGGGAATGTCGAAGTTGTCACACCATGTATATCTGAATCCGCGTCCGGTGGTAACGGCGCGGTGTTGAGATGGTGGGGCGCTCGGCTAGACTTATTTGGATGAAGACAAGACAAGCCCAAATCGACTCGCCGAACTCTGCCGCAATGGACGTACTTTGCGACTCGTTACGTCAATTGGCTCCGCGATGGAAAACGAGCGACGATTGGCCGGGCGAGTCGTTGGCTTTGTGCGGTTTGGCGGGAGTTTATCGGTGGTTTCTGCCCCAAAGCTCGGGGGGATTGGGTTGGTCCGCCGACGACCAAACGCTGGGCTATCTGCGGTTGGCCGAAGCGGATTTTACGACGACGTTTGTGATCACCCAGTACATGGGCGCGATCCGGCGAATCATGACCAGCGACAATCGTGCGATGATTGACCGGTGGATCGAACGTTTGGCCAGTGCAGAACAGTTCAGCACCGTCGGCGTCAGCCATCTGACCACCAGCCGCCGGCACTTGAACCAACCGGCGCTGGTGGCCACGGAAACGGAATCAGGGTTTCGTTTGGATGGCATGTCGCCGTGGGTGACCGGAGCCCCGCATGCAGACGTGCTGGTCGTTGGCGCTACGCTTGCCGATGGTCGCGAAATTCTCGCAGCCGTGCCAGCCAGCACTCCCGGTATCGTCGCGGGAAAAGGGATCAGTTTGATCGCCCTGTCTGCCAGTTGTACCGATCAGGTAAAGTTTGACAACGTCATGATCGACCGCACGTGGGTGTTGGCCGGTCCCATTGAAAACGTGATGAGCGTCGGTAGTGGTGGAAGCACGGGCGGGTTGCAGACGACAACGTTGGCGGTCGGGGTTTCGCGCGCGGCCACTAACTTCTTAACGGACGAAGCAACCCGGCGACCCGAGCTACGCCAGGTCAGTACCGAACTGACCCGAGAGCTGGATCAATTGCAGACAGCGTTGATTCACGCTGGCCGCGGTGACGACGCGTCACCGACGTGCGATCCGTCCGTCATCCGAGGCGACGCAAATCGGTTGGTGATGCGAACGACTCAGGCCGCGCTAGTTGCCGCCAAGGGCGCTGGATTCACCGAAGGCCACTTGGCCGGCCGCTTGTGCCAGCAAGCGTTGTTCTTCTTGGTCTGGAGCTGCCCGCCGCCGGTAAGCCAATCGCATCTGTGCGAGTTGGCGGGAATCGAACAACTGCGACCATAGCGGTGACGAAGCGTCTAGCGGTTCAAGACAAAGAACCGCTCCGTTTCCATCATCACACCATCGCGACCGACCAACCGACTGGCCAAAACCGGTGTGGGGTCAGATGCAAAGCGGTTGGCAAGTTCCGCAGTAAACTCGGACAGATCGAGTATCCGGTCATCATCTTCAGTCATCGTTTGACTCGACAACCAGAATGGCTTGGTCAGGAAACCGAACACTGCACCGGAGAACCGGTCGGTGTCTTCGAATTCATGCCGGTGCAGTAAGCCGCCCCGCAGATGGCCGTTTGCCAGTCGGTTGGGATAGTGTGTTGGAGAGTCGAATTCATTCGAATAGAAAATTCGTCCTTTCACGATCGCTTGGCGAACTTGCACGCCTTCGACATGAGTCCGGCTCAGCGGAAGTTGGTGCGAAAAAATCCGATCCATTTTTCGCTCGAACGTGTCGCGGCGATTCGGGCCAACAAAGTGGCTGCCGTCGACGGGATGATCAGGCTGGTAGAGATAGAACTTGATGGCCACTTCGAGATGATTGAGTTGGTCGTCTTCGTCTCGAAACAAAAAGTCGATTTCGCCGAGCGTTGTTTTGCCAGCACGGATTGGCAACGCATGCGTAATCGCGCTGACTTTGCGAACGTGGGTGAGCCAGTACAGCACCAATTTCTCAAAGTAGCGACCAACCCGACGAGGCGGCTTGCCACCGAAAAAATGAATCAGGTGATCCAAGTCGATATTAGTGGCGTCGACCGGTGCGATCGTGGGGCCGCAGTCAATCAGCGACTCGCTGTTGATGGCCCAACAAAGGTCGCGACAAAGTTGTTCACGATTCGCGGGCGGCAGCAACGGCATGGACGTCTTTCATCAGATTTTTGCATGCCAGATGGCAAAGGTGAACTTTCTCGCAACCGGCTTGTCGATCGAATCCTGTTGTAGCGACTCGGCGCGTCCGTAGCGGCCAATGGTACAATGAAACGGTATGGATGTTACGAAACAGACCGCCGTTTTTCGTGCTGTCGATGTTGCCAAGATTTACCAGATGGGTGAAGTGGCGGTGAATGCGCTCCCCCAAAAGGGACAGGCAATCGCTCCACCAACAATGACCTAAAAGGTGACCTAAAAGGTGACCTAAAAGGGTCAGGCAATAAACAAAGGCGATGCTTGCGAACTCTGGTGATGAAATTGGCTCCGCATGAAGCGGCCGCTCCCCCAAAAGGGACAGGCAATAAACAAAGGCGATGTTTGCTAACTCTCGTGACGGAATTGGCTCCGCCTGAAGCGGCGAGCGACGATAACGCAGCGAGATAGCCGAGAATCAGGTCCGATCCTTCAATCGGCGCAGCGCGAAGCCTGATCGCTTCTCGTATCGGCAACGCAGCAGGCGTTGGTTTAGATTTAGCCGGCCGACTGGAGCGGATTGCCCGGACTGCATAGCCAATGCTGGCTGCGGCGGTTCGCTTCATTGGCCAGACTCTCCGCCGTGCCCGCCGCACGCTTGAACGTCCGACCGAACTTCTTCACCAAGTCACACCAGCCGTGAG
>JBAUHR010000676.1:0-2871 GCA_049680385.1 Rubripirellula sp. | reverse complement strand
CAGCACCGTGCCCACGCGACCGCCGTCGCTGCCCATCAATTGCCAACGCCGTGTCAACACGGTTTCCTCTTCCGTCGACGTCAGCAACAAGTCGCGTTTAGTTTGATGCTGTTTCGATGCGCGTTGAACGTCGATCAACGCAGATTCGGATTCCCACTGTGTTTGTTGGATTGTTTCTCGCAGCGATTCGGCACGTTGTTGATACAAGTGCTGTGCTTCACGGACTCGCGAACGAGCTGCGCGGCGACCATACGGCATTTCGTACTGCAGACCAGCAGAGAAACCGGGGCCAATGCCGGAGAATTGATCCAAGAACGAACGGCCCCAACCGTTGTCGCCGTTAAGCGATGCCAAACTCGCGTTCACGACAGCATTCAGCTGTGGAACCAATTCGGTGCGCGTCACGCGAATGGATAACGCAGCGGATTCCAATTGTGATGTAGCCGCTTTGATCTCGGGACGATTCGCCAACGTTTCGACCATCACGTCGCGAATGTTCCACTCTTGGTCGGGAAATTCTGGCATCCCCAGCGGAACCAATTCCAAACTGGAACCCGCACCAGACAATGCGTTGGAACCAATCAGCGTCCCCAACCGCACTTGCCGCTTTCGCAATTCGGCTTCCAAATCCACCAGGGCATCAATGCGACGTGCGACGCGCTGCTTTGTTTTGGCAAGCTCGATACGGCTGCCGTCAAAACCATTTCGCCCGATCAACATTTGCTCGATCGCCTGGCCACGCTGCAGTAGCTGACGCTGTTGCAACAGGTGACATCGAATTTCGTAAAGCCGCCAGTAGGCGGTCATCACATCGGCGATTCGTGATTCCACATCCGCACGCATCTCTTGCCAAGTGACACGGCTGTCAATGCGGGCCTGCGTCAGCAATCGTTCGTTGTAAACTTGACCGCCGCGATCCAGTAATGGTTGCGTCAGACTAAGACTCAGTCTCGCATCGCCTTGGTCTTCGGGAATAAAGAACGTGCTGTTGCTGCTCTTGACGCCTAACTCTTGCGTTAAGCCCAGTTGTGATCCGCGACGACCATTCTTCGCGATCCCGCCACGTACCGATGCACTGTCTTCTTGCAAACGACTTGGGCCGCCCGTCGTCAACGTGTTCCCAACCGGATCGTTCGTTCGACCGCCGGTTCCACTGAACAACACATTGGAGTCGAAGGCGGCGTCTTGTTGGACAATGCGTTCCAACGACGAACTTGCCTGATGCGTGACGCCTTTGATCCGCGGGCTGTGGCGAAGCGTGTCGATCAGGACGGTTTCCAAATCAAAGCTCACCCATTGCGGTCGCTGCAGCACGGGATCGTTGACATAGTCGTTCCACCAAAGCAGCTGTCCAACCACCTGCGTTTCGTTGGCCGGACCGGTTGGAGCGCCTTGGAATTGCTGTGCCACTGGACTTGGCGGAGTCGGTAATGCTGTGCCGAGCTGCTGTGCCTTCGCATCGGACAATTGCATGGGCGGTGTGGCGGCGATTCGTGCGGGTGCCGCAGAGTTTTGCGATGGAGGTTTTTGTATTTTGTGCCCATCGTTAGGAGGCGTCTGGTGGTTCGATTGCTGCTGTGATGATTCAGCGTTGAACGCTTGTTGTCGCAATTCAGTTGGCACCCAATCGTCTGCTAAAAGAGGTGATTGACTGACCGTCAACGCGCATACCGTCCCCGCAATGATCAGTTGCCTGATCATCGATCGGATGAGACGTTGACGTTGTAAGTCGCTTTTCACAAGCATTTCGTATGGTGAATTGAGGATTGCATTTTCGGCGCAGAATCCCCGTAGGTATGGGTTTAGATCGGCCAACAGCCAACGTCCGGTTGGTTCGATTGTGCCGAAGTATCCTTCGGGGGTTATCCCACTTTGGAGCAATCGGTAGAACGCGAACACCGAACGTAACCCGCAAGGTTTGCCTACGTTCGCACGTGACAAGCTGCACAGAACGACTCTGGTGATCGCAACGATCTCACTTGATCGACGTTGCTAGTTCCGCCTTCGCAATACTCTGCGGATTACCACAATCCATGACGGCCTGTCACTCGGATGCATGGGCAACTACCCACGCGTCCCCCAGCCAATTGCTAGGTAGCGCAGTGGGAACTGAATCCCGCGCAATCGTTACAGTTGGCCTGTTCGATAGAGGTGCCTCCTTCATCCTGCTTTCTTCAATCAGACAAGTTGCCTACGGTTGATATCAAATACCGAAGTTGATTAGGGGAAACCTGCGCGCCGATTCTTTTGCCTAATCGAACAAGATTGCCAAGATGCCACGTAATTTTGACTTCTACCGACTTGAAGACCGCACCCTGCTGAGTGGCGAAGGCCTGGAAGCGGCGGACGGAAATTCCGGCGCGGAAGCTCCGTCTGTCGATGCGCTTTTGTTCGATGCTTTGGACGCTGATGGGCAAGCGACCGATTCGACGGAAGCTCCATCCACACAATCCGCCGAACAGGAAAATCCGTCACCCTTTGGCAATGGAGTGCTGGACGCCCAAACGCTCGATCCAACTCGTCCCATCGAAGTCGTCTTCATTGACGCAGGTGTCGACGATGCCGATCTGCTGATCAACGACCTGATCTCGGGCGACAATGATTCACAATCAGACACGCAGTGGATGGTGATCGAAATCGCCAGCAACCGTGATGGCGTGACACAGATCACCGAAGCACTGAACCAACTCTCCAGCGTCGACGCGATTCACTTGGTTTCGCACGGCGACGGCAGCGGCATCCAGTTGGGCAACGCCGAATTGAATCTGTCCAGCGTTGACGGTCGCGCTGGCGAAATCGCGTCGTGGGCCGACTCGATGGACGCCGACGCCGATTTGTTGATCTACGGTTGTGACTTGGCCAGCACCGATG
>JBAUHR010000675.1:0-1894 GCA_049680385.1 Rubripirellula sp. | reverse complement strand
GGGATCAAGGCAGCGATCACTCCACCATGCTTCAGCTTTTCGTCTCGCGTAGCCGGAGTGCTCGATGCAGATGAACTCGCTTTGCCAACGTTCGAGGCCGATCATGTAGTCGACGCGCAGGCATCGTGGTGCGTCTTCGTCTGCATCACGTTTGCGATGGACGCGATAGATGATGTCTTGAACGTCGTACTCGGTGTCGGTGACCTCGCCAGACAATACTCCGGCCTCGCTTGCCTCGGCATCATGAGCTTCTCGCTCGGGTGGCGGGAACGGATGACCGCACTCGGGACAGTTGGCATAGCCACATGCAACGAGGGCGTGACACTTTTCACACTCTTTCGCCGGTGGACCTTGGTCCGGACGTTTGGCTTTGTCCTTCGGCTTGATCTGGTCGATCGGTCCATGACGTTCGATGTTGCCGCCAAAGTCGAGGACGAGGCAATCTTGTTTGTCGGGATGCAAACGAAAGCCGCGGCCGACGCATTGGTAGAGCAAGCCAGGCGACATCGTGGGACGCAGCATCACCACGCAATCGACTCGCGGTGCGTCGAACCCGGTGGTGAGCACGTTCACATTGCAAAGGAAACGTAGCGGTTCGGTTTCGATCAACGATGTCGGAGCATCGCCACGAAATCGGGTTAACAATTCGTCTCGTTCGCCCCCCAGTGTCTCGCCAGTCACGAAACCGCACTCGATACCGTGGTTTACCTGCAACACTTCAACGACACGCCGCCCGTGTGCGACGGACGACGCGAAGATCAGCACTGCCCGGCGGTCGGCCGTCAGTTCGACGATCTCGGCACACGCGGCCGACACGAGGGCGTTGTCGTTGACCAAAGACTCCACTTCCTCACTGACAAACTCGCCACCGCGTAGATGGAGGCCACCAAAATCGGCTCGATTCACGCCGGCCTTAGAAATGAGCGGACTCAGGTATCCGTCGCGGATCAATTCCTTGATACCGATTTCGTAACAGACTTGATTCAGAAAATGGTCCGCCGAGCAGATCATGCCGGAATCGAGGCGGAACGGCGTCGCAGTCAGGCCGATCACGCGAACGTGCGGATTGATAACCTTGCAGTCGGCCAGGAACTGCCGATACATGCCGTCGCCCTTCTTTGAAATCAAATGGGCTTCGTCCACGACGATCAGATCAAACGGATCGAGGTCACACGCTCGCTTGTAGATGCTTTGAATGCCGGCGACCAGAACTGGCGTTTTTGTGTCTCGTTTCTTCAGGCCCGCCGAATACAGACCGACCTTGATATCGGGGCACAGACGGCGAACCTTGTCGGCGTTCTGTTCGAGCAACTCTTTGACGTGCGCCAAGATCAATACGCGACCATTCCATTGCGTCACGGCGTCGGACGCGATCTTCGCTAGCACGAGACTCTTGCCCGCCCCCGTCGGCAAGACCGCAACAGGATTGTCGTCACGGTTTCGCAGATGATCGTAGACCGCATCGACGGCGGCTTGCTGGTAGGAACGCAGTTTCATCACATCAACTCCCCGTTGTGCCGCTTGCTACCTCGCTCGATTGGTAGTGCCGGTGGCAACAGGTCATTGATGAAAGTGCAGCTCTCGCAGATGCGATTGCCAGGCCCGGTGGAAACAAAGGCCTCGTCGCAGCGCAAGCATGACCGAAAGCCAGCTTTCCCGATCGGTGCAGGGATGCGTTGAATGACAACTTCGGCGTTGCCCGCTTTCGGTGCCGGCTCCCGTTTCTCGATCGTCAACCGCACGATCTGGCTATCGTCCTCGTACGCACCGCCCCACTGCATCGAATCCAACATCGCCTTCAAGCAGTTATCGACATCGCGCCGGCGTCGATCGGGCGGATAGACGACGATGTCGACGATCAAGTCTCCCGTCAGCGTTTCGATGTTCTTGCGAT
>JBAUHR010000674.1:0-9003 GCA_049680385.1 Rubripirellula sp. | reverse complement strand
ACGCAACTCTTGCCGAGTTACCACTACGTCAGATGTTGATCAAGTGAAGCTTAGGTCGATATCGTCACCAGATGCTAAACTGCCAAAACGCTTCACTGGGCACCCGTCGTGCCGAACACAATTGGCTGGAAGCTACGCCACTGATTCTCCGCTCGACCCTAACGTTTCTGCGTCACTCAATCACAACCAGCAAATCGCCGGTCTCGACTTGGGCCCCGCTTTTGATCAGGACTTCGGTAACTTTTCCGTCGTGTTCGGCGTTGATCATCGTTTCCATTTTCATCGCTTCGAGCGTTAGCAGTTTCTGGCCCTTTTTGACTCCGTCGCCTGGCTTCACGGCGACAGCCACGACCATGCCTGGCATCGTGCTGCCGACATGGCCCTTGTTCGATGGATCGGCTTTGACTGCTTTGACGACGTCTGATTCCAAACTATTGTCGGTGATGGTGACTTCGCGCGGCTGGCCATTGAGTTCAAAGAAAACCGTTCGCGTCCCATCGGCGTGCGGATTGCCAATGGTTAGGAATCGAATGATGAGAGTCTTGCCTTCTTCGATATCGATGGCAATTTCTTCACCCAGTTCTAAGCCGTAGAAAAAGTTTGGTGTTGGCAAGATACTGACGTCACCAAACTTTAGTTGGTGAGCAGCAAAGTCCTCGAACACTCGCTCGTACAACAACCACTGCACGACTTCGCGTTCCAGCGGGGCACGTTGGACAAGTTCCTTGACCTTCGTTCGGGCGGCATCAAAGTCGGCTGGCGGCAGCGTTTCGCCGGGGCGTCCGTCGAACTCCTTTTTGCCTAGCAGAACACGGTCCTTAACAGCTTGTGGGAATCCACCAGGCGGTTGCCCCATTCCGCCACCGATCAGGTCGATGACACTGGCCGGAAACGCGATGTCGCGATCGGCATTCAGGACATCTTCGTTGGTCAGTTCGTTGGCGACCATGAACAAGGCCATGTCACCGACTGCTTTGCTGGTCGGCGTCACCTTGACGATGTCGCCAAACAACTGGTTCACCCCTGCGTAGACTTTACAGACTTCCGCCCAACGATCCGCCAAGCCAAGGGCACGAGCTTGCTGGAACAGATTGGTGTACTGCCCGCCCGGCATTTCGTGCTGATACAAGTCCGCCGTCGCTGGTAACACCTGGCTTTCAAACGGCGTATAGAACTCGCGGGTCGCACGCCAGTAGTCCGCCACCGCGTCGATGGATTCAGTATTCAGACCCGTGCAGCGATCGCCGTAACGCAGCATTTCCGCGATGGTGTTCAGGTTGGGCTGACTGGTTCCGCCTGACAGGGGCGCCATCGCACAATCAGCGATGTCTAAGCCGACCTTGCTGCCTTCTAGGATTGACGCGGCTTGAATGCCGGCCGTGTCGTGTGTGTGGAAGTGAACGGGAATTCCGACTTCTTCTCGCAGCGTCTTCACCAGTGCCGAGGCGGCGGCCGGTTTGCACAGACCGGCCATGTCCTTGATCGCCAAAATGTGAGCGCCCATGCTTTCCAATTCCTTGGCAAGCCCGACGTAGTACTTCATGTCGTACTTGTTGCGGTGCGGATTGGTCAGGTCGCCGCTATAGCACAGACTCGCTTCGCAAAGCATGCCGCTTTCGATCACCGCTTCCATCGCGACTTTCATGTTGGGCACATAGTTCAGCGCATCGAAGACACGGAACAGATCCATGCCGCACTGCGCCGACTCTTTGACGCAGGCTGCGACAACGTTGTCAGCGTAATTGGTGTAGCCCAGAGCGCTGGAAGCTCGCAACAACATCTGTGTCAGAATGTTAGGCACCTTTGCACGGAAATCGGCGAGTCGTTGCCACGGGCATTCTTTCAAGAATCGCATCGACGTATCAAACGTCGCGCCGCCCCACATTTCTAAACTGAACAGGTCGCTGCAGTTGCGAGCGTAGGCGTCACCGATCTGCAATAGGTCATACGTCCGCATCCGAGTCGCCAACAGCGATTGGTGAGCATCGCGGAACGTGGTGTCCGTGATCAGAAGCCGCTTTTCGTCGCGGATCCATTTCGAGAATCCTTCGGCCCCTAGTTCTTTGAACTTGTCGCGTGAACCCTTCGGGATCGGTTGGCTGTGATCCACCTTCGGCAGCGGTGCCGGTTCGCGGCGCATCGCCAGCGGCCGATCTTTCACCAAGTCGCATCCATTGACCATCGTCTCGGCGAGGTAGGTCAGCACCTTGGTGGCGCGATTTTGTCTCGCATCAAATTGAAACAGATCAGGCGTTTCGTCAATGAACCTGGTCGTGCAGTTTCCGCTGGTGAAGGTGGGGTGCGATAGCGTTTTTAGTAAGAACGGAATATTGGTTTTCACGCCGCGAATACGAAACTCACGAAGCGCCCGTTTCATGATGCCGATGGAGCCTTCGAAGTTGCGACCGCGTGCGGTGACCTTGGTCAACAGCGAATCATAGAACGGATTGACGACCGCTCCGGAAAACGCACTGCCCGCGTCCAGCCGAACGCCCATGCCGCTGGCGGACCGATAGTGGGCGACGCGACCATAATCGGGCATGAAGTTGTTTCCGGGATCCTCCGTCGTGACGCGGCACTGCAGCGCGAAGCCGTTTAGCTTGATCGAGTCCTGTGACGGAATGTCGATCTCGGGATCCGAAAGCTTTTTGCCTTGCGCCACCATGATCTGTGACTTCACAATGTCGATCCCGGTCACTTCTTCGGTGACGGTATGCTCGACCTGAATCCGCGGATTGACTTCAATGAAATAGAACTTCTGTTCGTCCGCATCGACCAAGAACTCAACCGTTCCGGCACAGCTATAGTTGGACTCGCGTCCGATCTTCAGTGCCGCTTCTAGCATGCCCTGACGCAGCGGTTCGCTGAGGTCCGGTGCCGGTGCAAGTTCGATGACTTTCTGATGCCGTCGCTGCACCGAACAGTCTCGTTCAAAAAGGTGTACCAAGTTGCCGTGTTCATCGCCGAGCAACTGAACCTCGATGTGTTTGGCACGAGCAATGAATTTTTCGATGAACACTTCGGCATTGCCGAATGCCGTCAACGCTTCGTTGCGGGCACTCTCAAATGCGTGAGCAAACTCGTCTGCTTTTCGGACGACTCGCATGCCGCGTCCGCCACCGCCGTGCGAGGCTTTGATCATCACGGGGAAACCGACTTTCTCTGCCGCCGCCTGTGCTTCGGTCAAATCATCGACCGCACCTTGAGTTCCACCCAGGATTGGCACGTCAGCTCGGATCGCAATCGCCCGCGCGGATGTCTTGTCACCGAGTCCCTGCAAAGACTCGACCGACGGGCCAATGAACTTAATGCCGGCTTCTGCACATGCCTTTGCAAACTCAGCTCGCTCGGAAAGAAATCCATAACCTGGATGGATGGCATCAACGCCAACGTCCTTGGCCAGTCCCACGATGGATTCGATATCCAAGTACGCTCGAATCGGTTCACCCTGTTTGCCGATCTTGTAAGCCTCGTCGGCTTTGAACCGATGCAGTGCGTAGCGATCTTCGTGCGAATAGATCGCAACTGTGCGGATTCCTATTTCACTGGCACTTCGAAAGACTCGGATGGCAATTTCTGAACGGTTCGCGACAAGCAGTTTTTTGATGGCAGGCATAGGTTCGGGCGGTGATAAGAAAGCTGGACTCCAGTTCACACGCGTTAGGATACCGATTTCGCAGGCCTCCATCCATCGCCAGAATCGAATCGCCAGAACAAATCCGAGTCGTGCTATTGGTGCCGGACGCCCGACTTTCCGAATGACCTGCATCTGTCGGTTCGTTCGGACAGAGTTGCTCTGCGCTTCTCAGCGACTCTCAAGCAATGAATCGTGGACTTCGCGTACTTGGCCGTTTACCGTCGTCCTCGTTGCCCCGAAATCGTTTGTCCTTCTCGTTCACCAGCCAACTGTGCCGTGACCGACTTGTGACGAAGTCGAATGAAGGGCTTAATCGCCAGCACCTGTCGATCGACCGAACGGTTGATTCCCTGTTGGTCTCCGTCAATCCCCGCTTCTAAACCTTTCGTGCCAGGTCCCGCTTTGTATTTGCCTACATGGGACGCGATCGCTTTTCGATACTCTTCGATTCGTGGAAAGAGTTTCTCCTCGGTGAACTCCTTCGTCAGGTTCGTAAGTGCTGTGCGGTACATCGCCGGGAAGTCCTCGGTTTCAAACAAGCGAACAAGCAACTGGTGATCCATGACCCAGGGGCGGTCAATGTCCCAATCGACGAGTTGTTCCAGGCTGCCACCCTGTGTGTTTGCTGCAAAACTCTCGTTCAGATCCCATGGCAAGATTCGCATTTTGCCGTCGGCTTTGTCCAGCATCAGATAATAGTTGTGCGGTGATGCCACGTAACTGTCGAGGCTGGACAACAGCGATGTCGCGGCAAGGTAGCCGGCCAATTGTGGCAAATCAAAACGCTTGCCAATCTCGGATTCGAATTCACGGTCCGAACCGTCTTCGATCAACTTCATCAGCTCACCAAATTGCCTGAACTGTTCAGCGTTTTCCTCGCCGTACTTGATGTCGTAGCTCGCGTAATCTTCGGCCGTGTCCCCAAGATATTGCCATTGACCGACTTCCGGTTTCATCAAAAGGCTGTCTTGGGAATCGGCACCGAAATGGTGTTTCAAGAATGGGCGATCGACTTGTTGGATGACGACATAGATGCCCAGCGGAACCGTCTTGTCAGCGACCGTCATGGTCACGTTCGCCCAACCGACTCCCGGAGTTGCCAGGCCAGCCGATTGGTACAGTTCGTAGGCGAGTTTCTCTTTCATGAACGCCGAGTCGAAGATCGCGTTGGACAGGTTCAGCTTGTCTCGACCATGCAGCGACTGCTTCTTGCTGTATTTGTCCATGTCGATCTTCATTGGACGCTTGAGGCTGTTCGACGACACTCGATAGGACGAGTTGCCTTTGAAACGCAGTCCTACGTCAGCGTACTTTTCCCCATCAACGACGATCTGTGCTTTGACGTAGGTAAATTCAGTGCCACCGCCTGGACCACCACCACCTGGACCACCACCTGGGCCGCGGCCACCAGGCGGAGGACCGCCACGCCCTGGGCCGCTACCACCTGGGCCGCCACCACCTGGCGGTGGACCGCCACGACCCTGCGGTGGTCCGCCCTGGGGTGGTCCACCTTGCGGAGGCCGACCTTGCCGCTGATCACCGTCGGCGCCTGGTGGGCGATTCGGCGGTCCATCGGGGCCGATACCACGCGCGTCTGGGCCGCGTCCACCACGCCCCTGTTGTTCAGGCTGCATCTTCTGCCAGTTGTCCGCGGTTACGGTGATCTGAATGTCGAGCACATGGTTATCGGAGTACACGGACTTCCAAAAAACTGAGTCAGGCGATGAAAGATCGGTGTCCTCACCAAATGAGTTGCTGGCGAATCCTACGAGCAGAAGAATCGCGGCCGATGTCGCGAGCCATGTCCTTCCAGAATTGGGGCGTCTTGAAGCGACTCTTAGACGCGTCTGTGTTTTGATCATATCGGTATCAGTCAATGGCTCTTAGGATGGCGATGTCTCCGCACGCACGAAGGCATCGAATTGACGGGATGAAGCAGCAGTTGATTGGGACAAACTTATCTGTCTCATTCATTTAAGATCGTAACTTTGGGCAGCCTATCTACTTAAGTTTCAGGCAGATGATTTCTGCATCGTCACGGATGTAGCCTTTGCCGTCCGAGATCGAAAGGGACTGACGCGTGGTTGCGAATAGCTGCTTGCGGCCCAACTCTTGGTAGCCCTCGGGGGAAACCTTGGCGAGCACCAATTCGCCTTTCATCGTCGTGATCCAAAGTTTGCCGTCAGCAAGCGTTAGATTGCCTTTACCGAATCGGGTTTCGCTCCACACCGTTTCCCCGGTCGACGCTCGGACGCACGACAAGTGAGTGGTCGGGCCGGCACTTCCGACATTGTCAAATCCGAACAAGTGCCCGTCGACGACGACCGACGTTTGCCACTCGTTTCGCAACACGCTTTTCGTGTCGACCGATGACCACCGCTCGGTCACAGAATATTTTCCGCCACCGTTTTTGATGTCCAGCAACACGCAGCCATGGTTTTCGCCCGCCGATAGGAACACGCCGCCGTCGACGTTGATCGGCGATGCCGTGTTGCAGTCGTACGGCGTTTTGAATGGATAGCTCCAAAGCACACGACCGCCGGCCGGATCGATGCCGTGGATCGCTGATCCGGTGAAGCTAACGATTTGGTCGACGCCGCCCACTTCAAGAAGCGTTGGTGACGAATAGCCAGCCGCGCCTGACGTGGCTGCCCAAACCTTGTCGCCGTTCTTGGCGTCGAAACTAACGACTGTGCCGCTTGCCGTATTGGCGTGAACGATCACATTCGATCCGACGATCAATGGCGATGACGACATGCCGTACTCGGATGCTGCGCCGCCGCCGGCAAATGCGTTTGATTTCCACTTCAACTTTCCAGCATCCAGTGACACAGCAGCCAGCGTTCCGTCGCCCGTCATCGCGTACACCGTGCCACCACTAATCGTCGGCGTGGCTCGCGGCCCGTCGCCTTGTCCATTTTTGTAAACAGCGCCGACCGGAACGCTCCAAATCTCCTCGCCTGTCTGGGCATCAAGTGCCACCAGCATCTGCCAGTCGCCTTCGTTGTACATCGTGATTGCCTTTCCATCGGCGACAGCAACAGCCGACATCCCGACACCACCAGGCACTCGCCAAGCGACACTGACGTCGTCCAACGAATCTGCCAATTCGATTTCCGCCGACGTGCCATTTCGTTCCGGCCCAAGGAACTGTGCCCAGTCGTCGGCGACAACGGGCAGAGCACTGGCAAGCCCACCGACAACACAAACGGCGACAAATCCAGCGAGCAGACGCATACAGCGCGAACGAATAGTCATACGGGCGATTCACGAAATGGGGGGACAGAAGTTTGAGATGAAACGCAGCATAACGCACTGGCACTCGCCCAAGTTCGCGAAATACAAATCAAGCTGTTGAATCTTCACATCGCAAATCTCCGCCGCTAGAAACAATTCGACCCTGGGAATCACGGAGGAAACGCGAGGATCAGGAAAGGGGGCTCTTCGATGCCTCCACTGTTGTCAAGCACATGCAGGCGTCTGGACGCTGTATCTTAGTTTCACCTCGGGCGATGCGTTTGGCGAGTCGCCTCGAAAATGTCTATAAGTTTCCGTACGTTGGAGTGAGTACCAACCATGAGCGACGATCCTCACGTATTTATTTCTCCGGGCGATGATCCAGAGATGGTGGAGGCGAGCAAGAAAGCTCGTCAGACTTTCAAGTACTTTTGGCGTGAGATGGCTTGGGAGCAACGCCGTATCGTTCCCGGACTTGAGCTAGCCGCAGTGAAAGCGTCTTTGTTTGATCCGCCCGAGATTCGGGCGGCGAACCCGGGTGGACTTGAAGTCGAACATATGTGGTTGATTGATATCGACTTCGATGGTCGGCAAGTCCAAGGCACGCTGATCAATACGCCTCACTCGCTAAAGTCCTATCAAGAGGGCCAGCAAGTGAAAATACCCGGCAAGCAGGTTGGTGACTGGATGTACGTTTGCATGGGAGAGGTTTGCGGCGGATTCACGGTCGACCTGATGCGAAGTCGCATGAGTGCGAGTGAACGCAAACAGCATGACGCCGCTTGGGGACATGACTTTGGTGATGTTGGAGTTGTCCCCTTGGTACCAATGAGCTACATCAGCGACGAGGCACCAAAGAAGAAAGGACTGTTTTCAAGATTCAAGAAGGTGCCACAACAACCTCAGGACTACAAGAAGGTCGCCGCAACCGAACATCCGATGTCGGTGAATATGCGCGAGTCGTTCGAGCAAGCGTTGCAAGAGAATCCCGAAATGTTGGACCAGGCCGATGACGCCCACGGGTTCACGTTCTTGCATCAATTAGCATTAGCGGGCTCATGGGACGGCGTCGATGTATGCTTGAAAAGTGGAGCGGATTCAAAGAAGAGGGCTGGCAATGGAATGACAGCGCTAGACCTCGCCCGGTCCTTGGCATGGAAGCGTGTGATGGCCCGAGTGCAAGAAGCTTAATGGTTCACTTGTCCTCAAGTTCATCCGTGTCGCTGCCGCGCAGTCGACCATCGGCTTCGTGGTGTTCGAAGTCGGCAAAGTTAGTGGTTGGGGCGACCACGATTCCAGCCTTGTTTCCCATCGCGTCTTTGAAAACGCCCGTGGACGACACCAGCATTCGGTTCTTATCTTCGACCGACTCGCGAAGCACTGACACGTTGCGGTGTTCCCCGTATCCCGAGTCGTATCCAACACGATCCAAAATGCCTCGTTCATCCGTGTAGTCAACACTGGCATCACAGACCACCGGTTGTAGTTACACGCACTCGGGTTGTATTGGACTTTCAGTTCCACCGATTGCTTAAGCCTTCAGCTTCGTCTCAATGATCGGCTCCGCTGCCGTCCGGATCAACTCCACCAACTCGTCATCCATGAATTGATAGTCGTCCGGAATGTCTAACACGTGCATCGGCTTAAACTTCGCTTCGCCAGGAAAGTCGGCCAAGATCCGCTGACGATGTTTGTCTTCCATCACCATTATCACGTCCGCCCAAATGATGTCGTCTGAACGAATCGTCTGCACCGCCGCCTTCGCCGTGCCGCGCGAACGAACAGACACACGCTCATCGCGCTGATAGATCGCCTCCGCCGTTGGACTCCGCCACTGGTTCTTGCTGCATACAAACAGCACGTTGAGTCTGGTCATGGCTAGCTGTTTTGTTTCTTGGTCCACGACAGAACGAAGTTCTCCTGCGTTTCATTTTCCGGTGCTTTCCAACTCGCTCGTTCTACGTCCGCTTGTCGCAACTGTGTCAGCACGCCCAGCACGTTCTTGGGCGATACAAGACCATGCCGCTGAAGCCAGCAACAAATCGCCGATCCCGTTCGTCCCATGCCGCCGAAGCAGTGAACATAAACGGGGCGATTGGCGGCGAGCGAAAGGTCGATCGCATCCAGAA
>JBAUHR010000673.1:0-10422 GCA_049680385.1 Rubripirellula sp. | reverse complement strand
GCGCAGTGCTGGTGGGACAAGAACGCGAGATGCGGACGATTGAGTGGATGTCATCGTTGCCGCTTTCGCCTGGCCAGTGGGTGACGACCAAAGAGGTCGTCGCCGCAGTCGGGCTGGCCATCATGTGGGGATTTGCGGCTTTGTGTTTGTCAATGATAGACCAGGGTGGCGGGGTCGGATCAAGATGGCGGATTTCGGGAACCCCGGGGGTGTCGAGTTCGGCGATCGGCTATCCACTTTGGTTTCTGTTCAGCGTCTACTTGATGCTTTGCGGCTTCTATACTGCGTGGCGAGTCAAAGACCAATTTCACGCCATCGTACTGCTGATCGCGCTCGCCTGTGGTCCGGCCGTATTAACCGAGGCATTCCGGGAGACATTCAACGTCCTGAGCAATAGCAATCACGGCACTTACGATCTACAAGGCGTAACGTTTGTGCTAACGGCCATCCTGACGGGCATGATTGGATGGCGATCGCAGCGCGCTGCAATGACGACGTTGCTACCCCAAATTGCGGACGAACAAGAAACGCTGGCCAGAGAGACCACCGGCCAACCGGCTTCGTTCTGGTCATCGGCGCCCATGCTGGGTTCTTCGTGGTCGTCGATAATTTGGCAATCGGTTCGTTCGGCGCCCATTGCATTTGCAATCACGGTCGCGATGGTGTTGGTCGGCTTGATCGTTCCTCTGACCTTGCCACAGGGCGAGAGCAGGAGCGTTGCAACAAATTTTGCGCCACTGTTAATTTTACTTGGTCCTTTGGCGATCGCTTGGCTAGGCGTCCTGGTATTCCAAAACGACGGATCGGCCGCGAGATTACGATTCCTTGCTGATCGCGGAGTTTCGCCGACGAAGGTTTACTTGGCCCGCCACGCGGTGCCACTTTCGACGTTCGCATTTTGCTTGATCGTCTACACGATCGTTTCGATGTGGCGCGCCGAGTCGGCCGAGACCCAACGCAACCCTTTTCTTGTGCCATCACTACTGACGATCGCCATGATGGGCTGGGTGATGTATTCGGTATCGCAGTGGACCAGCCAACTGCTTCGAACACTCGTGCTGTCCGTCATCGTTAGCCCGATATTGGCCGCCGTCGTACTGGGTTGGTTGATCTGGTCTTCCTTTGCACTGCAAACTCCGGCGTGGGTACTAGCGACAGTGTCACTGGTTCCTATGTTCGCGACATGGTGGCTGATGCCGCGATTCATGGACCAACGCGACCGGCCCTTGTCGTTTGTTTGGGCAACTGCGGTCGCCGGCATCATCTTTGGTGCGCCAGTCATCCACGCCGCTTGGCAAATTTCACAAGTGCCTGGCATGGCGTCGGAAACGAGAAACGAATTACTCCGCGAAGGCCAGCGACTACGCAAATCTGTCGCCGTGCCGTATGTCTTGTCGCTCAACCGGCGAGACTCCGACATTTTTAAGTCGAACCAACTCGATTCACGTGTCACGGTCGATCGGGTTACCCGCTGGCTCGACAACGAACCGCAAACCCCCGCCACGTTCATTCCAACACTAGCGGAACTACGCAACCGGAGCGATGTTCCCGCGACAGCGGACCAGTTCAATGTCGACACGATTTTCAGCCGCTTGATACTCGAGCGAATGAATTTCGAATCAAGCGGGAACTGGGACGCGTTTTCCCCATGGCTAGTCGCTGCATCGGAGATTTCGCGTTCACTAAGGCTGAGCGTCTCGTGGCGTGATCAAGACGTCGCCGATGTGGTCGAGATCTGGATTGCCGACACGCTGCAGTTGCCCGCTGTCGCAGAGCAAGCGTCCAGCCCGGCGTATCTATCGACGCTGAAGAACTTGCCCAACAAAACGGCACGAGCAAAGTCACGTCGCGGCGCCGTACTTGGAAGCTGGGCGGCCCAAGAGTTCAGCCGCCGTATTTCCAAGTCGAATGTCATCGACAGCGGCCTCGACTTTCAACCACCGTACTTGGTGGACTGGATCCGAAAGCCGCGAGCCGAAGCGATCGTGACAACCGCGCTGCAAGCACTCGACGGCAAATCGACGGTTGGCACCCTCAAAGGTGACTGGCTCGTCCAGATGCATCAACTGCAAATGGCGCCGTCGGTGCCTTTCGAATATGGCCCCTACGCGCCGCGACTTCGCGACCGCCCCGCGATTGAACTGATCCGGTCGAGCGCCGGCGCGGCTGCTCGGTTCTGGGGCATGAAGTGGGAAGACGATATTGATCGAATGAAAAACGAATCTGGCAAATCAGCCTCGGAGACTGTGCAATGACCCAGCATCAACGAACGACCACCGACGCCATGTACTTGACGATCGTCGCATTGCCGCTGCTCGCTCTTGGCGGCATGTTCACGGCCTCGGCGATCAAGTGGCGCAGCGAAAAAGCGAGACTTCAAGACACGATCGAGGCTGCCTTGGGCGACCGCAACGCGATCGACAGCACCACGTTGCCGCGGCGGTATGACGAACTGAGTTCCGACGAATCGACAGCGACGTGGAAGGCAGTGCTGGCGGCTTCGGAAGCTCACAACTCGCGATTCGGCGGCCCGTTCGCATGGTCACACGACGATGAGTCGTACGGTGACCTGGTTCCGCCGGACCAATCCTGGCCAGTTGCGGAAGTGATGGCTCGATACGCCGAAGAAGCTCAACCGATTTTGGATCAAATGGAGAAACTCCTTGAATCCAACGGGACCATCTGGGTTCCGATCATCTTCCAATCAACGTGGACAAACCTCAACGAGATCCAACAAACGCGCAGTGTTTCGCGTCTGCTGCACTACTCATTCCTGGATGCAATTCACCAGGGCGACAACGATCGAGCGATTGGGTCACTGCGTCTATCGAACCGATTGTTTGGCAACCACCACGATTCGATCTACCTGGTTGACGAATTGGTTCACATCGCTTGCCGTTCGGTTTTCCTTGATGATCTGCGTCACTCGATCGCCGCTGGCGTGTGGTCAGATGCCGAACGAAAAGAGATTGAACCGTTCGCCGTGAACGGTACAAACTGGAACACCGAGTGGAGACAAATGATCGAGTCCGAAATGCTGTCGATCCTTCCCGGCATGTTACAAGGCGATTTAATCTCGATGGGGATGGGGGAACGGCCGGGAATGTCGAACTTGCCATTTCAATTCGCCCCCAGCATGCTGCGGAAAACCTTTGAACGCCAGCACAGCGTTGCCACGATCCGCGATGCGGGTACGACTCGCCACCGTGACCAAGTCGAAAAGACCGAACGAGCCTGGAGAGACGGTGGCAAACAAATCGAAATCGACTGCTGGCTTCAAGCCCCATTCCTCGACAGCCAATGGGCCGAAGACATGTTCACACCTGCCTACGCCGCCGTCGCCGCAGCGATTCGCCGGATGGCGAACGAAGAACGTTTTACCCGAACCGTTTTCTCGCTTCGCCAGTACCGGTCAAAGTTTGGCGAGTGGCCCGAAAGCCTGAACAAACTTGCCGACGTTGGATTGCCGGCTTCGGCAACCCAAGCGTTCGACGGAGGATCGTTCCATTACGAAGTCGATGGCAAGGACGCCATCATTTACGGCCAAGCCAACAAAGACATTAATTACGTCAACAACGACGAAGCGGTCGAGCCAATTGTGATGATTGGCAAGTAGGTACGCATTTGTTCAAAGCCGCCTGCGGCTGCAACGCCGTCGCGGATTCTGCAACTGAGCCGTGTTTCCTGGTTTAGAAATCCGCTACGGCGTCCGCCCAGAGGAAGAGTGATATTTTCCACTTACCTCCGTACGGTGCTTACTGGATTTCCAGCAGTTCGACTTCGAATACCAACACTTCGTGTGGCCCAATCGCACCTGGGCTGCCACGTTCGCCGTAGGCCAAGTCGGACGGGATGTAGAGCATCCACTTGTCGCCGACTTTCATTTCTTGAAGCGCCATTTGCCATCCCTTGATGACTTGGTTGACGCGGAACGTCGCTGGCTCGCCACGCTTGACCGAGCTGTCGAAGACCGTTCCGTCGATCAGCGTTCCGGTGTAGTGAACTTTGACCGTGTCGGTTGCGGCCGGTGATTCGCCTTCGCCGGCGGTCAGAACTTTGTATTGCAGTCCGCCTTCGAGTTCTTTTACGCCTTCTTTCTTGGCGTTAGCGGCCAAGTAGTTGATCCCCTTGCCGCGCAGGCGGGTTTCGAGCAATTTTTGAATTCGGGCCTGAGTCTCGCGCAGTTCGTCGTCGCTCATCGAGGCTTCGGCTTTGTTGATGCCGTCTTTGAATCCGGCCAACATGGCTTCGATATCGATATCACCAAGCTCGAATCCGTTTTGGCTCATTTGTTGGCCGACGGAAACGCCTAGAAAGTATCCGATCGATTGTGATTCAGTTCGTTCCACTTTAGCAGCATCTTTTTCTTGGGCATTTACGCAGGCAGGCACAATGAATAGCGATAACACTATCGCCACTGGGCCGATCAGGCATCGTTGGCACATCAGTTGATTCCTTTAGGAATGGAGGGTTCGTTCGCCGGCGCCGTTTCTCGATTGGAAGCTGGGACACCGGTGATCCGAGAACCGCAGAATAGCAGCCAGTGCCGTTCCCTTCACGGCCCCCCGAAAAATGGAGACTGAAATTCGAGGCTGTCGCGAATTCGCTGGCGAAGCTTGTTTTACTTACTAAGTGCCGAAGCGAGCGCAATTCCCGCCAAAATCAGGGCACCTAAAATGGCCAATCGCGACCAACTGACCGTTCGTTCGGGGGGCCCGCCGGATCGGTTGCGAATCTGTTCGACCAGAATCTGCCTGCCGCGTGAAGCCACACGATCGGCTGCCACATCACCGCCTGCCACATCCCCCCCTGCCACGCCACTACCAGCTTGGGTCGCCAAATCATGGGTGTGATAGGCCTCGTCAAGCTGCAGCATCACGGCCTGCACCTTGCGAGCATTGAACGGACGATCTTCGGGACGCTTGGCGAGCAATTCGTTGATGACTTCGTCAAGCTCGACCGGACAATCCGGCACCGACTGGCGGGCGCGGGGCGGCGGCGTCCGCAGGTGCTGCTCGAACAACTGGGCAAAGTTTTCGCCATTGAACAGCTTTCGCCCAACCAGCATCTCGTACAGGCAACACCCCAGGGCGTACAAATCGGCCTTACCCGAGATCGAAGCGTCGCCCGTGATCTGCTCGGGGGCCATGTAGGCGTGCGTGCCGACGGTCATCCCGGTTGATGTCAGATCCGCATTTCGCAAATCGCGAGCGATCCCAAAGTCGCCCAACTTCACTTCGCCTTCGCGAGTCAAGAACAGGTTGCCGGGCTTGAGATCACGGTGAATGACGCCGTGATTGTGGGCGTACTGAAGCGCCGAACAAATCTGCCTGGCCAACTCGACAACAACCGGCCAACTGAACGCACCGCGACTTTCCAACAGATCCTTGACCGTGCCGCCACGCACCAATTCCATCGCATAGAACAGCGTTCCGTGGTCGTCGCCACCGCCGTAATAGGCGATGATGTTGGGGTGCCGAAGTCGCGACAGAATCAGCATTTCTCGCTCAAAGCGAGCCCGAATTGTCAGGTCTTGACTGACTGCGGGGTGCAATTTCTTTAGTGCCACTTGCTCGCCCGTGGCAATTTCGGTGGCAATATAGATCGTGCCTACCGTGCCAACGCCCAGCACTTCGCCAAGCTCAAAATCAGAGAGAGCATCAACGGACATGGCAAGCGAACCTCGAATTGTCCGCAAACTTGCGGATCAAAGCAGTGGGAAGACCGTTCTCTGGCCCATCCCAATCGCATGTCGCGCCAGCATGCCGCATGGTACCGAGAATCCATCGGCAAAACGTGGCTAAAAAACCATGCTACCGATTTATCGATTTGGTGAGCTTTGATGCGTAAGCGGCCGCGGCTTTCTGCGGCCCCGAGACGTTCTGCGGTCGCCGAGACGTTACGACCAACGGCTCACCCGTGTTTTCGAGAGGCCGATCAGCCGCCCGTCAATTGTTTGCCGACTAGACGCCAGCGATCTTTTCGATCCGCACGCGAGTGTGCATTTGGCGGTGGCCAGTACGCGACTTGCTGTGCTTGCGGCGACGGAACTTTTGGATGTAAATCTTCTTGTCCATCTGCGTGCCAACGACCGAAGCGGTGACCGAGGCGCCAGCGACCGTAGGTGCGCCGAGCTTCAGACCGTCATCGCCGCTGACGGCCAAAACTTTCTCGAACGTCAGGTTTTCACCCTGAGCGATTTCGCGGTAATCAACATCCAATTCCATTCCTGGCTGGACGCGATATTGGCGACCACCGTCAACGATGATGGCGTACATAGGACCCTCTGGTTTATCGAATTTGTCAGACTGACTTGGTATCAAAATTGCACGTCAGCTAGTTTTGAAACTAGTGCCGAGCCGCGTAGTCTAGCGATGGGGCCCAGTGGCGTACAGGGCTTCCCCCGCGATTTCTGGGCACAATTCAGCAGTAATCGCCGTCGCCCGGCGGCCCTGCGAGACGGCAAAATACGTGCAATCGCCAATTGCTGGCTTCACGGGCCGGTCGCGTCACTCACATCGCCCCAGCCAGCCCAGTTCGCCCAGCAGGCTAGGGCTCTTGATGTTTCGGGTTCGGACGTAGCAAAAGTCGCGTGCGATTTTCGGTGAATCACCGTTGCGGCCGAAACTCTTGGCGGTTTGTCGATTGAGGCATGAAGTCGAACCCCACGAGAGCTGCGGCGCGTAAGCGAACGTCCGGCTTAGGCGATTCCGTTTTTGCCGCGGATCACTGGCCCCCCCTTTTCGCGACATTTTTACGCGTCATTGTCGAACAATCGGGACGATTGTTCGACAAGACTTCGACAAGACAACGCCGCGAATTCATATCCGCCTATTTGCCGGTGTTCGTAAGGGAATCCAACAAGAACCGGTCCGTCATCACGGACATATGCCAGACCTGAGACGGGCTCGAAACCGAATGGGCGGCGCCGGGGTAGATCATCAACTGAAAGTCCTTGCCTGCTTTTTGCAGTGCCTTTGCCATTCGCATTGAGTTTGACGGGTGAACATTGTCATCGACCTCGCCATGGATCATCAGCAGACTGCCGCTAAGATCGGCTGCTTTTGCCAGTGGCGCTGCGGCCGTGTAGCCCGCTTCGTTTGACGCCGGCAACCCCATGTAACGCTCGGTATAGATCGAGTCATATTCGCGCCAATCGGTGACCGATCCGCCAGCAATTCCGGCCGCGAAGGAATCGCTGTGCGTCATCGCGTACAGCGTCAGAAAACCACCGAAGCTCCAGCCACGAATGGCAAGCCGGTCGGTGTCGGCCCAGTTCTGCTGGCCCAGCCAGGCGACCGCCGTGCCAAGATCCTTCATCTCGACTTCGCCGAATCGGCCGCGAATCGACCAGGACTCGGCGATGCCACGACCGGCACTGGACCGATTGTCCACGACCAGTGTAGCGATGCCCCGACGCGCGAGCAGTTCACGGTACAGCGTTTTCGTTCCGCCCCATTTGGCCGAAACGACAGGCGAACGGGGACCGCCATAAACTTCGATGACGACCGGAAAACGTACCGAGTCACCTGGCAAGTTTGGCTTAACCAGCATCGCCGGCAACGGAACTCCGTCGTCCGTCATGATCGTCAACAGCTCGGGAGCGATGATCGGTGCTGTCCATCGCTGCTTGGAATCGGCCAGCGTTTCGTCAATCGCGCCGTCAGCCGACCGAACGCCAAGTCGGGCTGGTCGATCGGGGGTACTGAACCGATCCGTAAACTGTTGCCCATCCGGGCTGATGTCGACATCGTGCCAACCGAATCCACGCGTTACCTGCACCAACGCAGCAGGCGCCATCGAACTTGGCCCGGCTTCGGCGACACCAGCCAGCGGAATTTGATAGACCTGCTGCTCGACCGTCCCCCGCACGCGATCGCCGCTGACCAGAACGTGCGTTTCGTCTCGCGAAATCTTGAAAGCGGTGACGTCAAACGTATCGGGGGTTACCGGGCGAACGATGCTGCCGTCGGGCGAAACCTGATACAGACGGCTGCGTCCGCTAGGCACTTCGCTTTGCCACAAGAAACTGCCGTCTTGCATCCACCCCGGTGCCGCGGGCGGTTCGACCCAAGCCGGGCTCTGCTCGCGCAGCAACAGATCGCTGGCGTTCTTTTTGCCTGCTAAGAAATCTGTGTCGATCGAACGAACTTCCCGCCACGTCTGTAATCGGTCGCTGACTGAAAACATCATCCGAAGTTGATTCGGATGCCACCAAACACCGGTGATCAACCGTTGGGCTTCCGGTCGCTCGTCATCACTTGAGTCCGACGATTCGATCAACCGTGCCGCCGGAACTCGCCCAGCAGCCGATTGCCGCAAGTCCCAAACGAACAACTTGGCTTGCGGAATCGGATCACCGGCCTTGGAGTAACGACGGACGAGCCCGGCGCCGCGATCGCTGGTCGAGTCCGTAAGTGTGTAGGGCTCGATGCGGCTAATGTCGATCCGCAGCATCGCCAGCCAGTCGCCATCCGGGCTGAACCAGAACCCGCGGTAGTTTCCCCGTCCGAAGATTTCTTCCTGGTAAGTCCAATCCAGAATTCCATCCAACAAAGTTTCGTCAGCGTCATCGGTCAATCGCATCGTCAGTCCCGACGTGGTGTCGACAACAAACAAGTCGCCATCGACGGTGTAGGCCACTCGCCGCGCGGTCGAATCGATGGTCGCGTTTTTCCAAGTCGCGCCGTCTCGTGTCAGCCATCGTGCCGGTTGATCAGGCGACGCGATCGCAAGCGCTTTGCCAACCTTGACCAGCACCGCATCAGTTGCTCGCGTCATTTTCGGAATCGATCGACTGGCAATCGTGGCCGCCTGTTCGACACTGATCCCGTCAAGTTTTTGAATCTGAGACGCCAACCGATCCACGATCGGCCATGGCTTTTCGGACGGCGAGTGGTCGGCGTCTGGATTCGACGGGTCAGGAATCTGGACCTGCATCCATACCTTATCCCGTTTGATCAACAGGACTGATCGGCCGTCGACCGCGTCGATCCAGTGTGTTGCGGGAAGCTGTCCGTCAAAGTCTTGTTTGTCTTCGGGATGAAACAGAGTCCGCAGCGAAATCACCGGCGGCGATTTCTCGTCGGCCACGACTTCGCCAATCAGTGCACAGTGAACCACCACCAGCGATACCACCATCGACACCACCATCATCAGGTCGTGCCGTTTTACTTCACCCTTCTTTTCAAGGAGGGCCGAGCTTAAGCGAGCGGAGGATTGCAGTACTAAACCCTCTCCTCGCTGACGCTCGACTCTGCCAAAGGGAGAATGAGGTGAACGCTTGCAAAACAATGACTCAATAACTGCACGACCTCTCAGGGCAACGGCAACACTCGCCCAGTGCGATACCGATCGCGTACAATCGCCAAACCAAGAACATTGCAACTCTAGAACTCGCATCGGCGGACCTTTTACCTTGAATAAAACAAACAGCGCCGGATTCTACCCTCGATCCGTCTTCATGTTGGCTTTGTCAATCGCTTGGATGATTGGATTGGATTCAGTCGCCAAGGCGCAAACGCCGACAACTCCGGCTCGTCCAAATGTCGTTTGGATCATGTCCGAAGACAACTCGGCCGAGTACCTTCGACACTTCGACGCCAGCGGTGCTCCGGCTCCCCATATCGAAGCGCTCGCCAAACACGGCATTACCTTTGACCGCGCGTTTTCCAACGCCCCGGTCTGCTCGGTCGCGCGAACAACATTGATCACGTCTTGCTATGGACCGCGTATCGGAACCCAGTTCCATCGCCGGTCGCACTTGGCTGCGATGCCCGAGTCGGTGCGGATGTTCCCTGCCTACCTTCGCGAAGCTGGCTATTACACGACGAACCATTCTAAAGAAGACTACAACGCAGCCGATCGGGACGCCGATACCGTCTGGAGCGATTCGTCCAACCGTGCGTCGTGGAAGAACCGTCCCGCCAAAACGACTCCGTTCTTTCACGTCGAAACGACCGGCGTGTCTCACGAAAGCCGCTTGCATTTCCCCGAATCCCATGTGCAGTCCAAGCCGACGACGACCGACCCCGATTCAATCAAGCTGCAGCCGTACTTTCCCGACACACCGCTGTTTCGTTACACGCGGGCTCGGTACCACGACAGGATGATGGAAGTCGACGAACACGTGGGCAAAATCGTTGCTGATCTGAAACAAGCTGGTGAGCTCGAGAACACTTTCATCTTTTACTTCGGCGATCACGGCGGTGTGCTGCCGCGATCGAAGGGTTATGTATACGAATCAGGCTTGCGAGTCCCGTTGGTCGTGCGAGTCCCGGAACAATTCAAATCTGCGACCAGCCGCTCGCTTGGCGACCGAACAAACGGTTTTGTCGAGTTCGTTGACTTCGGCCCCACGGTCCTGTCGCTCGCTGGAATCCCAACACCCGCAAACGTGGATGGCAAACCGTTCATGGGCAC
>JBAUHR010000672.1:0-25952 GCA_049680385.1 Rubripirellula sp. | reverse complement strand
CCGTCAAGGTCGTCGTCCGGCGAGATGTCCTCGAGGATGTCTAGAATTTCGTCTCGAATTTCGGCTGGCGTCATCGCTTAGGTGGCTCCCCAAACGTCGGCTTGCGACGATGGATGTTCAGAAAGGTTGAAAGTAAATGCGTTGAAGTCTTGGTCGCATCGGACGCGGGATCAAACTCGGCCGATGATCACGACGGAGTTGATGCCAAGCATTCCAAACGAATTGTTCAAGATATAGTCGACTTTGGCGACCTCTTGCGATTCATTTAGAACCAGTCCGGGCAATGCACAATTGGGATCCAGTTCATCGACGTTGATCGTCGGGTGAACCACTCGGTCTTGGAAAGACGATAGGTTACCGGCCAATTCAAGTGAACCCGCCGCCCCCATCGCGTGGCCAATGTAGCTCTTTGTGTTGTTGATCCGCGTGTTGGTGCAATTCCCAAACACATTGCGAAGGGCCAAACATTCTTGCGAATCACCGCTGCTGGTGCCAGTGGCGTGCGTGCTGACGATGTCGATCTGGTCGGCAGCCAATCCCGCCCGCTTCAACGCCATGTTGACGCATTCGGCTTGTCGTTCAGGGTTGGGCAGCACAAAGTCAGTCGCGTCCGTATTCATCGCGTATCCGACCAATTCGCCGATGATGTCGGCACCACGAGCCTTGGCGTCACTGAGTCGTTCAAGCGTGTACAGGCATCCGCCTTCAGCGACCACGATTCCGTTTCGATTGACGTCGAACGGGCGAGACGCCTTGGCTGGATCGTCGTTGGTGGCCAGCGCGTTTTGGCTATTGAAGCTGGCGAAAATTCCGAACGTGTGAATGCTTTCACTCGTTCCCCCGGCAATCGCGACGTCACATTCGTCCAACCGCAGCATCTGGGCACCTTGGATCAGCCCCGCGTTGCCGGCCGCACATGCCGCGCCGATCGTGTAGTGAGGCCCGGTGATCCCCATGTTCAACGCGATTTCGCCAGCCGGGTTATTGGCGACTGTCCGCGGATTGTGGTGGTGCGACCAACAGCTCGTGTCGTAGTCGAAACCTTTGATCAAAAAGATCTCGTTTTCCGTTTCGACATTTCCATGCTCGGTCACACCGACGTAGATGCCGACTCGCGACTTGTCGACGTTTTCCCAGTCGAGTCCGGAGTGCTTGACGGCTTCGTTGGCCGCGTAGACGCCAACGCTGCCGGCGCGAGTGCCGCGGCGAATGTCTTTTTTGGACTGATAACGCAGCGTGTCAAAATCGCAGATTCCAGCCAGTGTCTTGCCGAAATAACGGATTTCGTAGGGGCTAACGCCGCTGCGGCCTTCGAGCAGGGCGCTGCGGTAAGATTGCCAATCATTTCCATTCGGAGCCGTCAAACCGATTCCGGTGATAACGATCCGTTGATGATCTGGCAGTTCGGAGGCGCGGCTGGGTGCGATCACGGAATTGTATTTCTGGTTACGGTGACGGGGCGACTCCTAGTACCGAATCGTACCCTCAAAAGTAACGGCAAAGGCTAACGCCGCCAACCTTTTTAGGCAACGGCCCGCCCCAACGAACCGCCCGATCAAACCGCCGGACCTAACTCTGCTGCCACGACGTCCGCAGTCGCTCGAGTCCTTCGTCAACACCGATCCGAACGCGATACCCCAGCCGATCCTTGGCCGCGGAGATATCAAAATAGTGATCACAGGCCAACTGAGCAGCCAAAAAACGTGTCATCGGCGGCTCGTCTTTCTTGCCAATTGCTCGATAAGCCGCCTCTAGCACGGCACCAAGACGGTACGCCGCCGGTCCCGAGATCCGTTTCTGTGGCGGCTCTACCCCGCCAATCCGGCAAATTTCGGCGATCCAGTTCCAACAATTCACGGGCTCGTCCTGCGCGATGAAGTAGGCTCGTCCGGCCGCCCGATCGGGATCGCGTCCCAGTGCGTCGAATGCATCCAAATGAGCCGCCGCCGCGTTGATGACGTGAACCGTATCAACACGGTTTCTGCCGTCGCCAACGATCCTGAGCCGCTTGCGCCGAGCCCGATCGAGCATCCGAGGCAGCAAATGTGGGTCGTTTTCGCCCCAAATCAAATGAGGCCTCAGCGAAACCGTCCGCATGCCGCCCGCTTGATCAGCCGCCAAGACCGCTTGCTCGGCCAACGCCTTGGTATGCGGGTAATGACACAACCATTTCGTGGGGTACGGTTCCGATTCATCGACACCGCGCTGGTGCTGGCCAGCAAACGTGACGCTGGGGCTGCTGGTAAAGATCAACCGCTCGACACCAGCCACCGTGCAGGCTGCGATCACATTTTCGGTTGCCAACGTGTTGTTGCGATAAAAGTAATCCCATGGCCCCCAAACCGCCGCAACCGCGGCGGTATGAACGACGCCGTCGAACGGACGGCCCGAATCGTCCGCAGCGATCGTCGACCGAACAAAGTCCGCGTCGGCCAAGTCACCACGGACAGACTTCATGCCGGCTCGGACCAAATCGGGATAATCTTTCCGAGAAATTCCGACCACTTCTTCGCCACGAGCGATCAATTGGCGAACAATTTCGCTGCCCAAGAAGCCGCCGCAGCCGGTCACCAAGATTCGCATTTGCCGTAAATTCCGTATTCAAAACGCACAGAGCTGCTGTCGGCCGGCCTGAAAAATCGCCCGTCAAAAGAATACGAAAATCATCCTCGAAGTGAACCTTTCGCAAAACCCGTCCGTCAGCTAATCTGTGCGGACGTTTGAGGAAAACGGCTTCCCAAAAGTTGCCCAGCGAATCAAACTGTCCGCGTCGAACCGTCCAATCAGCAATTTGCAAATGATGGGCCAAACGACACGGGGCGTAGCTCAGCCTGGTAGAGCGCCTGGTTTGGGACCAGGAGGTCGCATGTTCGAATCATGTCGCCCCGACTGTGTTGCAGACAACTTCGGTTGATGACAACTAAAAAACAAAAGGCACGTCGCAGAATTCTGTGGCGTGCCTTTTTTTGTTTGCCAATCGCTCGGAAACGACGATCTCAGACAACTGTCGCGGCAAATTGCCAGACGCGTCTACTTGTTCATTTCACGAACCGCGATCCGGGCGGTCATCGAATGCGAACGACCGGGCGACAACTCGATCGTCTGGTCACCGACATTGGCGGTTTCGATACAGACCATCGACTTCCACTCCTGGTCGCCAAAGTCAGCCATCCGGGCACTCTTTTCAATCCACGGATTCCAAACCACGGTGTTGTGAGAATGCGTTTTCGAGACCTCGATGGTTCGCTTCTTGCCGGGATCGGTCAAATGGCATGTCGACGTCGTGTCCAAGTAGACCCGGTCACATTCACCATCGAAACGAATCGGCGATCCCGTTTCCATTGTTGTTGTGCCGCCGTCGACCTTGTCGAGATACTCCGTCGACTCTAAACCGCTGATCTTGATGGCCTTGATATCCGACACGGCAAAGTACGTGTGCAAGGCTTCCTCGAACGATACCGGCGCGGTGGCATCGGGCGAAAGCGTCACCTGCAATTCCATCGACAACGTCTCGCCAAAGCGAACGGTGAAGGCCAGGAAAAACGATTCAATCGTGGTGCTTAGCACCATCTCAACGGCACCATCTTCTCGCACCGACACTGTTGCAACGTTCCAGGGCCGCGTCCGCGCCCAACCGTGGCCGGGCGCTTGCGGATGTCCAACCCGCGGGCCGAACCAAGGGAAACAAATCGGCACGCCGCCCCGAATCGCACAGTCAGCTTCAAATACCGACTTTTCACTGACCCACAGCACGGGCTGGTGCCCGGCCGGCTGAAAATGAGTGACATGCGCACCGTGCAGGTAGATTTCTCCGGTGCAAACACTGGTATCCACGACAGCTTTGACCAAACCGCCGTTGCCTTCGACGAATCGCAGGCCATCAACCTGGTACTTTTCGTTCAACTGATCGGCGTTCATTGGTTTCGCGTTCATCGGTTTCGCATCCATCGCTACGACTCATCAAGAAAATTAAAAACGGACAATCTTCACGCTACCCGACCAGGTGGATGCCTAGGTGGAATACCACGTGGAATCATCGTACCACACAAGCGTCTGTGCTCTGCCTAGCCGAAATCAGCAATCCAAGCCCGCTCAAGCACCCGCCATTTTCAGCACTGTGTCAAACTCTTTCTTCTTGACCGGCTGAACACTCAGTCGACTGCCCTTTTGCAATAGCACCATGTCCTTCAACCCAGCCCGTTCTCGCATCGCCTTTAGCGTCACCGGGCTCTCAAGTTTTTCGTCCAATTTGATGTCGACCATGTACCACGTTGGTTTGTCGGGACTGCTCTTTTGGTCAAAGTACTTGCTGCGACGATCAAACGCGTGACTGTCGGGATACCCTTCGCGAACCACTGTCGCCGTGCCGACCACCGCCGGTTCTTTGCACGCCGAGTGATAAAACAAAACGCGATCGCCGACACTGAAATCGTCGCGCAGCAAGTTGCGAGCCTGGTAGTTCCGCACGCCTTCCCAGCACGTCGTTTGATCGGGATCGCCGGCTAGATCGTCGATTGAATACGTCGTCGGCTCGGTTTTCATGAGCCAGTAATTTGTCATGGTGATTCCACGGAAGAACAGATTCGATGCGTGATAACTTATGCCGACTGGGCAGCCGGTAACAACCTAAAGATTTTCTTCTCAGTTTATCAAGCGGGGCAACCGATCTTATCAGTGTGCGCCGGGATAGGCGTGCAGTGAAGCGACCGTAGCATCCCAAGAATCGGAAAATGCTGCGTAGTCGGGCCATGGAACGGGCCAAGAACCCTCCCGTTTCCTCTCTAGAATAGGCCCACTATGAACGTCGACGCCATCCACACCGCCCTCGGCCTCACCTTCACTTTCGTCTGGCTCCTCGTCGGCCAAATCTTGGTGGGCAACCGCTAGATGAGCTCCCATCGCCAATGATGACCTAGACACTTCAGCGTCGATTTACCGCCAGTACGTCAAGCGCCAGAAGTGTGATCATCTCGTCGATCGTTGAGTCAACGTCATCACCAACCCGATCTTTTGTCGTAGCCACTTCCGCCGCTAGCGGTGTGGCAACCGGCGACTGGTTCGCAATGAGTTTCGCGACAACCTTGTCCGCCATAGGGCTCGAGGTATCCGTCCGGTCGATTCGGTCCTTTGCTTCGCTTGGCGTCTGCGTCAGGCTTCCCACTGGCTCAATTGCCAAGGCAAGGACTTTTTCACTCTCTCCACTGCTCGAAATACGGCTCAGCGAATTGATGATGTTCAGTGCGTCAAGGGCCGAGACTCGGTTGTCGTTGTTGGCATCCAGATAAAGGAAACCAGCAAGGTCGTCCTCGGTAATCGGCATCGTCAGGCCGTTCGAGTTCGGGTCGCCGATTCGTGCGAGCCGGTTGATGATCACTAGCGCGTCGAGCGCCGATGCCTCGCCGCTGCGGTTGACATCGAATCGGTCGAGCGGATTGACGTAGGGTGTAGGATTCTGAATGCGAATTTCGACTCCCGATTGACGCGCCACATGAACGAAACTATTTCCGACCAACATCGGTGCTTCGGCAACCCAGCCGGCACCGTAGTCGACTGAATCGTCTTCGTCGTAAATCAGTTCTAGGTACCCGGCTTGGCTATCCTGGTTCGCGAGTTTTGCAAGGCTAAGCAACAGCGTGTTGCCACCGTCGCCTCGAAGGTCAAGGGTTTCCAGCGATTCCAGTGCGCCGTCGGGCAGGGCGAGTAAATCTAGGTGTACGTCGCTACCGATCAACTTCAACAAGTCCGTTCCGTCGCCACCGGAAAACTGGACGTTCCCTTGGTTTGTCTCGACCGTGTCGTCTCCGTCCCCGGTTTCGATCACCAACAAACCGGAAAGCAAGTTGGGTGTGAAGATCACGGTGTCGGCAAGGCCCGTTCCGCGAAGGATGCTTTGCATTGCGAGGACCGAACCGTCAATGCTGATCAGGCCTGACGTTGCGGAATCACTGGCAAGCTGGACGATCAATTCACCATCGGCCGAGATTTCGCTATCCGTGCCAGCATCAAAACTGTCCGTCAATGTGAAAACGATGTCGCCGCCACTTTGGACCCAGCGTCCGGCTGGCAGGCTGGCGCTACGTGCCGTGATCAAAATGTCGCCCAGCGAAGACAGTCCCTCGCTGACGTTGACCGTTTGTGGCGAAAGGATCGAAAGCGTTCTCCCCGCCGAAATTCCTTGCGTTGCCCCGTGACGAGAATTGACGAACTCACCTTCGCCGCTGTTGTCGGTTTCATTTTCGATCACGCCGCCGACAAAAATTTCGCCGATCGTTTCCAGGAAAACATCACCCGTGGTTGCTTGCCCTTCAACAAACGTCGCTCCCACTCGCAGCGGTAACGCGGCTGTTCCGATATTGTCGGCCGCGAACAGCCAAACTTTCCCATCGACGTGAATGACGTCCGGCGGCGCGTCGGGGCGACCGTAGATACTGCCACTCAGTGCGGCGATGAACGCCGTATCGTCGGTAAAGACATTGGCCAATACCAAGTCACCATTCGTTTCATTGACGTAGGCATTGCCGGTGCTATGGACCGTGACAAAACCGGCCGAGTCGCCCGCATGACTTGAATCGATATCCAGCTCGTTACCCGCAACGCCAATGCCGCCCAAGTTGGCGGTCAAAGCGACATGATTGCCAATTAAATCGGCGCGAGGGTTGCCGGCGATGATGTTGCCGTCCGCAGATTCGGGATCATACGGATCCGCCACATCGACGGCGTCAAGAATTGAAACATCCGCCATCAGGCTGACGTCGCCGGAGCGAGAAAGGATTTGCCGAACATTCAAGTTGCCGGCTGTTTCGACAATCCAAATGGATCCGTCCGCGATTGCGGTGACGGAACCATTTTCGCCCGCGTTGATGTCAAGAAAATCATCGCTCTTGCCGATCGATCCTCCGGCTCGCAAAACGATCTCGACAGCTTGGATATTGGTGGTGTCTAAATGGAATGCGTCAAAGATCGATCCGTCGGCTTCGATCTGAACGATCGACGTCTTTGAAAAGACTTGGTTGATTTGCAGGTCAGCCGCGTCGCCTGTTTCGTTACGCTGCTCGACGACGACTTCGTTGTCGGCTCGTGCGATCAGATACCCACCTTGGCCTGATTCGATTCCGATGGGTGAGGCGACCGCCCCGAGGCTGCCGGCACCGGATTCCAAAACGATGCGGCCGCCAACGATGTTTGCTTCGCCGTTGCTGGTCGCTTCACCGGAAAGGTCGCCTTCGATCTTAATTTGCACTCGTTGGTCGGCGCCCGCTTCAACACGATCGATGTGCAAGCTGCTTTCGGACCCAATGAAGATATGACGGTTGGATGTTGCCGTAACCAAACCGGTGATTTCGAGGTCGATATCCTCTCGGCGCAGTACTCGAATGAACGGTGCCGAATCATGATCCGCCGGATCGGTGACAGCAGGTGCGATCAGAATGTTTCTCGGCTGGTCGAGCTGAAGTGATCCCGCCTCGGTTTCCGACACGTCCAATGTCATTCGCGTTCCCTCGATCGCGGTGATCTCATAGAACATTCCGTCGTCGGTCGTATCGCGTGTGTTGCTTTCCAGATAAACGAACTGTCCGTCGACAAACCCGTAGTCGGCCCAGACGGTGGTGTCTTCATTTTGCTGGATCAAGTCGATCGAGTCACCATTGATCCGAGCCAATACGAGACTGGGAGCCTGCTGCAGGTAAACGATGTCGCCAGGCTCTGCGGCAGTCAGGTTGGCTTGTTCGTCCAGCGTCAGGACAGCCGCGTTGCCATCGGTGGAACGCAGGTCGATCGTTGTCCCGTTGTCATAGCGACCAATGCCTTCGGTGACGTTCAAAGTCACGTTTCGCCCTACGATGTTTGGTTCTTCGATCACAAACTCGGTGTCGGTGACGTTCAGGAATTCGATGCTTCGCAGTGACAACAATTCGTCATCGGTCCAAACCTTCATCGATGCATCGATGGCGTCCAGCTCTTCCGTTGAGGGCTCGTACACGAAACCTTCGATCCGCGAATCGCCGCGCGATCCCCACGTGTCGTGCAAGTCGTGGTACTGGACCGTACGACTTTCTTCCAGTGTCGTGATGGCGGCTTCATCGCCGTCATAGAAGTCGGCTTCTTCATCTGAAAGCGTCACCCGATGATTCAGGTCGTATGCCGACGGGTCGACCTGAGTCTCGCGAAAATTCCAGTACGCTGCGTAGGATTGCGTTTGTGAAGCGACGAGGGCAGCGATTCGCTCGTCACGTTTGTCGCCCGAACCGCGATGAACGGTCAATTGTAGATCGTCCCAAACTTTAGCCGCGATTTCCGCGATCGCCCGCTCGTCGCTTACGTCGTTCGGGTTGCCATCGATCAGCGTACCGCCTGCCACAAAGTCAATCCGGACATCGCCACCGGCCACGACGCGATCCAGGATCATACTGGTAAAGTGGTGCATGTAGATGTCGTGCGCGGCAGTGGCTGTCAGACGATGATTGGGGTTCTTGATCTCGTTGAAATAGCCGGCGTCGACCGGAAGTGCTCGGTCTTCACCACCAACATCGCCATCGAGTTGACCAATGCTTCCTGTTTCGGATTCCAAGTGGATCGCATTTCCATCGACCCAACCGAGGTGATAGGTGGTTGCCTCCGCTCGCCCTTGGACAATGCTGCCTTGGGCCGACAGAAAAACGTCTCCATCGGTTTCGTCGGTTTGGGCACGGTTTGCCCACACCCGCTCGATCGGCAAATCACCACTGATCTCGTACACGGAAATGTGACCGTCCGTTGTTTGCAAACCCACACTGGAAAACAATTCCACACGCGTCCAACTCGCTTCATCGGTGTAATCTTGCAGTGACAAATCAATCATTGCTCGAGTTCCCTGGTAGCGATAGACGTCGCCCGGTTCGCCGCCGGCAACGTGGTCTTCCGCGATGCGGACGCGCGAACCGACGTTCACCAATCGAGCCGTCGCTGCGTCCGAACGAAGATCAAAAGGAACGACGTCAACGACGTTTGTTCGCAGCGGGACATCTTCGTTTCCGATTGATCGTTCGGTAAAAACACGAATGATGTTGCCGCCTACGACGCCATCAACCGAACCCTGCAGCACCGAACCATCGCTATGAATCGTGGTCGTGCCATTCGGATTCACTAACGCACCTGCGATGAAAACGTTGCCAACTGATTCAATCAGAATTTCACCTTCGGATTGTCCTTGAAATTGAATGTCAATCGGCCGGTCGGCTTCGATCGTATGCGTGTGCAGTGTCCGCGTTCCCCGGGTCGTGATTCGCGTGCTGTAATAGGTTGTGGTGCCGATCCAGTTGGTTTCTTGATAGTTGCAGCACGTCCTGGTGGTCGATGGAAACGTATATTCTTGCGAGCTGTAGGTGTAACGATCTAGAGAAAGACCCAAGAACCCTCCCGATGGGCCGACGAAGAAGTAAGGTCCCGCATCCAGGATCTTTGGCACGCCGATCGGCTGCACCGTTCTTGAGATTTCGTCCTCGGGATCGGGCGCGATGAAATCGAGTCCAAGCCAACTCGATGAACCATACTTCACAGTCGTTCGCTCAAGTTCCTCCTCGGCGATCGTCCATCCGTATCGCAAGTTTTCCTTTGGCTGATAAATGAAGTTGGTTCCGTTCGCAACCGTTTCGACTCCCGCGGGGGTATCCGTCCGGATCACGTCGCCTTCGCGTTGATAGATAGAAACGCGTGGGTCTTCCGCGGTCGCGTCACTAAGATCTTTGATGATGACCGTACCTCGACCGCGGCGCGAGACGTCCAGACGTTTGACTTCGATGTCGTATGACGTTTGGTTATCGATGTTGATTTTGGCGTAGTCACTGAGAACACGAATCTGGCCGTTGCGCGTGTTGGCGATGTGTCCGGTCAGGTCAACGTAGCCGCCGCTGACACGAAGCTCTTCGACGACAATACGGTCGCGGTCGGCATCCCATCGGGCCAACAAGTCCGAACGATCAACTGAATTCAGCTTGATCAGCCCGGTCAGACTGCTGTTCTGCTGCAGTGACGCAATTTCGTTAGCGGTGGCCGAACCAATCACTAATTTGTACTCTGGTTTTCCACTTTGAATGATGCCGTTGACGTTGATGTACTGAGCCGAAACGAAGATCGCACTTCCGATCAGACTGATGTCCGTCGGTTCCGTCGCCAGGTAGCTGGTCACGGCCGGATTGGTTTCGCTGGTGATTCCCAAATTGAAGGTCCCGCCCGGCAATACGGTCGGTTCTGCACTTGTCGTTCCCTGACCTCCCACGGTGCCCAAAATGGAGTGGCGTTCGGTTAACTTATTCCACTTGGCATGTTCGGCACCACCGGCTTCATACACGCTGCCAACGTCGGGCAAGTTGATCACGACGCTGCCGTTGTTGCCCGCCGAAATGGTTTGAGTTTCGCCGCTGACAGATGCGTTGATGGTGATGCTGCCGGCGCCGCTGGTGACGGTACGCAGGGTAACGTCACCGCCCAAGTTTTCGATCGGTCCCGAGACAGTGATGTTCGGCCAAGAAATCGAGCTGCTTCCCGAGGGCACAATGTAGGTATTGTCGACCAAAATGAAGGTGGCTGCATCCACACCCTCGCCACCACCAACCGTCCGACCATTAAGAAAGACGCCACCGTTGTCTTCGGGAACTTCAATTCCCAACAAATCAATCTGAGCCCGCGTGTCATTGATAATTTCGACACTTGCATCGCCGGGCGCTTCAAGAACGCCTGACCCAACGAGCGAGTCAGCGCGCACGTCGATGGAACCGGCTTTCGCAAAGATCGGATCGATCAAAAGGGTTAGCCCCAATCGCTCGACACGTTCGAGGTAGCCAGCGGGAGCACCGGGCGGAGTGTCAAGCAAGTTTTGCTCGGCAAGTTCAGCTTTCAATCGAGTGACTTCGCGTTCGTAAAACGTTTTCAGTTGCGCGTTGTCGCTGTAAGTCGCTAGTTGCTCTTCCGCTTGGGCAAGAGCCAAGTCGAGCGCCGAATTGATCGGTTCGACGATTTTTTGAAATGGCACATCTCCCGTTGAGCGATCCGACAGATTCACCGTATAGAGATCGGGCGTTTCTTCGCCGGGCGTACCGTTCGGATTATTTGGCGGGTTCACTCGGTCAATGCTCGTGATCTCAAGCACTCGATTGCGGGCGATCCCGGTTTGCACGGTGCCTGCGACGGTGACGATGCCACTTGCATCCGAATCCGCCGTGCCGGCAAACTGTTCGACTCCGCCTTCGCCCAGTAGACCGTCGATGACGCCAGTGACGCCGGTCGTCCAATTGACCGCTTTGACTTGTGCCAAAACGTTGTTGTCGCCAAATTGTTCGGCGTGCATGCGAACATCTCCCGCCGAGCGAACGGTGGCACCGGCCGAGATCGTGATCTGATTTTCTTGGTACAGAAATGCACGGGCGTCCATGACGTCGATCGGAATCAGGCTGCCGGCAAACGTGTCCACCCGCGAGTGAATGTTGTATTCATCTGGATTGAAATGAGTGTCGGTGCCCGCGGCAAGGTTCAAATCGCGACCCGTCTCGATCGATGCACCGTCCTGTAGCGAGATGCGATTGTTGGGGCGAATATCGATCGTCGATACCCCCGAACCAATGGTGGCACCACCAAAGGTTTCCGAGTTGGCTTGGATGTCGATGTCGCCGCTGCCGCCGGTGTAGATGCTGGCGGTGCCCGTTGTGATCAAACTCGAGCGAGGCGCGAACGTGACGATCGCATCATCCGCCAGCGTACGAATCGTCGAGATGTTGCTGCCGCCAGCAGCGACTCCACCGCTTCGCAGGGTCAGCTCATCCAACGCATCGATGCGGTTTTTGGCGACCATGGAAACATCGCCACCAGAAAGGTTGTCAATGTTGATCGCTGCATCGGCACCAATGTCAATGGTCGTACGAATGGTCAAGTCGGTGTGACTATCGACGCCAACACCGGCAATCAAACCACCGGCGGTAGCGTCGACGTTTCCAAAGAAGTGATCGAATCGTTTGGTGAGCTGACTTTCGGCTCTCAGGTCCAATCCGGTACTATCGAACGTCACACCGTTACCAATGTCGACACGAGTCGTTGGCATGATCACATTGTCCAAGTCGCCACCGCCACCGGAGATGAACCCGCCGGCAGCGGCCAGCAATGTCGAGTCGAATCCTGGTTCGCTTACCGCAAACAAGGAGGCGTCACCCGTTAAATGGATCGCGGCATTATCGCCAATTTCCACGATTGCTTCGGTCACCACGCGAGTATTCGGAATCGCGACGGCACCACTCACCCCACCCACGGCGCCGGCTACCGTCTTAGCGAAATTTTTCGGACGTGACGTTGCGGACAGCGTCAAGTTGTCGCCGTCCAGATCGACGTTCGCTCCAATCCGCGTGGTTATTTTTGCACTGGATTCAGACGATGATTTCGAGACACCCGCGGCAACCAGACCAGCCGCCAGACTACTCGACTGGGCGATCAGTTCCGCGGTGTGACTATTCGTGATCGAAATGTCGCCGACGGAATCAATCACACTTTCGTCAGCGATTTCTGCAGTGACTTGCGTTGTGTCGACCGCCGACGTTACCGTCGCATCAACGCCCAACAAAACGCCGCCGGCGGAACCTTGCGCGAACGCTCGAGATGGAAGGTAATTTCCAGAGTCGACGTTGACTCCCAGGTTGCCGACGACGATTCCGTTTCCGCGGCTTCCGATCGAAACCAAAACGGTGCCGCCGAGTTCGACGCGAGCGGCCGAGACTCCGACGGCCAATCCGGTGCTAACCGTCATGCCTGCAGCATTCGCGGTCGCAACTGGATTGCTAAAAACAAGAATCGCCAAACCAAGGGCGGTCACTTCGCTCGCAATGACCTGAGCATTGGTGACCGGGGTGATGATGCTAGTTGCCGATGAACCGCTCAGTCCGATTCCGATTGCGCCCGCCGCGACGCTCGTGACCTCGGTTTGAACATCGGAAATCGAGCCTTGCGACGATTCAATGGTAATGGAGCTGGTCGCAGTCAGCGTGCTGTCCTCGACGCGGCTATCAACGATCGACGTGATCGTGCCACGGGCCCCCGCGCCGCCGCCAGCGACTGCGATCGAGTTCAGCGAAATGGCTTCGGCAACGGACGAGGCGGTAGCGGTCACCGTGACGTCGTTGTCATCACTTGCGAGTATTGAAATTCCGCCAGCAGCGGCGTTCACGACCGAACGACGAATCTGTGACTGCAGCTTGTTCTTCACATCAGTGACGCCGCTGGCCGCGGCGACCGAGAGGCCGCCGGCGTATACACCCGCGGCGATGGCAAGCGAAGCGGCACCGACGAAAGATTCGATGGTAAAATCGCTGGTCGTCACTACCGCAACGCCATGATCGGCGTCGATTCCCGGGCCCGTCGTATCCTGGATGACCGCCACGATTTCGACTTCGACATCATTTGCTACCGAAACGCCGGTGCCCGCAATCGCGCCGCTGGTGCTGCCCGCTGCGGCGGCGACGGAACCGGCAACGACCGACGCCATGATCGTACCCTTGGCATCGGCCGTGACGTTCAACCGACCGTCAGCGTCGATCTGGCTTTGATTGACGTAGGCTTTGACCTGCGCCGATCCGGCACCCCGCTCGGCAGTCGGGTCATCCAGGAAAGTTGCGGAATCGCCAATACGATTCGACGACGACGAAACACCGAACGAGGCCGCAGCCCCCGTGACGCCACCGGCAATGGCAACCGAAGCCGCTCGGACAAGCGCGGTAATGTCGGCCATATCGATCGCAGTCACCAAGACATCGTCGGTGGACTTGATGACACTGTCGTTGACCAACGCGACTGTTTGATTGCTGATGACGTTGTCGGCTGCGGCGCCCGCACCGGAAATACCAATCCCCGTCGATCCGATGGCTAGTGAGACCGACGCAGCGGTTGAGATCGCCGAGATACTGGCCGTCTCTTCCGCGACGACATGAATGCTTGCTAACGAGTCCAGCGTTGATCCGATAACCGACGCCGTTGTCTTGTTGCTAATCTCGTTATTGGCCACAGAAACCCCGACTGCGACCGAGACGGCCGTGGTGCTCGATAGCGTGGCGCCAAGTGCGGCGCCGATCGAAGTCGCCACGATTTCCGAGTCGTCCCGAGCGTTAACGCCGATGCCTTTTATTCGATCGTCTGCTGCGGCGAATGTGGACGTGACCGCGCTGTTGTTGATTGTCGCCGTGACCGTGTTGGCGATCGTGTTACCAGACCCTGCACCGGCGCCAACAAGTGCAACAGCAAAACCCGCACTGCCCGCCAATCCTGCTGAAGCGGCGATGGTCAGTGCGCTGATTTTGGCTTCGTCACTTGCCGCGATCACGCTGACTTGATCGGAAGCCGTCACGGTCGAAGTATCGATCGCTGCACGAACGGTATTGCCGACCTCGTTGATCGCCATACTGATCCCAACCGCGCCGGCGATGCTTCCGCCGGCCCCTCCGGTCACACCGATTCCAACACCGCCCGCGTCAGCTACGATCTCGCTGCTATCAGTGGCCGTGACGGTCACGGCATTGCCCGTGACGGTGCTTCCGGTGTTTAGTTCGGCCGAAACCCTTTTCGCAATCACGTTCTGCGCAGCGGCGCCTGCGCCGCCAAACGATCCCGATTGGCCCGCGCCAAGGTTCGCCGACACGCTTCCGGCGATTCCAAGAGCCTTGGATAGCGAGTCGGAATTTGCATCGACCAACAGGTCGCCGCCAGTCAGTGCGACATCGGAGTTTTCGATCGATGAAGCGACGACGCCGCTGATGTCGTTGATCGCGACGCTGACACCCGCCGACAACGCAGTCCTTGTCGCGGGCGAGAGCGAAGCGGCAATCGAGAATCCGCCGGCGTCCGCTTCGATGTTGGATCGGTCCAATGCCGTCACGCTGACATCGCCTGCGGAAAGCACATCGCTGTCCTTGATGAACGCAGCGACGTTTTGCTCGATCGTATTGACTCCCACCGCGCCGGCACCGGCAAGATTTAGTTTGCCGGCGGGGCCTGTGCTTGAAACTTGCACGGCAAACGATGCGCCAACAACGACCGCCTGGACCTCGACGCCGGATTGTGCATGAACGACGATCGATCCCACGTCAACCTGTTGGCTTTCCAAGTAAGCGGTGACGTTGCCAGTGATGTGGTTCACAGCAACAGGAACCGTCAATGCAATCGGTCCGATCGGTTTCGCATCCGCTTTAGCCGACGACGCGTTGCTTCCGACACCCTGCAACGCCCCCGCCATGACCAACGAGAACATGTCGCCGCCGGCAATGGCCGAGACGTCAACGAGACCGCCGACGTTCAGCGAGTCAGCGTGCCCGATGTGAGCATCGACGTTTTGAGCGATCACGTTGACACCGACCGAAGTGCCGATACCAACCTGTTTTCCCTTCAAGAATGCACCAACGATGGTGACCCGGTCAAGAACGTCGTCGGCCAAGACCACAAGAGCACCGGCATCGATCTTGGCGCTTGCGCCGATGCTTGCACGGGTGTCGGTTCGAATGTCGGACGCTGCGATGGCGGCTGAAAAACCAAATTGCGTTGATCCGGTACCGGTTTGCACCATCGCCAAGTTGTAGATATCGCTGACAGCGTTGACCGTGACAGCCTCCTTTGCATTGACGACGGCATGGTCCCGGATTTCGGCAACCGCCGAGTTGTCAGTCAGTGTCAGCAGCATCGATCCGCCGGCACCGTTCTTGCCGGAAACGCCCAGCGGATTGGCGAGATCGGACAGGAAGTCGTGGACGCTTCCGTTTTCTCGCTTGTTACCCCGAGAGATTGCTTCGGCCAAACCCGGCGCGCTCAAATTCAACGACGACATGTGGCCAGCTTCGATCACAAACACATCCAACAACGACTCGACCACTACAAATTGATCATCGGAGGCAAAGCTCGGATCCTGGTTCACTTGCACACCTTGGCCGATTGATGCCAATGCTTGATTCGTCGTGTCCGTCACCATGATTCCAAGTGCCAGCGACAACTTGCTGTCGTCACCGCTTGCCAACGTTCGCGAGTACACGTTGACCAATCCGGCCAATCCGTGCGTCCCGTCTAGAAACGACTGAAAACCGTCGAGTCCCAATTGATCGATCGTGACAGCACCGTTGACGCCGTCGTCATCGCTGGCCAAAAACGGATAGACAATTTCCGAATCGACGCGAGTTTCGCCTCGGGCATTCAAGGTGGCTTGTCGCAGTACATCTTCGGAATCCAGAGATTGGTCCACGATGACGGCCTGAGCATCGTTGTTGTAAATTCCGATTCCGCCGCTGACAGCGAACTCGTTTCCTTTATCGCCTTCCTCGTTCAACGATCCGCGTGTCGATTCTGCAATCGACCCCAGTTTGGTGCGCTGGACAATGTCCGCGTCTACCGTGATCGTGGTATCGGACGCCAGCACAGCGGTGGCGCCGATGATTGCGTGGACGTCGTGATCGAAAAAGGCAACCGCAATCGAACCGGCCGCATCGAAGCCACCGCTTTCGGACGAATCGTCCGGGGCCTTGGTTTGGTTCGGATCGACGTCGGTCACGTCAATAGCTTCCGATACACCGTTGCCTTGGATACTGTCGCGCAGCGAGTCAAAAAATCCTATCCCGGCCGATGCGATGTTCTCGATCCGACCTGCCAGCGCACCGCCCACCACTGCCGACCAAGGCTGCTCGCCCTCGGTCAGATTAACACCCGATTCGGCCTTGTTCGAAGCCGCCAGACTCGCGGTGACACGAATGCCGCCGATCTGTTCGCGATCGAAAGCGTGGTCCAGCGGGTTGCCGGTGCGCACCGCACTTCGCACGTCAACCACGGCGGCGGCCAATGCTCCGGCCAGCGATCCAGCCAATCGAATGCGGTTGGGATTTCGTGAATCGGCGACGGCGTAGTAACCGTGATTCGTACGGAGGCCTTTGATGGGTGCGTCAGGCAACGTGACATTCCCAAGGCTGCCGACAACTTCACCGTCCGCATCAAACGCAAACATCTCCTGCGTCACCGACTTCGCCGGATCGGTTTGGTACAGCAAAAAGTCGCCGGTCTGCAGTCCGTGTCCACTGGGCAGCTCGATCCAGTTCCCTTCGGAGTCAACGGCGGTTTCGGGCGCAAACGTCTGTACGCTTTCTGCAAAGCGAAACCCGTGATTCCCGTTGGCCGGGGCGTCGAAATCGATAAACGCAGTCTCACCCGGCAACCGCAATTTGATTTGTCCGCCAACGACGGTGACTTCGTAAACTTGACTTTGCACCAATCCATCAATGCCACGGACCGATGGGTCGTCGTTACCTTGCGGGCCCAGGTACGTCACTCGCGTGACGCCGGACGGAAGTGAAACAGAAATCAAGCCGTCCGACGTCCCCGCTTCGGTGGCAACATCGGCCGCTGCAAACGTTGCCATACCGAGTCGCGTAAGCGAGTGCTGGCTATTAGCGGCGACTTGGCGATTGTCCAGTTCAATACTGGCTGCGCGAATCAACCGAACCGTTTGTTCCAGCTTGTCGCCGACCGGATTCTCGTTGGTGATTTCATGGATGATGTAAGTCTGGCTATCATCCAATCCCAGATCACCGCCACCCAAATTTTGGTACGTAATCGCTTCGCCGACTTTCAACGGATTACTGGCCGGGATTTCCCGAAAAATGATCGCATCCTGACTCGAAAACAGGTCCTTTCCGGGGAACTCGATTCGACGGGTGCCCGTTTCGCGGCTCATGATTTTGCCGTGAACTTGCGATGTCACCGTCGCGTTGTCGACACCAACCGCGCCCGAAAAACCGACGGTTCCATCGTTGAAGATCGCGGTCGTCGCACTGACTTCATTGGCCACACTGGAAGTTGCATCGACCCAAACCGCACCACCCGCATCGATCGCAGTCCTTTCGCCGACATTGATTGTTGATGTCTCGTCCGTAAAGGCGAGCGCAAGGTTGATTGCGTTGCTGACCTTCGGCGCGTCGGGGGCTGTCGCCCGCGAGTTGGCTTCGCTACGAGAAACGGTTTCGGCTGTGCTGGTGGCGTCGGTGGCGATCCGCACGTTGCCCGCCGTGGCTGTGATCTGGCTAGTTCCCAGCATATCGATGGTGGCGGATGACTGTGACCTGCTGAATCCGACGGATAACGAAACCGGCAAACCTGACGCATTCAATCCGGTCACGGCGATCGCATTTAGCGAAGCATCCGCCGCAGCTGTCGCGATCACATCGATCGAGGTCTGACTTTGCAAAACCGCTTCTTCCAAAGTAATATTGGCCGAAGCAGAATGAATTTTCGCTTGTCCGGAAAGCGGGCCGACCGAGCTAAGACCGATTTGCGGGATGGCTTCCAGTTGACTGATCAAATCGCCGGCAATGCCGTCTTGATGGGCGCCAAGCTCATCCCAGCCCGTCGACGTCGCGCCCTCGGCCGACAAGACAATTTGGTTGGCAAAGATCGACGCGCTATGGATCTCGATCGAGTATGTTTCGGTTGCCAACAAGCCACGCAGGACCGCGTCGGACAGGATCGTTCCGAGCAAATCAGGTTGTTTGATCGCCGTTAATGTGACGTCCGCGTCACTGTTGATCGCACCGCCAATGACGGAGATCGATCCGGCTGAAACGGCAAGTGAGTTTGCCTCGATGTCGACGCTTGAATCGACCAGCAACGAGCGACTGGTAATCTCGATCATCTTGGAATCGATGTCGTCGACGCCTTCCGAACGAATCACTGAACTGTCCGACCGATCGATCACCTGGATCGAGTCGCCAATTCGCTGAAGCTGCACATCCAGCCCGATCGCATTGACTTCGAAATCGGCCGCCAGCATCTGTCGCGATTCGAGATTTTCGACGATCAGACGGCGGCGTCGGGACTGGTTGCGATTCGAATTCGCGTTCAATCGACGGCGATTGGAATAGGTGGAACGTGCGGACATGACGGATATTCTTCTCTGAAAAAAAGCAAGGTATGCCACACAGGTTGAGTGATTCTTCATAGAGTCCCGTGAATCAACTACAATCGATGACATCCCCAATATTGCGGGGCTCCTATCACCTGCGTGAAAAAGTTTGATTTCATGTCACGGATTTTTAGAAAAAAAACGCCGGACCTGAACATTTGTCCGCAGGTGAAACCCGGTGACGTGACCCAGATACTCAACCGGATTCAAGCAGGCGACCCGCAAACCCAGTCCGAATTGTTCACCTTCGCTTTCGAAGAGCTTCACCGCGCTGCGTCTGCCTTGATGCATCGGGAACGGGCCAATCACACACTTCAACCCAGTGCTCTGATCAACGAAGCGGCACTGCGGTTGTTGGGTACCAGTGCGATCGAGTCGATACCCGATCGTGCCTATTTTTTCGCATCGATGGTTCGCGCGATGCGCCGCGTCCTGATTGACCATGCGCGATCGCGGAATGCGAGACGGCGCTCATCCGACCAATCCGTCATCTCGCTCGATCATGCGATTGAAGTGATGGAAAAGAATTCCGGTGTGGACTTGATCGCGTTGGACGAATCGCTGAACGCTCTTGCCGAAAAACGACCGCGCAGCAGTCAGGTCGTCGAGTTGCGATTTTTCGGTGGGATGAGTCTACCAGAGATCGCAGATCAGCTAACGATTTCATTGGCGACCGTGAACCGCGAATGGCGATATGCGCGCGCATGGCTGAACGACCACCTAGACGATGCGTGACCGACGATGACAACAAATCCTCTATCGGAAAACGGGCAATCGGATCAGGAGTTCGAAATTTTTTCGATCGCGTCCGAATTGCCGACCGACCGTCGCAGCGAGTACTTAGACGACGCCTGCGCGGGCGATCGTGATTTGCGGGCGAGAGTCGAACTGCTGCTAGAACGGGACATCGACGCCGATCAAATCGACTTTTTGCTTCCCACCGACCAAAACTTAAAGAATAAAATCGACAGCGCGGGATTGGGAGGCGCGGAAAGCGCCAGCCACCGACTGATCGGTCGCCACTTCGGCCCCTTTGCGATCCAGCGAGAAATCGGGCGAGGCGGAATGGGGTCGGTGTTTCTAGCGCATCGCACCGAGGGCCCCGAACAACAAGTCGCCATCAAAATCTTGCGCAGCGAAGTCGATCGAGACGAGATGATACGACGATTTCGTAACGAAGCACAGTTCGCTGCCGCGCTCGGCAACCATCCGGGGATCGCCAGCCTGATCGACGCCGGCATCACGGACGATGGGATCGCCTATCTGGTCACCGACTACGTCGACGGAATCCGCATTGACGATTTCTGTGACGAAAATCGATTAAGCATCGACCAACGCCTTGAATTGTTTCTTGCGGTTTGCGACGCAGTCCAGTTTGCTCACCGATCGGCCATCATTCATCGCGATTTGAAACCGAGCAACCTCTTGGTCACTGCCGATGCTCGGGTGCATTTGATTGATTTCGGGATTGCTAAATTGACCGACACGCTGCCGGATACTCCAAACGACGATACCCAAACGATGTTTCGCGTTCTGACACCTGCGTACGCAAGCCCCGAACAGGCGCGCGGCGAAACGCCGACAACGTCGACCGACGTTTATTCGCTGGGCGTGGTCCTGTATGGATTGCTGACCGGTCGTTCGCCGTACGAAGTCGACACGACCGATCCGGTCGGGTTGGTCCGATCCTTGGAACAGGTTCAGCCGATGCATCCCCATGTCGCTCTAAGCGTCGTTGCCGCAGGCGATGATGGTTCAACCGCAAACAAAATCTCGATCCAGCGGCGAACGACACCGACGCGACTGCGACGACAATTGGCGGGTGATCTTGGGACGATCGTGATGATGGCTTTACGAAAAGAGTCCACCCGTCGGTACGCGACTGTCGATCAATTCGCCGACGACATCCGCCGGTTGCTTTCGGGGCACACTGTCCGCGCTTGCAAGGATACCCTGCGTTATCGTGTCGGCAAGTTTGTACGTCGCAACCGACTCGCGGTCACGGTATCAACGATGTGCGTGCTGATGTTGATTGGCGGGATTGCGGGCACGAGCACCCAGTGGGCCCGTGCCGAAAACGAACGCATCCGCGCCGAACAGTTCGCCAGCGAAGCAATGCACGAAGCGGCGCGTGCGCGAACAGCAGAGCGAGCCTCGCTTGTCGCTTCGGCAGAATCAAAGCGGCAAGCAGAAAAAGCGAAACAGGTTTCCGATTTTCTAGTCGGCATGATCCAGCAGTCCGATGCCGTCGGCATCCTGGGATACCAGTTCGGTTCGCGGCCCAACCAATCCGACGATCCGACGCTACGCGACGTTCTCGATCGCGGTGCGGCGATGATCGAAACAAAACTGCAGGACCAACCACTCGTCCGCGCCGCCCTGTCGACTGAAATCGCGAGAATTTATCTTGCGTTAGGCTCCGTCGATCAAGCCGAACCGCTCCTAAAACGCAGTCACACGGTCCAGCAAGTCGCGGGCGACAGTGTCGATCTGGCCGATACATTGGCAACCCTGGGTTTGACTCGATACATCCAAGGCCGTTACGACGAATCGAAGACTCGGTTGACCGAAGCGATTGAAATCAACAACCGAATTTTTGGCGAAAACGCACCCGAAACGGCCGACATCAAACTAGCACTCGGATTTGTCTCGCTCGAGAGCTGCAACGACGTCGAACAGTGGCAGGCTGCGGGCGAGATCCTCGAACAAGTTGTCAAAATCCGACGCTCTCAAACCCAACCACCGCCGTATCAAATGGCCATGGCTTTGACTGGTCAAGCTATTTTTCAGCGCACCAAAGCGGAGCATGCCAAATCGCTGATTTCGTTAGCCGAAGCGGGCGGATACCTAGCCCTGGAACCGGGTGGCGGAGTTTACGTAGAAGCGTCCCTGCTGGCCGTCCAGGCGACCATCAATTGGCAAGCCGGCAACAACACAATCGCGATGCAGCAGACTCACGAAGTCATTGCGTTGACGAAGAAACTGCTTGGCGAAACGCACCCGATGGTGAACTACATCCAGGTGGATCAAGCCAAACGCATGTTCGCCGCTGGCGAACACGAGACCGCCGAAGCCTTGCTTCGCGAAGGCATCGAGTCGGCTCGAAAAGCATACGGCCGTCAGCCGAGAACGGCTTTCGCGATGGAAGCACTAGGGCTGCAATTGCTGGAACAGCCTGCCAAACGCGAAGAAGCAAAACGACTGCTCGTCGAAGCGAGTGAAATCATGACGGACACCGTTGGCGCCGAAAATATTCGGACCCAGGCCATGCTGCGAGTCGTCGGAAACGTGGCCCGATCACCGTAAGCGTGAAAGGAATAGCCGCACGCTAATCGTGACTCAACAACTTTGCGTAAGTCGTTTGCAGATACTCGATCGGGAAGACGCAAAACGGGTGCTCGCGACTGGCCGTCAAACGCTGCGCCGCCTGCGCTCGCTCGCTCTCGGCCAACTCGGATCGCAACTGACTGCGCAGCGGACCGAGTTGCTTGGAAAGTTCAGCGTTGATGGTCGCGATTTCGTCGTGCCACTGTTTTTTTGAATTCTGCTTTTTCGAACTCAGCTTCTCTTCCGCAGGCTCGGCCACCATCGCAATCAGTTCAGACTTGCGGGCCACCAATTTCTGGTCAAGTTCGACGCGGTCCGCGAATCGCTCGGGCTGAAAAACGAGATCGCGCAGTTGCCGGCGCAGGCTGCGTATCTGTTGGCCGTGATCCGCCTGCGTTAAACCGGGCAACTGGATGGTCGCCGAGATGACCATGAACGGTAACGGCTCGACGTGAAAGAATTCGGCACAGATCTGATCGCCCAACTGGTCGTACTTGCCGCCGCCAATGCCGTGCAAGAACAAGTCGCTTAGCACCATCCGTGCGTACATCGTTGTCACCAACGCACGCGGACGAAGCTTAAAGTTTGGCGACACTAAATTCGCCAACTGCTCCGCCGCCAGCTTGGGATGGCGAACATCGATTCGCAACTCTCGCGGCCGCTGAGCAACTCGATCGCTGATGATCAAATGGTCGTCGGCCATCTTCACCCAAGCGGCTTTTCGCTCTGGCGAATCGTTTCCATATATCCACAGCGGCGCCTCGAACCAACCATCATGCTCGGCCAGGTTGGGAACCGGGTGAGCGCTGCTGCGGATCCCGTGCGCGCCGCGATAACGATCGGCCGAGTCGTTGTAGCAGCCATGAAAACGGGGAAGTTCTGTCAGAATCGCCAGCACGAATTCCGCGTAAGCACTCGTCCGACAAACGACACCAAGCGGAAGCTCGAGAGTGCGCAAGCCCAACTCACCTTCGAGTCCATGACGTGCCTGCGCGAGCGCGCACCCCGCCACGCCGCATCGATCGATCGCCGAAAGTGCGTGCCGCCAAAGCTTGGTGACGGACGGTTCATCCACGACACCTCCAACCGCTTCCGTGACCGCTTTATCGAAGTGGTCGAAAAGATCGCGACTGCGAACCGTGGTCTGTTCATAGGGAACACCACCACCGGCTTCGTCGTACGGAACGACTTCATAGTGAGGCTGCCTGGAACCGGTCGCACCATGGGGACGAACGCTGGGGACACGAATCGAACTGCCCGAGGCAACGTCGTTATCAACCACCAAGTTCACACCAATGCCACCGACACGGCGGGCAATGTCATCGAGTGCAAAGTTCTTGAACCAAACGCCGGGATGAAAAAGGGACGGCTGATGCCCGGCCATCACGATCGGCCCGACTGATTCAGCGTCGACCCAGCTTGTGTCGCGATAAGCCGACGTGTACCGAATCGCGTCTTCGATCAAACTGGCCCGCGCCCGCGTTCGCAGCGAATCCCAAAACGGACCATGCGATGCCGATTTCGCGACATTGCTGCGAAGCAAATCTGCGGCATCCGACAACGGCGGCTCGATCAACGATGAACCGTTTTCGACGGGAGCTCGATATTGTCGATAGCTGTTCAAGGAAAAATCGTATCGGCGAGACGGTGATGCCGACGCAGAAGACGACGTGCGCGGCGAACAAACAAGTGGCGACTGAGAAACGACCATCAGACGCTCAGCGCGATATCACGGCCAGGGAAATCCCGACCGTCCGCTGCGGCCACCGCAAACGCGCTGTCGAGCACTTGATGATAGTAACGCAAACGCGTCTCGGCATGATCAAGCGAGCCACCGAACGATCGCTCCAAGTCCAAGTAGATCAGCGGCACCGGAATCTCAATCACTCGCAAATCAGCCGCCGCCGCTTCGACCCACAATTGCAACGGCATCGCGTAACCTTCGTCCGTGATTTCCAACTGCGACAAAGCAGACGTTCGGTATGCCTTGAAGCCACAGAACGCGTCTGTCAAATCGAAACCAAGTCGCTGGTTCAACTCGCGCGTGATCCGGCGATTGATGAACAACCGTTCTTCCGGCGGCGCATCATCGCCTTCGTAAACCTTCAAGTAACGGCTGCCCGAGACAATATCTGCATCCGCAGCAGCCGCGATGAACTCGGGAATCCGTTGGGGTTGATGCTGGCCGTCGCAATCAAGCGTCACCAATCCCTCGTACCCTTCGGCGATGGCATAAGCAAACGCCGTCATCAGCGCCGCGCCGTAGCCGCGGTTCTTCGGGTGGTGAATGACATGAACGTCCGAACGCGAATCCAGCACCTCGGCTGTCCCGTCACTCGAACCGTCATTGACGACCAACACGTCTGACGCGTAACGAACGACCTCGTCCAAGACCCCATCAACGTACTGAACCTCGTTGTAAACCGGCAGCGCAGCCAGCCAACGCGACGAATTGCGGTCGGGGGTGTTCGATTCAGTCATCTTCATACTCAGTTGAAACCTTCGCCAAAAAGACATTTTGGCCGACAGACTGTACTAGCTAAGCAATCGCCATGCCGGCCGATTGATTCTAGAGACATTTAGATGATGGTCAATATTTCGCTAGACCCGCCGCAACGACCATCATCCCCACAGAAACGGGGTTCGGACTCCGCAAACTTACCCGGAGAGCAATCTAGAACTCTCAATTCGGCTGCAGCATCGGGTCACATTCATCTCGGCTCGCCCAGACAGTCACGTCCGGCAATTCGGCAGCCAGAGTCTCGCTAAGCCGCTCCATCGCGAAACGTTCGCTATGAAAATGGCCCAGCAACACTAATCCGATGCCCATCGACCGCGCTTCGAGACATGTATGAAAGGTAGCTTCGCCAGTCACCAAGGCATCGCAGCCACGACGTTTCGCGGCCGCCAGAAAACTGCCGCCACTGCCACATGCTGACGCCACCGACTGAACCGACTGTTCAGCAGTCCCGACAAATCGCGGCTTCGGCCCGCCGCCAACTTCGCCCGCCATCGTCGCTAGCGATCCCAGCGTGACCGGAATCGATAAGCGACCGTATCGACCGGATCCTTCAACTTTTTTGCTCAACGCAGAATCGGCACTTGGCGAGCCCACCTGCGCTGCGTCGGTCTTCACTGCGTCGGTCTTCACTGCATCGGTTGCGGTCGGCAAATCGACCAACGGCCGAATCCGGTCCAACCCCAGTGCCTCGGCCCACATCTGGTTGACGCCGCCGGTTGCCGAATCGAATGCCGTATGAGCACTGTAGATGGCGATTTTAGCGCCGATCAACTTCCACAGCATCGCACCCGGTATCGAGTCCGTCGTGATTTTCGCCATCGGCTTAAACGGCAGCGGGTGGTGTACCACGATCAGATCCGCGTGCTGGGCAATGGCTTCATCGACCACATCGGGCGTGATCGTCAAACAAACCATAATCTTCCCGACCTTGGCTGCCCGGTCACCAGCCAGCAAGCCGACGTTATCCCATGATTCCGCCAAACGTAACGGCGCAACCCGAGCCATGATCGTGCAGACCGCATCAAGTGTCGCCATCGAATCCTCGTTTCGGATACTCGGTACCAGACAATTTGGGATTTTAGGCGTGGCCAGAGAGACCGAACGCCCCAATCCAATTGCTGATTCCTACTTAGGCGCAATCATGCAGATCATTCGACGACCGTGCTG
>JBAUHR010000671.1:0-7995 GCA_049680385.1 Rubripirellula sp. | reverse complement strand
CTTTACTCTTATTACATGTGGTTTGTGTTCGGAATGGTCGGGCTTGCGATCTTTTATGATCCGAAAAAAGAACACCACAAAACGCGGAAGCTGTCGGGTTAGAACAGCTAGGAATCGAGACGAACAAATTGAACTCCACGACGTGCATTGAAATCTAAATCAACAACTCGTTCAGACTCGATTGATCTGTTCAAGGGAATGCTGGTCGTTCTTATGATCGTCTACCATGCTGCATATGTGATTCAGTCGACAAGCCACGAACTTTATCTTTCGATACTTTCCCAGCTTGCGTTTTTGCACTCTGCGTTCTTATTCGTTTCAGGTTACCTAGTTGGCTACCACTATTCAGGCAAGGAAACCTCCGTGTCGCAGCGGAGGTTATTCAACAGAGGTTGCAAGATCATGTTGGTCTTCATTATTTGCAATCTTTTTGCATGGTCCATTGGCATCACGCCACCACTATCAGTCATGGCCGAATCATTTGATTCAATGTCGCGAGTGCTTGTGAACTTTGTTCTTTCCGTTTCTGGGGAGCTTTTTGCATTTGAAATCTTGGTGTACATCGCAATCTATTTGTGGTTGTCATCACGTACAGTTGCGTTAAAACGGTCGTCTAGCCTCGTTGGTTGCTTTGTCACAGCAGTCATATTGTCCACACTGGTCGACTCGCGCACTCTGGAATTTTTGTCGGTTGGTCTATTCGGACAGCTTGTCGGTACGATCGTTCGGGATTTAGATACTACGGCAATTGCTGAGAAGTTCGAAACTATTGTGATCCGTTTCGGATTGGCCGTTCACGTTTTGGCTCGCCCAATTTTCCATTACGCACACCATACGGTTCATGGTGGCGCGCGAGTCCTTGTACTTGTTGCTGACACCCTACTCTGGTGGGCAGCAACTTGGTCGTTGCTTAGTCTCGTGAATCACGCTGGGCTAAACAAAGTGATTCGATTGCTTGGCAAACACACTTTGGTCGCATACTTGGTCCAAATGCCAGTTGTCAGAATTTGTGCATTGCTTTGTGACGCGTCATCCTCGGCAGGTGCCATGACTTACGCAATTGTGGTGGTGATTGTTTTCGCGGCAACACTCATAACCGTTGCGTGTGTCGACAATCTGCAGGTAAGAAGTTCACGGTTTTCGACAGCTTATAGATTTGTTTTTGGATAATCTCAGCAGAGCGCGGATAAAGAATGACTGCATCTGAGCCGAATTCGAATTGGCCAACTTGGCACCAACGGTTTGTCGCACTTGTCAATGGTGAAATTAGCGGGAAAGCAAAAAGACTGTCCGCCGAATTTTCTCCTGGTCTCGCCGTCAAAGCGAGTGCAGACTCCATCTCGCTCGGATTCGCAGATGCTTGCTTGGTAGGGATAGACATATCATCGAATAACACAGAGTTGGAGCGGGTGCGAGTCCCGCCTTACGAATCAGCGGCATGTGAGTCCGTGAACTGCGTGTCAGAGGATTTCGCGGACCTGATTTCCGACGACATTGTCGCGTGCATCATTCACGGCAGCCTTGGAAGCGACGAACAAGTTGCATACTCCGATTTCGACGCATTGCTCATCATTGCCGATGATGCGATTCGCGATCCCGATCGACTGAGGCGATTATCGGCACGAACTTTTCATGCTCGACGGCGAATGTATGAATTGGATCCACTGCAGCACCATGGCTGGTTCGCATTGCCTGAGTCCGCGTTGAGTTTCTGGCCACAGGATTACTTGCCAATCGAAACGCTTCGGCTGTCACGCGCTGTTGGAGTTTCTACGCCACTTGAGCTTGATATCAGCGTCTATCGCGATGAATCCGCCATGCTCGCCGGTTTTACCAATATCTCCAAATCTGTAGAACGCGAACTGGATTCTCGGGTGCATTTACGGTCGATTTATCAACTGAAGTCCACGCTGAGCAAAATCATGCTCCTACCGTGTTTGTTTCTGCAGGCAAATAGAGGGGATGGGATTGATAAGAAGTCAAGTTTTGCGATCGCAAAACAAAAGCTGTCTGCAGACAGCTGGCGTGCCATTGATGTCGCAAGCGCAATTCGCGTTAACTGGCAACCACCACAATATCGAACAAGTTTGTTTTTAACGCGTCCCGGAGTTGTTGGCGATTTTGTGCGCAAGCGTTGCTCGCCACCACTGTCCACAGAACTTGCGAAGCGAGTTGGCGAGCCGTTTGTAGCCGACGCCAAGCGACTGATCGACGAAATGCGAACGATATTACCCCAAGCACCAAGCCCGTCACCTTAGTCGATCGTGCGATTTACAAACGAACCTGTCGAAAAGTCGCTTGACGAATACGCCGCGTCGATACAACGTGCTTTGGCGAGCATACGATCGCTACCAGGTGTTGTGACTGTGTTTCAGATTGGTGGGTTGAGTGCTCCAGGAATATCAGACATCGATATGATGGTGATCTTCGAGGACGATGTTGCGGTTCATGACAATCCGCTACAGCAGCTTGACGCACGAGACGATTACTTTTTTGTTCACAACCTGTTTGGAGCATCGGTTTCTCATTTCCAGGATTCGCAGGCGTCAAGTCTGTTCCACAACTACAAACAGTTGCATGGGCAAGAGATAGAAATTGCCAGTAGCGCCATCAACGCAAGTGACCGCTGCACCCTGGAAGTCCAAGTCGCAATCGAATACTTGGTGCGGATGCTGATCAATTTGACCGTCGATCAAACCTACGGAATTGTCAACGTTCGCAATTTGCTGCTACAAACGCACGCGATCAAATACGATCTTAATTTCCTGAAAATAGAGTCAGGCGAACTTTTCGATTTAGTTCAACAAGTGATTCACTGGCGAAAAGACTGGTTCCAAAGACGTCCTGAGAACGCAGAGATCGAAAGTTGGGTCCGCCAGCTATATCAGTGTCTTTTGACAGAGATTGCTGACTTGACGCAACGCCGCAAATTTTACTTGCCTTCGGATGGGCCGTTTCAGATGGGACGCAATATCACGCTGCTGCAAGGCGATACAACCAGTATTCAACATCGGGGTATCGTGTTACCAAAATTCCTAGCCTCGTTCGTGCCAAAGTACGCACGTCTACAGAATCGCACCAACCGATTTAAGATTCAGATACCGTTCACGTGCCAGGGTATCCCGCCAATCGTATCCCAGGTCAACGAACAGAATTGCAAAATCCGCGAATACAACCAATCCAATCTCCCGCACTTCATGGCTCCCAGCTCTAGTTTGGCACTTAAATGACGCGTGTTTTACACACACTATGGTCCGCCGATTTTGGGGGGATCGAGCGGCTCGCGATTGACCTAGCCGTCGCACAGCGGGAAATCGGAATAGATGCTGCTTTTCTTTTTGGCGTCGCAGACGGCAGCCTCATCGAGAGCTTTCGTGAGAGCGGGATACCGATTTTGTCGGCCGAGATGACGACTGGCTGGGATCGTGCAGCTTCAAAAAGAGACCTCGTCGGATCGATGATGAAAGAGTTTGACGTGATTCACATGCACGTGTTCACACCCATGATTGCGAACTGTGCTGGAGTCAGCGGCAAGCCAGTAATCTTCACGGATCACGGAAACTATGGGCTCGGTCGAAAATGGACACTTCGTGACAGAGCGAAGCGGTTGCTACAGCGACGTTTCTTTCGCGAGCATGTGGACTTTGTATCGTGCAATTCCGAATATACGCGCCAGCTGGCATTGAAACACTTCAAGCTGGACCCGCCGACGTCGCGCGTAGTGTACAACGGCATTGATCTGTCATCACGACACCAAAACACATTTCAAATACCAGACGAATTCGCAGCTCAGTTGCGTTCTAAGTTTGTGGTTGGAACAACATCGCGTCTGGCAGGGTTCAAACGGGTTGATCGACTGATTGCCGCCTTCTTTGAGTTTCAAAAAAGACGTGAGGATGTGTTGCTGTTGATCGTTGGTGACGGCCCATTGCGAGACGAATTTGAGGATCAAACTCGCAAGCTGGGAATCGCGTCAAAAACAGTTTTTGCTGGCTTCCAACGCGATGTGGCGGCGTTTCAAAATGCGATGGACGTTTGCGTGTTTCCTTCTGCTGGCGAACCATTCGGTTTGGTTGCGGTCGAGACGCTCGCCCTTGGAAAGCCAACAGTGGTGATGTCGGACGGCGGTGGAATCATCGAAATCATTGGCTCGTTGTCAGCAGATGATGTTGTTGAGGACGTCGAGGCACTGGGCAATCGATTGGCAACGCTGTATGACTCCGTAAAGAAAACCAACGAGTCTGCAAGACGCGACCAAGCGGCTGAGCGAATCGAACATTCCAAGTCGTTTGATATCTCAACCATGGCGGCGAGGTTTTCCGAAATCTATACGGACCTGACCGGGAAGCCTAGTTCGGCAAAACCGCAAGAGATGCCTCGATGTTGACCGTTCAATCAAAACGTGGACATTACTATTTTTCAGTGCTTTGGCATCCCGTTTCTCGGGTGCTCAAGTTCCAGAGATTTGTAGAGTTCTTCGAGTCGCTACCCGAGGGTGGAGTTGTGCTTGACTATGGAGCAGGCGACCGACCTTACGAGCAAATGATGCTGACGAAGTTTGATCAGTATGTTGCGGCGGATTATCCGGATGCGAACGCCGCCCATGGTGCGCGGCCTGACATTGCAATTGTCGATAACTCGCTTGAGATGGAATCAGAGTCGGTAGACTGCGTGATCCTGACTGAAGTGATGGAGCATCTCTACGAACCTCGACTTGCACTCGAGGAGATGTTTCGTGTTCTGAAGCCTGGAGGACGGATCATTGGCACGGTTCCATTCGCAATGAACGAGCATGAGCAACCATATGATTTCCACAGGTACACTTCGTTTTGCTTAAAGCAAATGTTTGCCGACGCTGGATTTGAGTGCGTCAAACTGGATTATATCGGCGATACGTTGGGCGTTGCCACAATGACGTTTTCGCGAGTGTTCGGGATCACAAATAAAGCACTCAACAAACTTGGGCTCAAGCCGCTCGCGATGCTGGTCCAACTTGTGTACCGAATTCCCGAACTTCTCTACTACCTCATGTTGAAGTGCGGATTGAATCCGCAACGGATCGACTACTACGGTTGCTATCCGTTCGGCTTCGCATTCCACATTCAAAAGCCAGGATCCAAATAACCCATGTGTGGGATCAATGGGCTTTTCAGCCTGACTGGATCGGCGATCGAAGACGGTCCACAGTTGGTTGCTGGGATGAATGAACTGCTGGTGCACCGTGGCCCTGACGACGCAGGTGTTTGGTCGTCGGACGATAGATCGCTTGTGCTTGGGCATCAGCGACTCAGCATCATTGACTTGTCGCCGAGTGGACATCAACCCATGTCGCTGGTCGATGGAACGACAACGGCCTTCAATGGCGAAATTTACAACTACCGTGAACTGAGGAGCCTAACACCAAGCTTTGAATTTAAATCCGGCAGTGACACTGAAACCTTGTTGGCTCTCTACCAAGAACTGGGGCCAGATTGCCTGGAACACCTTGTCGGCATGTTTGCTTTTGCTATCTGGGATCCTGTTCGTCAAGGATTGTTCCTGGCCAGAGATCGAATCGGCAACAAGCCACTTTATTACACGACGCAAAATGACGTATTTGCTTTTTCGTCGGAGTTGCGTCCACTGCTAACGCTACCATGGGTCAGCAATACGCTAGATGAAAAAGCACTTTACTATTTTTTGACGTTCGGCTTCGCGCCGCCACCGCAAACCATGTTCAAGGGAATTCTCAAGCTGGAGCAAGGTCATCAGTTGTGGGTAGACACAAAAGAAAGTGTCGCAGCGCCCAAGCGATACTGGAGTGTGCAGATGGAGGATCTGCCTGACAGTGAGACCGAGATTGGATCGCGACTGTTAGAGTCCATACACAGAAGCGTCGATCTACGAATGGTTGCTGATGTGCCGGTAGGATTGTTTCTAAGTGGTGGTGTGGATTCATCTGCTCTTGCCGCGTTCATGCGTGACCGCACCGACCAACCGATCCACAGTTTTTCAATCAGCTTTGCTGATCAACCGGACTACGACGAAGCAGATGCAGCGCGGGCTACTGCGAAACGCTACGGGTTTGTTCATCACGAACGCGTCGTGACCCCAGAAGACATGCGGCAAATGATCGGGTCGATTGTCGATGTATTTGACGAACCGCTTGCCGATCCAACCTGTGTGCCGATCTACTTTTTGTCAGAGATGGCCAAGGAGAAGGGGATCAAGGTTGTTCTGACCGGAGACGGTCCTGATGAATTGCTATTGGGATATCGGAACTGGCAAAAATACCAGCGACTGTATCCCCACTATCGCCGACTTTTGAAACTACCACGTGCGATCAGAAAACTGACTTATGCCATCGGTCGAACTGGAGTGGCCGGACCACAGATGTTGGAAATCCTGCATCGCGCAGCGTCAGGCCAAGAGTTGTTTTGGGGGAACGCGCCCAGTTTTAAAGAGAGCGTTAAACAGTCATTGCTGTCGTACGATTTCGCTAAGCGAAGTGAAGACTGGGACTGCCACGACGTGATTGCGTCGCTGCGCCAAGAGTATGACACCACTGCTACATCGGCGAATGCATCTGACGCGAACTGGATGTCTTACTTGGGGCTCAGGTTTGTGATTCCGAACTTTTACTTGCATCGTGCCGACCGCCTAGGAATGACGCATTCGATCGAACTGCGAACACCTTATCTCGACCACAATTTTGTCAACACATGTCTTTCGACTCCAGACAAGTGGAAAGTGTGTAATGGAATACCAAAATACATCCTCAAGAAGATCCTTGAGCCGACGCTGCCAAACGAAACGCTTTACGCACAGAAAAAAGGATTTTGTGTTCCATTGAAAGAATGGGGGAGCGAAATGATGTCCGAGTTCCTTCGGGAGCGATTGCCGGGATTCTGCGCCGACACTGGCTTGTTCAACGAAAAAGCACTGCAATCTGAAATTGATGCAGGCGACATGACCAATCTGTGGAACATCTATTTTATCGTCAACTGGTTGGACCGTTGGATTCTAAAGTAACATCAGCGGTGCGGGTGATCTGGATAGCGCCAAATCTAAATCACTACAAATCTCGATTGCTCTCTAAGTTGGACGCGCACGAAGAGATCGACTTGCGAGTCGTCGCTGGTTCACCAGACGCTGCAAGTGGTCACGCATACGACAGCGAGGGATATTCTTTCACACGACTTGAACTCGGTGCAACCAAGAACGCACTGTCGAAGAGCCCGAAAGCGATTTGGCGAATCATGCAACACATTCGCTTCTTCCGTCCTGATGCTGTGCTCATGCCGATGGAGTTGAAACACGCATCGGTCATCGTACCGTTGGCCATGCTGAAAAAGATCTATGGCTTTCGATTGGTGAGTTACAACCATTCGTTAGAACCACGCAATCCGCAGCAAAACAGAGGAAGGCTGCGTAGAACGATGATGCAATGTCTGGCGAGACGGTATGACCATGTGGTTTTCTATTCGCAGGCTTCGTGTGATCGCTCCGTTGCGGCCAAGTTTGTGATTGCCGAAGATAGTTCGTTCGCAGAGAACACTCTGGATGTTGAATCCATTCGAGATGGGTACGATTTAAGGACGCAATTGGGAGTTCCGCCCACGATCCTGTTCATCGGACGGCTACTTCCGCAAAAAGGAGTCACGAAACTTTTCGACTACTACACTGAAATTAAGAAACGATTGCCGGAATTGCGTTTAGAGATCATTGGCGATGGCCCAATGCGTGATTTCGTGTCCAACATCACGGATGCGGACAATTCAATCTCGTGGCAAGGTGCCGTATCTGTCGAGTCGGAAATTCGTGCCGTGATGGAGCGATCAGATATCGTCATGATTCCAGGTGAAACTGGACTCGGTGTTGTCCATGCGTTTGCCTACGGTAAGCCGTATGTGACGGTTGATTTACCTGAGATCAATCACGGCCCCGAGTTCGACTATTTGGTTGACTCGGAAAATGGCTTTCGGCTGACCGGAATAGTTGAAGACGATGCACAAC
>JBAUHR010000670.1:0-4455 GCA_049680385.1 Rubripirellula sp. | reverse complement strand
CTTTCTCGCAGGAGGAGCGGGTGCAGTAGCGAATTTGTGAGCCGACGGCGCTATCCGCGGGTGCCGATGCTGTGGGCGTGACGTACCAGAAAAACCGCGGCTAGCGCCGTCGGCTCCGTTGTAGAATCCGCTACGGCGACCGCCCTTGGCAGAGTGATGTAAACGCTACGTGAGATCGCAACCTAAAAACTGCACGACCGCCAGATTGCAAAGCAAGTGGATCTTGCTTTGCAGTTTTGGTGCGACAGTGAGCCTGATTTCTTTTTAGAAGAATCGACTGCCACGACTGTCTATCAAACCGCAACGAATCGATGGAACGTCCCCAAAAAGGAAGGCTATCGAATTCGCCAAGCCAAAGACTACGGTAGTCGTTTGGCTTTCAGGTTGCGAAAGTAAACCTTGCTTTCCGGGTCGTGGGCCTGCAATGCGAAGGTGCCTTCACCCAAGATTCGTTCGAAGTCCGGCGTGGCGGCTTCTTGTCCTTCGGGTTCGGTGTAATCAACCATCGTTTTGCCATTCACCTTCAACACAACGTTCTTGCCGTTGACGATGATTTCTTGCAAATACCATTCGTTGTCTTTCACGCCGGGATCAGCAATGTTCACGACCGAGTACAAGCTGCTGGTCTTTTTAGGGTCTTTGTGTGAAACGTTGACTTGGCACTCAAATCCCGCCTTTGGCCATCCCTTGTCCTGGTACTTGGTGTGGAAATAGATGCCGGCGTTGCTGCCCGGTGTCGTCATGACTTCGGCGCTGAAGTGAAAGTTCTTCCACGGCGCATCGTTGCCGACATAAAACAGATGGCATCTCTCGCCATCACAATACAGCTTGCCATCTTCGATCTTCCAACTGTCTGGGTTCTCTTCGGCCTTCTTCCAGCCCTTGAAAGTTTCTCCGTCGAACAGGGACACAAAGTCGGTCTTAGTCTCGGTGGGTTGTTCTGCTAGCGCGCTGGTGGAAAGGAAGGCCAGTGTTGCGACCAATGAAAGTGAAGCAGTTAAAAAGCGTAAGGTCATGATTGAAGCTCGAGGCGTCGGAGGGAGGGAAGCGTGCGAATGCACGACGGGGAGAGGATGGACATGCGGTGTCAGCGCAAAAAAATCCGCTCACCGTGGGCACGGCAAGCGGATGGTCTGTCCGAACTGGGACTTAGTATCGGGTTGTTCGGAAACTACAGATTTGAATTGGTTGCGGGCAATTCGTTGGCTTTGATCTTCTCGCCAAACTTCTTGCCATCGCTGCTCTTCTTTTCGTTCCCTTTTTTGAAGCCTTCAAGGATCTTCGCCTTGGCTTCTTCGGGATGCTCTTTGACGTATTCTTTCGGGAAGTCTTCTGCCTTCAAGAACTCCATCAACGCTTCGCCGTACTCGTTGCGGACTTTCTTTTTATCTTCGCCCTTTACGTGGCAGACGTAGCAGCCAGCTTTGCGGCCAACTTTCTTGAAGTCGTCGTCGGCATCGTCGCCAAGGAATTCGTTCTTCCACTGCTTGCTAAATTCACTCGTAGCGAAAGTAGGTGATGCAAACAGCACCAAACATCCAAAAATCATTGCCAGTCGTTTCATGCATTTGCTCCAAAGGTCGCGTTGTCGTGTAGGTGGGAAAGTGAAGGTGGGGGTCTGTCTGGCCGCTGGCACTACGCTCAAATCTGCACTGTCAGTTTATCGCGACAGTGTCGGCCAGCCATCCATTAAGTCTGATGACCTGTCAAAAGTCAAATCGACGTCCGGATTTAGGACGCCTTCCGTATTCTGCGGATCGACCGATGGGACGGAAAACGTTGCTGACGACAATCGAGACGAATTGTCTTCGAGGACCGGCAAAGTTGGTAGCTGTCGCTCGCTAAATCCAGGCGACGACGAGGTTTCCGCTTGACGGTAATCGGCTGGTTTCCGCCGGTTCATCGGTTTATCCGTTAGCCTTGACGCAACCCATTTGACTGACCATCGGGGTTGATGTTCGTCGGCCCACGAAGGCGGATTGGTGGACAGTTGGCTCATTCGCGTGGTTCCGGTTTGTCCATCCGTGGTCGATAATTGCAGCATTGGGCCGCTCAGTGAGTTGTCGGCGATGTAGGCGTTGCTGGATCCTTCGATCCGTAACCACGGGGTTGCCAACTGATCCGGTGATAGTCCGGTGATGTCAAACTGAGCCGATCCGGGTTCGACGATGAAGACGCATTTGCGAGCCAATCGGCTGGTCGGAACCGGGTAAGCGCCGCTAACACCGAGCCGAGTTCGCATGATCCCACCGGGAGCGTGGGCGGTCACACGTGTCAGAGAAAGATTGATGTTTCCAGCGCCCGGCGGCGGTGGCAACCGAGCACCTGCGGTGTCGATCATTCGATCGGTCACGGCTAACATTCCGTTGTCCCAATCCAGCCAAAGTTTGGCGGCATAGTCCATGTGGATCATCGTCATTTCGCCTCGAACAATGACGTTGTATAGCTTCATGTCGACGATCGGGAAAATGTTTCGATCGCTCCCCAGTTCGCGACGAACCCGCGGCAGTTTGTCGGGGTCGGTCAGGATTTCGAACGCGTAGACTTCGTCACGTAGCGATGGGTTGTTGATGGTGACGCTGCAGTCGGTCAACACAACGCTAAGGTTGTCGTTGATTTCAAACATGGAACCGCCATCGATTTGGTCGCTTGGTACGGTCCACGAAAAGTGCAAGTCGTTGAATTCGATCGGGTGCGATCCGATCGAAAACATCCGCGCGCGCTCCATGGTTACGCCGTTGGGGGACTGGAACACGATGGCGCTGCCACCGCCGACCGACGATGTGATTTCCAAGTCGTCGACATCGATATGGACAGGGCCGCTGGTTAGAACCGGAACGGCAATATCGATGTGAGTGATTTGGTACTTCTTGGCGATTTCGATCGCACGGTTAAGCGATGGAGCAATCGCGGCGCCACTGCTGTCGCGATCAATCGCGGGATCTAGTTCGGGGCCTACGACACGAACAAGTGTTGGTGCCGCAATCGCGGTCGACTGAGGTTGCTGTAAATCTTGGGAGTTCTGCAAATCATCGATGATGGCTTCTTGCTCGGATGCAGTCAGTGGTGCGCTCGATGATATGTCGGCAAGCGTTCCGGTCGTTCCCAAGGGACGCATCGCGGAATCCGAAGTCGTCAGTTCATTGGGCACGGGAAAGACAGTCAATCGCGGTGGTTGGCCGGTCGATAAACGCTGGATCATCAAAGCTGCTGCCTCGGCACTCGTTTCGGCGGCCAAGCCAGGCGGCAGTGACGGATCGAGCAGTCCAGGTTCAGTCGCGGCGGTCTGTGGCGAAACCATCCCGGTTTGCGTTCCGATTCTAGCGGTCGCAGCATTCGACGCATCGGATGGATTCGCGGGTATCGACGCGGTAGGTGTCGGGCGTGCCGGCATGACGCGACTGGGCCGGCCGGCCGACTTGGGGATGATGATGTCTTCACGGCTGGCGGCTGATTCCAATTGCAGCCATGCTGCCGTGGCGACCAGCAATGCCGCCGCGGCTAGCCAAGGCAGGTGACGTTCAAGCCAGCCCAGTAGCGCGTTGGGAGTTTCCGAAGCGATGGAACCCGCCAGCCTTGATCGCGTCAGTCCATCGCGAGCTGCGACGACGTGCAAGTCGGCAATCAAGTCATTCGCATTTTGGTATCGATCGCCCGGCTTTTTGGCCAGCATTTTCTGGATCACTGAGACCAGGTTTCCGCTGACTTCGGGACGCAGCGACCGAGTATCCGGTGGCGCCGCATTACCGTGGCTTAGTAACTTTTGCAGCATCGTGCCGCCGGGATACGGCGGTGATCCGGTCAGCATGAAGTGCAGCGTGCAACCAAGCGAATACAGGTCGCTGCGTAAATCGGCGTCCCGCGGGTCGTGTGCTTGTTCGGGCGAAATATAGTCGAACGTTCCCAGCGTCACTCCGCTGGCCGTCATGTCGCCGCTCATTTCTAAATTGTCGCTGCGTGCCAAACCCATGTCGACCAACTTGATCTTGCCATCACTGGCAATCAGAACATTCGACGGCTTGATGTCACGGTGAACGATTCCGCGATCCGACGCGTGTTGCAAAGCGTCCGCCAACTGAACCGTATAGAACACCGCTTCGTCGATCGAAAGTGGTCCGTTGGTTTGGACCCAATCGCGAATGTTGGTGCCTTCGACGTATTCAAAAACGATGTAATGCCAACGACCGTGGCTGCCCGCGTCAAAGACCTTGGCGATACGCGGGTGATCCAGCTTTGCCGCGCTTTGCGACTCGTTGCGAAAACGACGCTGCAGGTCAGGGTCTTCGCCAACGAATGGAATGACTTTGATCGCAATGGTTCGGTCCAGTTGCTCGTCGTGGGCTTTGAAGACCGCGCCCATGCCGCCGCCACCGATCATGGCTTCCAGCAAAAAATGGTTCAGCCGTTGGCCCAGCAGAACTTTCGCCACGGACGCCGGCGTCCGGTCGATTGGAT
>JBAUHR010000669.1:0-4140 GCA_049680385.1 Rubripirellula sp. | reverse complement strand
GACTCCCGCAGCGCCCACGGCCTGAGCCCCCAGCACAACGCCCGTTGTCGGGTCGAACAACAGTTTCATTGTCATGCCGACCGCACCAGGGTAATAGCCGGCATGATCCATCGGATGGATGTAGATCTTCTCGAATGCGGTCTTTGAACGAAGCAATTGCTTTTCGCTCAGACCGGTCATCGCAGCGGTCATGTCGAACACGCCGACAATCGCCGTTCCCTGAGTTCCGCGATAAGTTGACGTGCGTCCAAAGATGTGGTCGGCAGCAATTCGTCCCTGCCGGTTGGCCGGTCCGGCGAGCGGAATTTGAGTGGCGGACTTGGATACAAAACAATTCACCTGTGCGACGTCGCCGACGGCGTAAACGTTGGGATCGGACGTTTGCATATGGTCGTTGGTCACAATGCCGCCGCGAGGTCCGCATCCGATTCCGGACTTTGATGCGAGTGTGCTTTCGGGGCGAACGCCAATGCATACGACAGCGAAATCAGCGTCTAACGTTTCGCCTGACTGAAGCTGCACCGACAGTTTTGCGTCGTCTTCGCAGAAGCCCGTTGCCGAATCGCCCAGGCGAACGTCGACACCTTTGTGCCGTAGGTGGGCGTCCACTGTCAGAATCATCTCCCGATCCCACGGTGGAAGAATCTGATCGCCAAGCTCAATCAGCGTGACGTGAATCCCGCGTCGCACAAGATTCTCGGTCACCTCGATGCCAATGAAACCAGCTCCCACCACGACGGCACGTTTGGATCCCGATGTGGCGACTTCGTGCATTCGATCGGCATCGGCCAAGTCACGCAGTTCCAGGACACGTTCACCTTCGATTCCCGGTATCGGCGGCCTGAACGGCGACGCTCCCGTGGCGATGATCAGCTTGTCGTAGTCCTCTTGGTATTCGTCACCTGAATCAAGGTTGCGGACTCGAACGCAACGGTTCTTTCGATCAATGGAGATCACTTCTGAACGGACGCGAACATCCAATCGATGACGCTGCCGAAGCATGTCGATCGGCGCGACAAGGAGCTTGTCACGAGATTCGATCTTTCCTCCGACGTAATATGGCAATCCACAATTCGCAAACGACGGATGGTATCCGCGTTCAAGCACGACGATTTCGGCCGATTCATCGAGTCGCCTCGCGCGGGCTGCCGCCGATGCGCCACCTGCGACTCCTCCAACAACAACGATCTTCATTGTGATGTCCTTCCCATGCCAAACAAAGCTTGTGAAATACCGATCCCGTACTCAACGAAATGTCGGATCATTGATCCGTTTCCGTCCCAGCCATGTACTTTGAAATGAATGCTGGCTCGCCCATTCGCTCGAGCAAATCGAGCTGCAATTCAAGCCAGCTCATATGCTGCTCTTCGTCCATTGCGATTCGCTCGAACAGCTGTCGCGAACCAATGTCGCGATCTTCTTGAGCCTGAAACGACGCGGACGTGTAGAACTCGATCGCTTCCTTCTCGTCGGCGAGGTCGATCTCGAACATGTGCTTCAGCGAAGTTGCACGCACGGGTTGCTTCTCGAAAACGACCGCCGGGTCAGCTTTCAAGAAGAGACATCGGATCATGAACTCTTGCGAATGGCCAAGCTCTTCCTGCATTTCCTCTCGCATCTTGACGGCGAGGATCTCCAAGCCCCAGTCGTCGAGTACACAGGCATGCAATTGATACTGATGCGTTGCAGTGAGTTCCATCGAAAGAGCGCGTTGAAGGTTCGCGACGGTGGCGTTTGTGTTCATCTTCTTTCCTTTGATTGGAGAGTCATTAATCTGGAATCTGTTAACGACTAGTTCACAGAAGCTTGACCTTCTGTAAGGACCGAGCTTCCAATGGATGATGGAAGTCTTGGTAGCGTAAGTTCCGGGAACTCGCCTTCGAGTGCTGTCATGAACTCGACCAACTGTGCTACCTCATCGTTGCTTAGTTCGATGTCGAGCTGCGTACTTGCCATCACGCGACAGGCTTCGGAAAGCGTCGCAACCTTCCCATTGTGAAGGTACGGTGCTGTTAGGGTGATATTGCGGAGAGTCGGCGTTTTAAACTGATGCCAGTCCAGTGGTTCCGCTGTAACGGCGTGGCGTCCGGTGTCGTGGGAAAGATCGTAGCGAGCCGTGTACTTCGACTCAGGAAAACGCGGGAAGTCGACGAATTCGGTGGCTTTGTCTTGCTCTGACCATCCATTCAGTGCAGGACCTGAATGACACTCGATGCAGCCAATTGACTCGAACAGTTCCAGTCCCCAAACCGCGACCTCACTCATTGCGTTCTCTTGACCGGCAAGGTGTTTGTCGAGATTGGAATCCGGTGTCACCAGGGTCCGTTCAAACGCCGCGATCGCTTCAACAGCATTTTCGATGGTGACTCCATCGTCCTTACCAAACGCCGCTGCAAATTCGGTGACATAACCAGGGATGGTTTTGATGCGAGCGATGACTTGGTCATGCCCGAGCATTCCCATTTCAACATCCGCAACCAACGGTCCTTTCGCCTGTTCCTCCAGCGTTGCGGCACGACCATCCCAGAACTGCGACGCTTGGAAAGCCGAGTTCCAAACGGTGGGCGCGTTGCGAGGGCCAGTCAATCCGTCAACTCCCATCGAGGTCGCACGGCCATCGTCGCCGCCTTCCATCAGATTGTGGCAACTGTTGCAAGAAACCGTGCCAGTCGCGGAAAGCCTCGGATCAAAGAACAGCTTTTTTCCAAGCTCTACCTTTTCCTTGCTGTCGCCGCTTGCCACTGCGGATCTGGGGAGTTGCTCCAGTTCCGTGGCAAGCACAATGGATGATCCAAGCAACAACATGATGCTTGCCGAACCTAGGGCCAATCTTGGGATGTGGGGCATTTCTCAGTTTCTCAGAAATCAATTCATTGGGATATTAATGCAAACACAAGCACGCATTCACGCAAACTAGGCACGGCCGCGCAGCATGCCGTGCCAGTACAAGGCCGGCAGTCCGAACTTCTTCAAAGCAAACATGCTGAAACGCTCTTTGCTTTGGTCAAAGGGAAATGTTTCGGCGGGTTTTCCGCTGTAGTCGAATTCTGCTAGGACCAAGCTGTCGTACCCGGTCACAACGGGACACGATGTATAGCCGTCGTAGCTGGCGGTGGCCGGCTCTTGCTTCATCGCTGCTAACAGATTGCTAACAAGAACAGGAGCCTGCTTGCGGATCGCTGCGCCCGTTTTTGATGTGGGCAAACTGGATGCATCGCCGAGGGCATAGACATTTGCGAATCGCGTGTGTTGAAGAGAGTGCTTGTCAACGTCGACCCAGCCACCATCGCCGGCAAGCTCGCTGCTGGACACGAAATCAGGAGCGCTCATCGGTGGGGTGACATGAAGCATGTCGTACTTAATGACGATCTCTTCGTCCGTGTCCATGTGTCGATAGATCGCTTCCTTGGATGCCGATCGCACCTCAACCAAGTTGTGACGGAATCGTGGCTCGACGCCCTTCCGCTCGGCAACTTTCTCGAGCACCTCGCGGTACTTGTCGACCGCGAACAACCGCGGTCCCGCCAGTGTGAAAATGACTTCGATATTGTCACGTACGCCACTGCGTCGAAAATGATCTTCCGCTAGGTAGCAGATCTTCTGTGGTGCTCCCCCACACTTCACCGCCCCGGCGGGTTGCGTGAACAACGCGACCCCCTGCCTTAAGTTGCGGATGAACTGCCATGTGCTGGCGACGGTGTCGATTGAGTAGTTGCTGCAAACGCCGTCTTTACCAACCGATTCTTTCAATCCTTTGACCTGGTCCCAGTTCACTTGGATTCCCGGTGCCACGATGAGATAGTCATAGGTCATCGTTTCTCCATCGTCCGTCGTCACGCTGTTGCCAGCAGGAGCGAACGCGGACACGCGTTTCTTGATCCACGCCACGCCGTAGGGAATCAAGTCAGCTTCATCCCGCCCCGATTCCTCTGGTTTGAAAATCCCACCACCCACCAAAGTCCAGAGCGGTTGGTAATAGTGCTTTTCGGATGGCTCGATGATGGCAATGTCGAGTGTCGGATTCGCGTTTCGCAAGCGAGCCGCGACGGTGATCCCAGCGGTGCCGCCGCCGACAATGACGATTTGATGATGAGTCACGTTACGATCCTTTATGAAGAGAAGACGATTGGGAGGCTGCAG
>JBAUHR010000668.1:0-8220 GCA_049680385.1 Rubripirellula sp. | reverse complement strand
ACGGATTGCTGTACGTCGCACATGGTGACGGCAGCGTGTTTGCAACATCCAACGGAACCGGTCAGACCACCGAAAATGCACTCGGGAAAGTGCTGCGCATCAATCCGATCGATCCCGATGGCGCCGGTGCTGCCTCTTACTCGACACCTGACAACGCGTTTGCGACGGACGGAAATGCGTCGACGTTGGCCGAAGTGTATTCGTACGGCCACCGGAATCCTCATAACTTGACTTTCGCACGTTCGGCAGCCGGCGACAGCGTTTTGATCGCCGCCGACATCGGCCAAGACAACATCGACGAAGTCAACATTGTGGTCAACGGCGGGAACTATGGTTGGAGCGAACGTGAGGGCACCTTTGCCGTGAATACGGGCTATGGATACGGTGTCCAGACCACTGGCAACGTGAACGGTAACAGTGCTTCCTTGTTGCCGGAGAACGACGACGGCAAGGACTACATCTACCCCGCCTTGCAGCTCGACCACAACGATCCCATGGACAACAATTTGATCAGCATCGCTGGCGGTCCCGTCATCAATGGCGAGTACTTTTACGGAAATTTTGCCGGCAACTCGGTCGCACCTGGCGGCCAACTTTACAGTGTCTCGCTAGAAGAATTATTGACTCAAAAAACTTCGCTCGACACGGGCGAAACTGTCGACCAGCTCACCTGGCTCGACGATCATAACCAGTTCATGTTGGCGTTTGACCATGACAACAACGCGAGCACCGCTGCACTCAATTTTAATACGTTTGCCGAATTGCTTGGCGACGTCAGTTACTTGGGATACACACCGTCGCACCCGGTAACTCGAAGCGATTTTCGGTTTGGTGTTTCACCGAATGGCGAACTACTGGTCAGCAGCAAGTTGAACGGGGCGGTCTTTGTCGTTTCAAGTGTCGTGGCCGTTCCCGAAACGTCGTCACTGGCCATGGTGTTGTTCGCCGCTATTGGCGTCGCCGCGAACCGTCGCCGATTTCAACGCGTTCCTGAGTCGTTACGTGACAAGATGAGCTAGGGATCGTAACCTGGGGTTACGCTTTGCTAGCCTTCGGCTCTCAAAAATCTCCTCACGCGGCAATTCATCGCTGGCTTGTGGGTAATCGATCGCTCTTGCAAGATCCACTACGCAAAATTTGAGCTGCGGTAGACTATTGAGCGTCAGAGGTGGCGATCTACATCCCTCTCTCGCTTGCTGCAAGCGTTTTTCGTGCCCAGGCGGCGTGCCGAGAAACTGTGTACCTACTGGGAAGTTGAATTCAATGATTGTTGTTGATCGAGGGTTAGGATTTGGAATTTCGTCGGCTCGTAGGTGGCTTGAATCATTTGCCGTGGTTCTCGTTTTGGGCATCGGTGCTGTCGCGGGACTTGATGTTGCCGATGCTCAGGAAGCGGGCGTTGCCGCAGCGTTATCGTCGGATCAGTTTGTCAATCCGATTGGCGAAGGGGCTGATCCTTGGGTGACGCGTGACTCAGTGTCGGGCGGTTTTTTGTGGTGCTTTTCGGAAGGGAATCGCGAGTTGGCGATTCACACGAGTTCGTCGTTAACGTCGCTGGGCGAAAAGCACATCGTCTGGACCGCTCCAACGACTGGCCCCTATTCGCAAGAACTGTGGGCGCCCGAACTGCATTTCCTTGACGGGCACTGGCACATCTATTTTGCGGCCTCGGACGGCAACAACGAAACTCACAAGGCGTATGTCCTGCGATCCGCAAACGCTGACGTGCTAAGCAAATACGAGTTGGTGGGCCCGCTGACGACCGGTGAAGGTGACGACCGTGACTCGCCGAATCTTTGGGCCATCGATATGACGGTGCTAGAACATGGTCAGCGGCGTTACGCGATTTGGTCGGGCTGGGACGCCCCCAAGACCGACAAGCAATTTCTGTACATCGCCGAAATGAAGTCGCCAACGGAATTGGTTGGACCACGAGTCCGGATTTGCAACCACGATGATTATCAGTGGGAACGAATCGAGGCTAACGCGACGGCCAAAGGATTGAACGAAGGCCCCCAGGTGTTTCAGTCGGGGGATGCTACCGCGATTGTGTATTCGTGCGGAGCGTCGTGGACGCCGAACTACAAACTGGGCATGCTGGAACTGCGCGGCGACGATCCGCTGAACCCAAAATCGTGGCAGAAGCGTCCCTATCCAGTGTTCGAGAGCACCGAGTCGACCTACGGCGTTGGGCATTCCTGTTTTGTTCGCTCGCTCGATGACAAACAGTGGTGGCACGTGTTCCATGCCAAGCGAGATCGCGAGCCGGGGTGGCGTCGAGCGATTTTTGTGCAGCCGATGAAGGTGGACAAACGAGGCTTTCCGGTCTTCGGAAAACCTGTCGACACAGGATCGATTTTGCAGCGTCCCTCGGGCGAGGCGTCAAAAGGAACACCGGCGAAAACGGATGGCTTCAGCTATTACGGTCATCATCAATTCTATGCGGCGACCGATGATGCGATTCGCTTGGGGGCCCGCCCTGATTCGCCCATCAACGCCTACCGCAGTGGCGAGAAAGTCGTGTTTGACCAACCTGTTGCGGACGATGCCGAAGTCGCTGTGATGATCGACTTTCACGGCCAATCGGAATCACGCGACGCGGGCATCTTGTTCCGATGCTCGGCGGTCTCGGTCGGCTACGATGCGCAACGAGGTTACTTTGCCGGGCTGATCCCAAAAACCAGTCTGCTGGTCGTCGGCAAGATGGACGGAAAGCAGTGGACGGAGTTGGCGCGAGTCGATTGTCCGGTCGATGCAACCAAGCCGCAGCGACTGGCCGTGCGAATGGTCGGCGACGAGTTTGCCGTTGTTCACAACGAGACCGTCAAATTGGAATTGCGAGACGATCAATACAAATCCGGCAAAGCCGGGTTGCGCGTGGTCGACACCGATGCGACGTTTCGAGACTGGTCTTTCCAGGCACTTTGAGCTGGTCGCTTTGGTTCAGTCGCTTTGGTTCAGCCGCTTTCGTGCAGTCTTTAGTTCAGGGCGAGGTCGGCAAGTTTGCGATGCAGTGGAATTTTCGATGCAGTGAAAGTGGACTTGCGATGGTTGAAAATCCTTATGTCCCGCCCAGTCCGGTCGACGACGATTCGGCGTTACTGCGTGAGACACTGCGAAAGAACGATCCCGATTTGCCGCGTCGGCGCTGGGTGTTGCTGTTGCTGACGACTGCGGCAGCGATCGGTTTTGTGACGTTCACGGTCGTGCTGTTGCGGGCCGGCCATGTGGATCGGCAGGGCGGCATGTGCTTCTTGCTGAATATTCCGGGCGTTTGGCTGGCACCCGTCATGATCGCCCGTCGCCGCCGAAAAACGTTTCGCTGGTCGTTATTTGCGATGTTGGGTCAGGGGACGGTGACGGTACTGATGCTGGTTTTGGGGATCGGCGAGCCAGTCATTGTGCTTGCGATCAATGGTGGCATCATGCTGGGTTTTGGTGGGTTGGCGGTCCTTGATCATTTGACCGCCCAAAAAAGTGCAAAAAACTAAATCTGGGTGCTATCGGGGCGAATAGTCAAGGGAAATGCTAGCAATTTAGTGTGCAAATTGTCACCGGAACGGTCAAAAACGGGTTTTTTTCGCCGCGAAGTGGCTAGGTTCCCAGGTTGCCTAGTTGCTGCATTCTGTTTGATCCCTAGAATCCGCACTTCACAACCCTTTTTCAGCCCCTAGGAGGCAGAAATGAAGTCGATTGTTTTGTTTGCGATGTTCGCTTTGGTCGGTACCATCGTGGCCCCTAACTCGGACGCCGGTTGCTTCGGCAAGTTGTTCGGTCGTTGCAAGGCTGATGCTTGTGCACCAGCATGTGCTCCTACCTGCGCTCCAGAACCAGTTTGCTGCGAAGCTCCTGCTCCTGTTTGCGCTCCAGAACCAGTTTGCTGTGCACCTGCACCAGCACCTGTTTGCGCTCCAGAACCAGTTTGCTGTGCTCCAGAGCCTGTTTGTGCTCCAGCACCAACCTGCTGCCCAGAACCAGCACCAACTTGCTGCGAAGCTCCTCGCAAAGGCTGCAAGTTGATCCAAAAGCTTCGCGCACGTCGCGCTGCTAAAAGCTGCTGTGCACCAGTTGCCGCTCCTTGCGGTTGCTAATAACGGTTCAGGACCCAGATCCTCTTCGGAGGATGACCTGTTCCTAGCACGGATCAAAACAAGAGATGGCTCGCATTGAATTGCAGGCTGTCTCTTTTTTTATGCGCTGACTCATCTTCGGGTGGAGTTTCCGAATACGCTGTTTCAAGAAACTGCTTCTTCCTTTTCTTTCGGTTGAAACCAAATGATGATTCGATCTGCGATGTTGGCTTGGATGATGTTGGCTGGGGTTTGGGGGACGTGTGCTTGCTGGGCACAATCCGATATGCCGAATCGCGCACGGACTGCCGCCGATGGACCGTTCGTACCCGAGGCTGCGTTACCGGGTGGGATTGTGCTGTCGTTGTATCCGGCGGATTCGCCGGCGCTAAATGCAGATCGGGTTCATGAAGCCGAAAAGTACAACACGACTGGCAACTATGACCGGTTGCTCAATACTCTCAATATCCACAACCCAACGATCGAAGTGCATTTGGCCGACGATCGGGAATCCACGGGTGCTGCGGTGATTGTTGCACCGGGCGGCGGGCACAAGATCCTTTGGTTAGGCCCCGAAGGCTTGGACTTGGTGCCCTTCTTTGCAAAGCAAGGCGTGTCGACCATCGTGCTGCGCAACCGACTTCGCGTCGACGGATATGAACCGACCACTGACGCGGTCAGCGATGCGTTCCAAGCGATTCGAATGGTTCGCGATCACGCCGCCGAGTGGAAACTGGACCCCAACAAGATTGGCTTTGTCGGATTTTCCGCTGGCGCCGAATTGGCGGCACCGGCCGCGTTGTTCTTTGACGATTTTCAAAGCGAACACAGCGAGTCGTCTGATCCGCTTGCCGCCGTTTCGTCGCGCCCGGATTTTGTCGGACTGGTTTATCCTGGCCCCACGCCGTTCACGCGAGACCCGAACACTGCGATCCCTGCCAACGCGCCGCCTAGCTTCATCGTTTGTGCAGGCGTCGATGACAAAGTCCACGCGATTTGGGCCGACGAGTATTTCTCGCCGATGCTGCGAGCGGGGATTCCGAATCTCGAAATGCACATCTATGCACGGGGCGGGCATGGCGGTTCGATAGGCGAACGAGGCGGCATCCCGTTTGGCACCTGGCCCAAGCGATTCAACGAGTGGCTTGATGACCTCGGGTTCCTCGATGCTTCGGGCGAGAAAACCAAGGCGGCCAAAGACGTCGAAAAACACGCGGCAGCCAAATAGCACCGCTACCCACGTTTGTCCGACACCGGATCGATCACAACGTTCGCGGGCAAGTCGAACTGGTGGCCACGGCTTTCCATGAAGTGCATTTGGTAGCCGGCCGTGTTGGGAAAGGCCACGATGTCGCCCGCTGCAGCGCCGTGGTCAAACCGCATCCGTCGAGGCGTGATCAGGTCGTCTTCGGCACAGTAGTTCCCGACCAAGTATCCCGTTGTTGCGGGCGGGCGTTTCATTCGTTCGCACGGAACCAGAATGGGATCGACGGCAAAATCGACAGAGGTCGTTTTGCAGTTTGTTTGATTCATCTCAAGCGTAACAAAGGTGTCACCGGCGTCATTGGTTTTGCACGCGATCACGCGAGCGACCGTGATGCCGCACATTGCAAGCAGTGATCGGCCGGGCTGGGTTCGCAGTCGCAGTCCGTTTGAACGAAAAGAGTCGGCGACTGAGGCTTCGTCCAGTATCTTCGCTAGCCAGTCCGACGAATCGTCGGCTTGCCAAGTCGGATAGTTTCGATCGGTTTGTACGAACTCGCTGCCAATCTTCGTACGTCCGTACGTACGATTCGGAAAGATGACTGGATCGAGAACATTGCCGCATAATTGTTGGTCAAGTTGCCCGTCGAGTTTTCGGTGGAACGCAGTCCAGTCAGACTCCGATGCCAGGTATTGCACCGGAGCTCCGCCACCGATGTCAATAAACTCAATCGGTTGTCCCGACTGTCGAAGCGATTTTGCGAGCAAGATTGTCTGGTGGATCGCCGTGACTCGATCGTCGATGGAGGTACCGTCAAGGTGAAAGTGCAAGCCGGTGACACGAATCGCTTTGGCAGCGGATATGACCTGCGACAGGTCGATGCCGAAACGCGATTCGTGGCGTTGTTTGGCCAGCGAGAAACCACTGATTCGGACAGCGATGTCCAGACTTGGTGAGTCCGGTTTCGAAGCAAACTCCGCCACACGGCAGATTTCCTCGGTGCTACCCACGATGATCGTTGCGCCCACTTCGGCGGCTCGGTCGATCATCGTGTCTGGCTTCGACGTTGCGGTGATGGCGATGCGCGATCCTGAAAATCCGGCTTTGATCGCAGCGTCTAGTTCGTTGCTGCTTGCGACATCGACACCGATTCCGGCCGAAAAGGCTTCATCGAGATACACTGGGCACTTGTTCGCCTTGCAGGCATAGAACACGTTCATCGCGATGTTTCGAGTTCTCGCGACGTCCATCGTTGCGGCGATGTTACGGCCCATCTGTGACGGTGCGTGCAGGTGTAGCGGCGACCCGTGGATGTCCAGAAGTTTGCCAAGCGATGCTGCGTCCGACAGTTCGCGAATCATCCATGGCGCCAGTCGGGGTGTCAGCGGCGCAGCGCCGCGACAGAAAGCGAACAGATCGTGTTGCACGACTAGCGGCGAATCCGAATGCGGCGATACTCGATCTGGCCGCGATCGCCTTCGACGCCGATTGATCCGGACGCGGGCACATCAAACGCGGCTTCTAGGATCTCGCCATTGCACGTGCATTTCGCTTTATTGCCGACGACGGTGACTTCCAGGTCGTTCCAATCCAATGGTCGGAAACTCTTCAAGTCCTTGTAAGGTCCGGCCAAGGGAAAGTCGCGAACTTGCAATTGATGACCACGCAGAAACACACCGCTGTCGGCGGCCACGCCGGCACGGAATTGAAGTCGCAAGGTAAAGTCACCCTCGAAATCTTCGGTTGTATAGAGCTGCTGAATTTTGCGGCCTTCGGGCGGCGTCGTCACCGCCAAACGATCGTTGATCGCGCGATAGCGATGATCGGGGGTTGAGGTTTGACCGTCGAATGCGATGTCTTCTTCGACCAGCGGCCAAGTGACCGACGGATCTCGCTTGATCCAGTTGGCTCGGCCCTTGCGAGATTGTTGCGGCGTCACACGGTATCCCCAACCCGTCAAATCGTGACCGTTGAACAGGCTGGTGAAACCTTCTTCGACTTGAAAGTCATCGGCATCCGTTTCAGTGAATCCGAGCGTCGCAAAGATCGGAACCAACGCCGATGTCCATTTTGCATACCCGGCACCGTTGGGGTGCAGCAGGTCTGGGAACTCTGCTTTCTTGGCGTCGCCGTCTTTGTTTGCGAACAGGGTCCAGGTATCGACGACGGTGACGGTAGCGTTACCGCGAACCGTGTCGGCCAAGGCTGCGTTGATCTTTTTAATTTCGGTTGTTGGCCGAGACTTCGATTCGCTGCTGGGCATGACTAGGCACAGCACAATCGGCATCTCGGGATCGTGTTGATTGAGTTTGTCGACCATCAAGGCAACGTTGCCGGCAATGGTTTCGGCGTCGGCGTGTTCTTCTAAATCGTTGGTGCCCATCAGCATGACGACGGCTGCGGGATCCAATGCAATCACTTCTTCGTCGATACGAAGCAGCATTCCACGAGTCGTGTCACCGCTGATGCCGCGGTTGGCAACGTTCACGTCGAGATCGTCAAAACGGCCACCAAAGTCGTCGCCCCAGCCTTGGGTGATCGAATCACCAAAGAACACGATTGCACCTTGGTCCTGTTCAGCACGATCGGCAAACGTCGAACGACGGCGATTCCAAACGTCTCGCATCCAGTCGTAACGACGGATCGGACCAGCCCCGGGAAGTCCTTCGTTGGTCTCGGGGATCGCAAAACGAAGCTCCGTGGCAACGTCTTGAGCTTGGGTCTTGTTACCTAACAGGAAAGCGAACAGCATCAGGTGCAGAGCGATAAAACGCATGGTGGGAGTCCGCAAAAAAAGGGGCGAAGGACGGCATCGCGGGGGGGCGTTACGGCGTGACAGGTCTGCGAACTGCTTTGCAGTTCGATCCCGCGAGCGGTGCCCGCGGTTCCACGATTGTTGCCCTCAAAAACTAGAAACGAAATATGAATACATCATCTCCCTGGGAC
>JBAUHR010000667.1:0-1642 GCA_049680385.1 Rubripirellula sp. | reverse complement strand
GAGTAGGCTGCGACCGTGCCGCCAAGCAGCCTGTCGAATCATCTTTTGTTCCTGGTCAGACCAGCGATGACGATTCGTAAGCGTCAGGATGTTGGTGAATTCCAGGAAGCCCGGCAAATACTCCTTGGTTGGTTCGTTGGACCAAGTTGAGCAACGCTGTGCCAGTCGCAGTTCAGCGCGACCGCGCATCGTCGACTGCTTGCGTTGTGAAAGCCAACTACGAAGCGGCGCTACTAGAAAATCATGCGTCAGTTGATAGTGAGCGGAGCCCGCGCTCGTTGATTTTTCACCCAGGCCCAACGGGTCGGTCAACGTCACCAGCCGCAGTTCTTGGTCGAGGATGCGGGTCAGATCGAGAAAGGCTTGATCCTGATTCGCATAGCCGGAAACTTGTTGCAACTTGGTCGCGGGTAGCATATTTCCACGAATGTCGGAACCTGAGTCAGGCAAAAGCGCTTCGAGGAATTTTCTCGCCGCTTCTTCGTGCAACAGATGTTCTGGCTTTGCCGCCCGTGAAGCGAATGAATCTTCGAGAAACTTGACTCCGACACCTTGCGGGCCGCCGACTTTGGCAAGTTGCGTGGTCGTCCACGGCTTGTCCTTAAACATCGCTGCAAACAAAGCCAGGTGCACGCAGACAACTTTTCCTTGGACCGCAATGCCATCGACGACTTGCTCAAGGAATCGCTTCTGCGTTTTCGTTAGATCGGCCAAGCGATGTGGCAACGCATTGTAGGCTTGACCAAATTTGCAAAGAACTTTGTTGGCATGTTGCAAATCAAAAAGATCGATCAAAGTTGCGTTGCGGCCTTCCAGTAACTCGATTTCAATCGCTCGCATAAAACGACTGGTCGCCAACCAGAAATCATCACGCACCATCAACAAGCATTCGACGCGGCGGCCGTCACATTGACGGATGGCTCTGACTAGCTCCGTCAATTGTGCGGGATCCCGGTTTTGCAGCCACTGTTCAAACTGGTCGATGACGATCAGCATCTTCTGTCCGTAAGGCATCCAACGACCGTCTCGGATGGAATCCAGGATGGCGGCGAGTGAGAGGTGTTCAGGGACGCCAGCCACGGCTTGACGGACCGCCGCTTCGATTCGAGATTCCGTTCCCTCGCTTGTCGCTTCTACGTAAATTGGCAGGACGTGATCATTTAACGCCGGGATCAAGCCAGCCTTGACGAACGACGATTTGCCACAGCCACTAGGCCCATAGATCAGGCCGACACCCTGATTGTCGATGTTGTTGGACTCGCCAATTCGCATTCGCCAAAAACGAATGGAATCAGGGAAGCCCAAGCGATCGCGCGGCCCCGGTAGCAGATCCAGAAAAAAGTCAGCATCGTAAGCGTTAAAAGATTGCAAGCCGCGCGGGACGATGGTGGTGGGCGCGCGATCGTGAAAGGTTGAAGTTACCCTGGCGATGGACGCCAGTGTTTCGTTTCCGGGTTTTTCATGATGGGAGCTGTGTTGTGCTGCGGAGGGCACCAACGATTGTCCGACCGTCGCGTCCCCGTCAGCCCGCTTGCCATTTTCAAGTTGCGTCAGCCATTGGTTGAGATCCTCTACGAGATCGGCCGTGGAAAGATAACGGTCGACAACTCGCTTGGAGAGGCAACGCAGACAAATGCGTTCC
>JBAUHR010000666.1:0-2554 GCA_049680385.1 Rubripirellula sp. | reverse complement strand
AATGTCGCCGAGATTTTGCAGGACGTCGACTCGCTAAAGCTTAACGTCGAGGAGCTCGAAATTCTTACCGGCCATCGATTGCTGAACAAAAACGCCATCGAATTGTCTGCCGCCGAATTGTTGTCGGAATTCTCGATTGGCTCGTTGTGGGTAACCGCTGGAGCCGACGGAGCCTACTATTTTGATGACACGGGACAGGTTGAATTTGGAGAAGCTTTTCCTCTGGAACGGATGGTGGATACCGTGGGCGCCGGCGACGCGTTTGCGTCGGTGGTGATTGATGGATTATTGAGCGACAAGTCGCCCAAGCAGATTCTTTCTCAGGCGGTGAGGTTTGCTTCGCGGGTCTGCGGGCTACCAGGCGCAACGACCGACAACAAACAATTTTATCAATCGATCTGAAACACGAAGCTGAAACACGACGCCACTCTTTCCATCGAAAACGATATGAACACTGAACGACCTCCCACGTCAGCAACCCCTGATGAGACACGCGACGCTCCAGGCCTACACATTGCACTTGTCAGCTTGCATGGATTGATTCGCGGCAATGATCTTGAGCTTGGCCGCGATGCGGATACAGGTGGGCAAACTAAGTACGTGATGGAAATGGCCAATGAACTGGCGAAGCGGCCCGAGATTCGCCGCGTTGATTTGATCACGCGCCAGATTGTCGACTCCAAGGTCGACGCAAGTTACGCTCAGCTTCACGAAAGCATTTGTCCGAAAGCGAGCATTGTGCGAATTCCGTTTGGCCCCAAACGCTATTTAAAGAAGGAAGCGTTGTGGCCGTTCATGGAGATGTTCGTTGATCAAACGCTCGCTCATTTTCGCCGCAACGGATTGCCCGACATCATTCACGGCCACTATGCGGACGCCGGATTAGCGGGCGCTCAATTGGCTCGCCTGCTGCACGTCCCTTACATCTTCACAGGCCACTCGTTGGGCCGAGTCAAGCGAGAGCGATTGTTGTTGGGGAAAGCCAACGCGGAAACGCTTGAAAAGAAGTACAAATTTTCGCTTCGCAATGAAGCCGAAGAAATCGCGTTAGAAACCGCTTCGATGGTCGTCACCAGTACGAACCAAGAGATCACTGATCAGTACGAACACTACGATCATTATCAACCATCTCGGATGGAAGTGATTCCGCCGGGCGTCGATCTGAGCAACTTTTCGCCGCCTGCGGAAGACTTTGTCGAGCCGCCGATTGCGAGAGAAGTGAATCGGTTCTTGCGTGAACCGAACAAGCCAATGATCCTGACCTTGGCCCGTCCGGACGAACGCAAGAATCTGGAAAAGCTGGTTCAAGTTTACGGCGAAAGTGAACAACTGCGCGAAGCCGCCAACTTGGTGATGATCATGGGGATGCGCGATGATCTTCGTGAACTTCCGAAACCTCAGCAGCAAGTCGTCAACAACGTTTTGTACTTGATCGACAAGTACGACCTTTACGGCAAAGTTGCCTATCCGAAAACCCACACGCCGACCGACATTCCCGACCTGTATCGATTGGCGGTGACGGGCAAAGGCGTCTTCATCAATCCGGCGCTAACTGAACCGTTCGGTTTGACACTTTTAGAAGCCGGCGCGACGGGGCTTCCGATTGTTGCGACCAACGACGGTGGACCGCGTGACATCATCGGCAACTGCGACAACGGACTGCTGATCGATCCGATGGACAGCGAAGAAATTGAACACGCGCTGCTGCGAACTTTGGACGATCCGGATCAATGGAAGACATGGTCCGAAAACGGCATCGCTGGAACACGAAAGCACTATTCATGGACCAAGCATGCCGAGCGTTATCTGCGTGACTTGGATGATATTCTCGAACACTCGACGACGCCTGCATTGGCCGACCGATCGCGCGAGCGGCGATTGCCTGAGTTTGATCGGCTGGTGATCACGGACTTGGACAACACGCTGACGGGTGATCCAGATGCACTGGCCGAGTTCAACGAACTGATTCGCGAAAACGATCACATCGGATTCGGAATCGCAACCGGCCGACGCCTCGACAGCGCGATGGCATTGATCGAAGAACTTGGCTTGCCACAACCCGACCTGATGGACACAGACGCGGGGACACAGTTGCACTACGGTGCTGCACTGACCGCGGACGGAAGTTGGCGAAAACAAATCGGTTTCGCTTGGAAACCGGACGAGGTTGATGCGTTGCTGGCGGATCTGCCGGGGCTGTTCCGTCAAGAGGATGACAAACAGTCAGAATTTAAGATCAGCTACGAGATCGATTTCGAAAAATCACCTAGCCTTGCAGCGATCAAAAAGCTGCTTCGCGAAGCCGGTTTGCGTGCTAAAGTTGTCCTATCGCTAGGCATGTACCTCGACGTCATTCCCGTTCGCGGTGGCAGTGATCTGTCGATGCGGCATCTGCTTTGGAAATGGGGATTTTCGCCTGATAATGTGCTAGTGGATTGTCAGCATTGAATTTTAGGGTAGACAGACTTGAGTTTGTATCGAGCGTCGTCGATTTTCATCCGCCAGTCGACACCGCGTTGAGTGTTGTTGACATCTGCTGACCACGCGGCGATTT
>JBAUHR010000665.1:0-2218 GCA_049680385.1 Rubripirellula sp. | reverse complement strand
GTCCTGTACGGTTTGCCATGACAACTTTCGGCACTTCCCTTTCGGTCGCGTTGCTGGTTACCGCATTGTTCTCCTACGACTCGATCGAATATATGATCGATATCGTTTTCTTTCAGTCCGAACGCCATGACGCGATGCTGACCTTTTCGAGCGATCGAGGATATGACGCTGTGCATAGAGTGTTGGCGCTGCCTGGCGTTATGCGGGTCGAACCGTTTCGCGCTACACCTGTCAAACTAAGAAATGCCAATCATGAATTGCAGATGGCAATTACAGCGCTGCCAAACGACAGCCGTCTTGCCAAAGTGCTCGACCATGACATGAAGCCCATGCAAATTCCACCAGTTGGAATCGTTGTTTCAGATCGCGTTGCTAATAAATTGCGAATTGTTATGGGGCAAATGGTTGAGGTGGAATTGACAAGGAACAATAATCGCAGGGTCAACATACCTGTAACTGGCATCGCTGAAAGTTATGTTGGATTGACTGCCTATATGTCGTTTGAAGCATTCGGTCGGATGATGCGAAACGGTAGTGAGATTTCCGGCGCTAGGATCAAGACGGATTCGAAACATTTGGATGCGCTCTACGCGGCTGTAAAAGTTACGCCTGGAATTGCCTCAATCGCATTGCAAAACTTATCTCGACAAAACTTTCGCAGCACCATCGAACAGAACGTCACGACGATGATGGCTGTCTATGTAACGCTTGCTGTTATCATTACCTTTGGCGTTATCTACAATTCCGCGCGTATTCAATTGTCTGAGCGGGCAAGAGAACTTGCGAGCCTCAGGGTTTTTGGTTTCACCAGGGGCGAAGTTTCAAGTGTTTTGCTGACCGAATTAACAGTCATTGTGTTGCTTGCTCAACCGTTGGGGTGGTTGCTTGGGTATCTTTTTTCATGGTCGATGGTGAAGGGATTTGAAAGTGACCTTTTTAGAATTCCACTAATTATCAATCCATCAACCTTCGCGACGGCGAGCATGGTGGTCATTGTAGCGGCGGTCGGCTCAGCGCTGATTGTCAGACGCAGGATCGACAGGCTTGATTTGATTCGTGTGCTTAAAACCAGGGAATAGACTAATGAACGTATGGATAAAGCGTTTTGGATTGGGAATTTTGCTGATAGCGATTGGCGCCGGCTTTTATTTGGCGATGCGAACTCAGCCGATCGGCGTGGAAACGACAATTATAGAAACGGCACCAATGACCGTCACCATTGAAGAGGAAGGTATTGTGCGGGTTCGAGACGTTTATACAGTTTCGTCTCCTATTGCGGGGCATTTGGATCGCTCGAAACTGGAAGAGGGTGAAACAGTAATCGCTAATGAAACGGTCATTGCGTCCATTCATCCGCTTGATCCGCCCTTTCTCGATGATCGAACCCTTACTGAGTTAAGAGCGATGACAGAGGCTGCCCGCTCATCGATTGCGTTGGCGCAGGTCGAGCGAACCCGTTCCCAGTTAGCTTTTGAGTTGGCTCAATCGGAATATCAACGCGCCTCCAAACTGGCTAAAACCAACGTTATTTCCGATAGCGCTTTGGAAAAAGCATATAGCGAAATGACGTTGAACGAAGCGCAAGTTAAATCAAGTGATGCAACAATCCGTTTGCGCGAAGCGGAATTGGCAAGCACTTTAGCAAAACTGCAGCAGCCGGGGACCGCATTATCTCCAGAGGATAACAGTGATTGTTGTTTCAAACTGCATTCGCCGGTCGATGGTGTCATCTTGAAAGTGCTGGCCCGCAGTGAACAGGCTGTTTCGCCAGGGATGAATATTGCCGAGGTTGGCGATCCCATGCAGCTTGAAGTAGTTGTTGATCTACTTTCCAGCGACGCACCCAAGGTGCAACCGGGATCAACTGTTAGAATCACCAATTGGGGAGGGGATGAAACGCTTCAAGCTGTAGTGCGGCGCATCGATCCGTCTGCATTCACCAAGACTTCGTCACTTGGAATTGAGGAACAAAGGGTCAATGCGATTTTAGATCTCACTTCTGTTCCAGAGGGGCTTGGGCACGGCTATCAGATTTTGGCAGAGATCGAGATCTGGTCGGCGGGCAATGTATTGAAAGTACCCATTGGTGCCTTGTTTCGATCCAAAGGCGAATGGGCGGTTTTCGTTGTTGCCGAAGATAGGGCGATGCTTCGTCAGATCAAATTGGGGAAAATGAACAATGCAGAAGCGCAGGTGATATCCGGGCTTGAGGCGGGCC
>JBAUHR010000664.1:0-6204 GCA_049680385.1 Rubripirellula sp. | reverse complement strand
CCGGCCCTACTTTGAACTGCCTGACCGAGACTTGAGCTGATACGAACGATTACTGCTGGATCCAACCCAAGTTGGTCAAAAAAACGATCGACTTTGCCAGTGTGTCGCGATAGTGCTCGCCAGTCCCGCCTTTTTTGGCGTTGAAGAAACCGTGCGGTTGTTTCTCGTATAAGTGCAATTCGCTGTTAACGCCAACTTGTTTGCAGTCGTCGCGAAACTTTTCGGCGGCGGCCACCGGGATCAATTTGTCGTTGGTCCCCAAGAACACGATCGACGGTGGGTCATCCGCCGTGATGTTGTGGGCGGGCGAATACTTGGCGTATTGGTCACCGACGCGTGCGGTGCCCCATCCGCCCGGGCCGTTGTCGTACACAGGATTGAAGAGCAGCAGAGCATCTGGTTTGCGTGATACGTCGGACTTGGTGTCGTCCATCATTCCCAAGTAGGCCGCTAAGTGTCCGCCCGCCGATCCGCCGCCGGCCGCGATACGGTTCGGATCGATACCAAACTCGGACGCATGACCGCGGACGTATTCCAGCGCGTCCGAGGCATCTTCGACACACACGTCCGGCGCGTCCTTGTTCTTTTTGTCTAGCAATCGGTACTGGCCACGAAAGCAGACGATGCCAAGCTTTGCCAGTTCAATGCTGTGCTCGGCAAACTGACCAGGCGCGCCACCCGTCCATCCACCACCGTGAAAGAACACGACTGCCGGCCGCGAGTCAGTCGCTTTCCAATCGGCGGGCCGAGTCCAGTCGATCTTCAGCTCAACGTCTTTGCCTTTGACGGACACGGTCTTGTAATTTAAAGTGTGTTCGGTTGGGGCGGCGTCTGCGCCCGACGCGGATCCAGCAATCGCGATGCAGAAACAAAGCGGCATGGCGAAGGTGCAAGCTAAAAACTTAACGCTGGTCATCAGGTTGAACTCCCAAGGAATCGTCGTTGTTTGCCCCACCGGTTAGGACGCAACACAAACACAAGTGACGTATTCTAACCTCAGGATTCGCACAGGGGGATGATCGGATTGGTTGCCCCGATCATCGACTCAACCGTGACGCCGCGGAACGCCTTTTCGGTCGCTGCGTACGCCTTGTCGAGTTCGGCATGCAACGGACAAAGTTTCGTGTGTGACTTCAACCCAAGCGGGCACGATCGGATCCGTTGCAGCGGCGAGACGGCGTTAACGATGTCCAAAATGGTTAATTTGGAAACTGGCCGAATCAGTTCGTAACCGCCGCCGGGGCCAGGGCGGGATTGAACTAGCCCAGCCGAGGCAAGATCCTGCAGGACCCGTGTCAGATAGCGACGGGGCACCTGAGTGACTTCGGCAAGGGTGTCCGCCGAGGCGGGCTGGCCCATTTGGGCGCCCATGCAAACCACGGATCGAAGTGCGTACTCAGCAGTCTTGGAAAGCATTCTATTGGCTCTGGAAACGAGAGACCGCGTGGTCGCTGAGTCAGGAATCGGATCGGCCGCTGGGAAGCACCTAGCTGCCAAGCGTTCTGACATGATAGCGACTTAGGATGGTTCGTCACCAACGGCACTGGCCCAATCGTCGCATCCCTGGCAAGCTGTGGGTGTTTTAAGTGTGAACCAAGTCGGCCCCCGCTGTTTTGAAAGAACTCGTGACACAGCCCATTTCTCGACGATCGGCTGACTGGCGAAGCCACTGGCAACTTGATCCGAACCTCGACTTTCTCAATCACGGCTCGTTCGGTGCCACGCCGACGGTCGTGCTAGAAGCACAGCGCCGAATCCGTGATCAGCTAGAACGAGATCCGATTGATTTTTTGGCGCCCGAACGCAGTTTGTTGCCAAAGTTGGATGCGGTCCGGGCACGGGTTGCCGGCCTAATCGGCGCCGACGCTACCGACATCGCTTGGGTTCGAAATGCAACCGACGGTGTCAACGCCGTCGTCCGGTCGTTCCCGTTCCGCAGCGGCGACAACGTGGTGGTGACCAACCACGGCTACAACGCCTGCACAAACGCGATCCGGTTTGTGGCCGAGCGATCGGGCGTCGAGGTGCGAGTTGCCGAAGTGCCCTTTCCGATTTCTGGTCTCACCGAAGTCGTCGACGCGATCGATCAGGTGATGGATTCGTCCACCCGGTTGTTGCTGGTCGATCATGTGACCAGCCCCACGGGACTTGTCTTTCCTGTCAAAGACATCGTGGACTTGGCGCACCGCCGAGGAACACGAGTGCTGATTGACGGAGCACATGCGCCGGGGATGGTAGGCGTAGATCTTCGCGACATCGGCGCCGACTATTACACAGCCAACCATCACAAGTGGCTGTGCGGTCCCAAGGTTTCTGGCTTTTTGTGGACTCGTCCCGAATGGCAGCACGAGGTTCGTCCGACCGTGATCAGCCATGCGGCGAATCGGCCGGTCGAGGGACGAACGCGATATACAAGTGAGTTTGACTGGACCGGCACGTTCGATCCTTCGCCGCTGCTGGCTCTGTCGACCGCGATCGATTTTCTAGGCAGTCTGTTGCCCGGCGGAATTGATTCGCTAATGCAGTCCAATCGTGAACTGGCGATCGCATCGCGTGACGTGTTGTGTGATGCGTTGCAGATCAATGCACCGGCGCCCGACTCCATGATTGGCAGTCTGGTCGCACTGCCGATCCAATCGACCGACGAAACGCTCCAGGCCCTGTTTCGCACCGAACACCGATTCGAATTCCCAATCTATCCCAGCCTATCGCCTGGCACACAACTGATGCGAATCGCATTGCAGGCGTACAACGATCTAGACCAAGTGCATCGATTGGCCGGTCTGTTGCGTTCGATGAAAATTGTCGGCGTTCGTTAAGCTGCGGACGAATCAAACGCTTTCCGCAGCATTTCCAAACTCTTCGGAATCGCGGTTTCGTGCGACTCTTTGCCTTCGAATTCCAGCGATATGTATCCGCGATAATCCACGTCTCGCAGAACTTTGGCGACCCGGTCGTAGTCAATGTCCAGCGTGTACCAAGTGCCGCCGCCGTAGTAGGTTTTGGCTTGAACGTATGCTGTATGCGGTGCCATCGCTTCGTACTGTTCGTATTGGTTCTCCAAGAAATTGCCCGTGTCCAGCGTCGCTTGTAGCCAGGGCGAATTGACTTCATCGAGTACTCGCAGCACTCCGGCCGCGGTTCGGCCAAGTCCCCAGTGGTTTTCCAGTCCCAGCACGACACCGCATTTCTCGGCGACGGGCAAACATTTTTCGATGCCCTCTTTGACCCACGCGAATCCGTCGTCGTCGGTGTAGCCTTCCAAGTTCGGTTCGATTCCTTTGTTGGCCATCAACGTGTCAAAGTCGCCGGACGTTCCCCAACGACCTGTGTTGACGCGGATCGTCGGAATGCCCATGGAGTACGCCAGTTCGATGCACTCGATCGTATGGTCAACGTTTTCTTGCCGGAACTTTGCATCGGGCGAAACAAACGATTGATGCGTCGACAATCCACACAGACTCAGCCCATTCCGGAACGCACGTTGTTTGATTCGCTGAGCGGCGACGTTGGACTTGTCTTCCATTTGCACATGCAAAACTTCGACCGCGTCAAAGCCCGCCTCGGCCGCCAAGTCGACACACCGCTCGATCGTCAACTTGCTGTCGTCTCGGTAACGCCAATACGAATAGGTCGAGATCGCGATCGGATTTGGCCGGCGTGCTGACTTAATGGGCGACACGGTTTCATCGGCACGGGCCGATCTCGTCATCCCCATCGCAGCAATTGAACCGGCCGCCGCCGCGATTGCCGAACGCCGCGTGAAAGAAGTGCTCGGTTGTGGTGCCGAAGTGGTTTGTTTGATCGACATGCGGAACAGATCCATTGGCAAGAGTTGGGGACGCCGGACCGCGACGGCGGTTCGAGCGTTAGCTTGGTGATTCGCGTCGACTCATGTTAGCGTCTGCGGACGACGGCTTCAGCTTGCTCAGATCGCTTGCAGCAAACGAACCCAATTCAGCAACTCGTTTTGGTCCAGCTTGCCGCCAACGATGACGGGATAGCCGGCGGCCTCGATCGCTTTTGACCAATCGGGCAATTCGGTTGCTGACTCGGCTGGGATCATCAGTTGCAGTGAAGCTGCTGGTTCGTTTTCACGGAGTCGTACTGCCGGTGGCTTCGCATCGGGCGATACCGCGACACCGAAAAACGTCTTGCTTTGCGAGATTGCTGCGGCCAACGCCATCGTGTCAGCGGCAGTCGCATCGGCACCATCGATGCCGCCAACCGACGCAACGGCGACTGCGGTCACGTTGACGTTTGCCTTTTTGATAATCGCTGAAGCAAAATTCGCCGTGACTTCCAGTTCCTTCGGTTGCCATTTCGTGGCGTCCTCGGGAGCGATCACGCAAACGACAACGCCACATTCTTCGGCCGCCGTTTTCCATTGGTCAGCCGTCGATTCCGGCGCACCATCGCCAGGCCCGAGCAGGAGAACCAGCAGACCAAGATCCTGCCAAGTTTTGTCCTTCGCATCGGGTGCGACATAGAAAGCGACGTTCGGCGATTCAGGCAGTTTGATTTCGGTGGTCACCCAGGGTTCGACTTTGTCGCGATTCCAAGTCGGTGGAACTTGATTCCTAAACTTGCCCGCGATCGTCTCGGGAGTAATCTTGGCTTGCTTGTCTTCTTTGCCACGACGATACGTGATCAACAGTTCTTTGTCCGGCTGGGCCGCGATCATTTGCCGGCGCAGTGCGTCTGCGCCGTCGATCTTGGTTTCATTGATCTTCAAGACTACGTCGCCCGGCTTCAACGATTCACTGGCCGGCGATTCGGGAATGATCTCCGATGCAACCGCTTGTTCGTTTTCGTCAGTGATGATCAAGCCGAGGCGCTGAGGTTCCAGCGGCGGGATCGTTTCTGCCAGTGTCACGTCAATGTCCAGTGGCTTGCCATCGCGATCCAGTTTGACGTTGACGACTTCGCCCGCATCAAAGCTGCCCAAGACTTGGCGGATTTCTTGATGGCGTTTTACCGGGATTCCGTCGACCGCAAGCACTTGGTCGCCCGCTTTGATGCCTGCTTCTTCGGCAGGCGACCGTGTACGCACGGCCGCGATTTCGGTGTTCGCGTCGTTCAGATCCTTGCTCTTGCCGACAATGCCGAGCAAACCTTTTTTGATGTCTTTGCCAGCCTTCAATCGGTCGAGCTTTTTGGCGATCGCGTCTGCGGGGATCGCAAAGGCAACACCCGAATCGTACCAGTCGGTGGCCGTTTCAGCACCGCCTTCGGCGACCGCCGGAATCAGGATCCCCAGCAGATTGCCGTACAAATCGATCAGCGGCGCGCCGTAGTGCGAAGCCGATACTCGGGCGTCGGTTTGCAGTGCAATCCCATCAAGCCGGCCTTCGCCGCTTAGGATTCCGGTGCTGACGATCGGCGCCGCGTTGCTGCCGTAGCGGCCGATTGCGATCGTCGTTTGGCCGATTTGTCGCCGAGCCTTTGACGTCAGCGAAACGGCGGTGAGTGCTTGGTCGGTCTTGAATTCCAGTAAAACCAGATCGCGGTGATCGTCTTTTGCGATGACCTTGGCCGAGTTGCGTGTGCCATCGCCCAGCACCACCAGAATGCTGGCCGCCGGTTTTGCCACCACCAGACTGGCCGCGATCACGTACGCTTTTCGCGATTGGTCGCCCGATGATTTTTCAGGCTCGACCGCAACGATCACTCCCGACGTCGGCGCGTCCTGTTCGATTTCACCTTGGCTGCCCTGACTGGTGCCGACGATTTCGATCATCACCACCGACGGTAACACATGTTCGGCGGCGGTTCGAACGGCTTTCGCCATCGCCTGCTGGTACGCGGCGCGTAGCTGGTCCGCGTCGTCAGCACAAGCCCGGCCAACAACAGTGACTGACAACATCAGCGCGATGATCGTTTTGCACACACTCATGGTTTCAGTACCAGGTTCAGGATTTCGCTGTTGCGTTGCACGGTCAGGTTTAGGTTGTCACGCCGGTCGATCGTTCGAAGGATGCGGCGAAAGCTACGTTGGCTTTCGATTCGCTGGCCGTCGACCAACAAGATCAAGTCATCCGGTCGCATGCCAGCACGATGCGCTGCCGATGCTTGGATCACTTGGTCGATATACGCCGGCGTGGTTTCCAAGACATCGGGAACCATGACGACACCCATGGTTGTGAAGTTATGCGAATCGTTCCTCGGCAGCATCGGCGTTGATTCAACCGGAGCGGTCGTTTT
>JBAUHR010000663.1:0-12725 GCA_049680385.1 Rubripirellula sp. | reverse complement strand
AAATCGCCGCGTGGTCAGCAGATGTCAACAACACTCAACGCGGTGTCGACTGGCGGATGAAAATCGATGACGCTCGATACAAACTCAAGTCTGTCTACCCTAAAATTCAATGCTGACAATCCACTAGCAGCCCCCCGCAGATCGCTAACCTCAACGTTCTCAAAGAGACCCAACGATGGCTACCGTCGCTTCTGATGTCCAAGCTCATGACCGTGACCGCACCAAATCCGCCGACAGCGTCGGCTGGAAACTGCTGCAAGCGGCTGGCTCGCTCAAGCTAACGGTGTTTCTGTTTGCTTGTTCATTGATTTTGGTTCTGGTGGGCACCTTGGCCCAGGACGAAATGAACATGTTGGAAGTCAAACAGCGGTACTTCCTGTCGTGGATTGCGCCTCTGCACATTGATGACTTTTTCCCACAGGCCTTCCTGCCACACGACAAACCGATCCCTGGTGTGATCCCGTTCACAGGCGGCGCCTTGATCGGCGTGTTGCTGATGATCAACTTGATCGCCGCGAAAATCACTCGCTTCAAAATCCACGCATCGGGCAGCAAACTGTTCGGTGGAATCGCCGTGATTTTGGCTGGCTGTGCGGTTGCCGCCGTGGTGATCTTGGCCGGTCACGACAGCGATGGACTGCAAGGCACGCCGCCCGAGTGGCTCGGTTACGACAAGCTTTGGGCGGGCCTATTGTCGGCCATCACGTTGCTTGGCATTGGGACCGGGTACGCGGCAACCAAGGTCAATAACTCGACCATCAAACCACTGCTGTATGTGATCGCCGCCAGCATTCTAAGCGTGGTTGTGTATTCGCTTTTCAGTGGCTTTCGCATTGGCGAACCTGGTCTGCGAATCGTTTGGCAACTGACCAAGGGACTTGGCGCCGGCGTGATCCTGATGATGGGATGCCAAATGGTATTCGGCAAACAGGGCGGCAACGTGCTGTTGCACATCGGCGTCGGACTGCTGATGGTCGGCCAGTTTGTATTCGGCGACCGACAAACCGAACAACGACTCAGCTTGGTCGAAGGCGAGACCACCAACTCGTTCGTCAACTTGGACGAAGTCGAATTGACGTTCACCGAGTCGCTCGAAACCGAAGACATTGTCACGGCGATCCCTGGAACTCGGTTGCAAGCGGCGGTGGATTCGAATGCCAAGATTTCGGACGATTCGCTGCCCGTTGATCTGAAAGTCCTTGCGTTCTACCCCAACTCGACACTCGCCGAAGTCCCGGCCGACAACATGGCCAACACGGGACTGGGGCTGGAAACGGGCGCCGTTGATCGCCCCAAATCGGGCGGTGTCGATGCGGCGATGAACGTGTCGTCGGCGTACATCGAATTGCTCGACAAACAGACTGGCGAATCGCTCGGCAAGCACCTGGTCAGCCAACTGCTATCGAATCGCGAAATGCTCTCGCGTGGCGGTTCGTCCAAGAACTTTTACGACTCGGTCGAGGTCGGCGACAAGACCTACGACATCGGGCTGCAGTTTCATCGCGAAGTCAAACCGTACTGGGTCCACTTGGTCGATTTCCGGCGCACCAACTACAGCGGCACGCAAACACCGCGAGATTACTCGTCGTTCGTTCGCATCATCGCCGACGATACCGGCGAAGATCGCAACGAACGGATTTGGATGAATAACCCACTTCGATACCGCGGAGAAACGTTCTACCAATCTAGTTTTGACACCCTTCCAAGCGGCCAAGAGGTCACCAGCATCCAGGTCGTTCGAAACTCGGGTTGGCTGATCCCCTATGTCGCCTGCAGCATCACGGCTCTGGGCATGCTGGCTCACTTCTTGGGCACGCTGACACGATTCCTGAAACGCCGCGAGCGAGAAACCCGCGTCGAACGCGAAGAACTTGCTGCGTTCGCTGGCAAACGTCCCGCCCAGTGGCCGGTTTACGCCACGGTCGCTGGATTTGGCGTGTTAGCGATGATGGCGCTGGTTCCTTGGACCGCCGTCATGAACACCGCCCGGCCTGCGGCCCGGATGCAAAGTTTCGACTTGTATACCGCCGGTAAAATGCCGGTCCAGTTTGGTGGCCGAGTGATGCCGCTGGACGCTTACGCCCGGCAAACGTTGAAAGCAATCAGCAACAAAGAATCGCTGCCGCTGGACACCGCACCAACGGGCATCAAGGGGCGAGTCGAAGGACGCAAACTAACCGCGATCCAGTGGTTGATGGAAGTCGCAATCGACAAGCCCGAAATGCGGTTCCTGCCGATGTTCCGTATCGATTCGGACGAAGTTCGCAGCGAACTAGAACTCGAACGCCGCGAAAGCAAACTGTATTCGCTGAACGAACTGCTAGAACATTTCGACCGGGCCAGCGTGATCGTGGAAGCAGCCGCGCAAAAAGATGCATCGGAGATGACGTTCAAGGAAAAGAAGCTGGTCGAATTGGACCGTCGAACACGGCAATACACGTTAACGGCCGCCGCGTTCCGATTGCCCGTGCCAGACAACATCCCGATGGAAGAGTTCAAAAAGGTCTTTCCGGATGCGACGGAATCCGACAGACAAATGGTGATGCTGCGTCAACTGCAGCGACGGCTCGACGCGATGAAAAACATGTCAGCGCCCGCCATCGTGGCTCCGTCACAAACGGACATCGCAGCGTCGGATGACCAACCGCAATGGTCGCCATTCGCCCCTGCGTTCTTTGACCACTTCCGCGAAGTCGCCGGTGGTAATGTTCCAGAATCCAACAAACGCAACCCGGGCATCGAATCGTTCAGCCAAATCATCCAAGCCTACGGCGCCGACGATCCGGCAAAGTTCAATGCCGCCGTCGATGCCGAGCTGAACGCGGTGATGTCGTATCCGATTCCCGGCTACAAACCGAGCATGGTTTCGCTGGAACGTTGGATGCAATCGAATTGGCCGACCGGTGTGGCAATGATGCTGTACTTGATCACGTTGGTGATGGGACTGATTTACTTTTTGGTGGATCTGCCACGACTGCGGCAAGCGGTTTGGGGAACGCTCGCCTTGGCGATGGCGATTCATACCGTCGCTCTGATTTGCCGAATTTCGATCACCGGTCGTGCGCCGGTCATCAACTTGTATTCGTCGGCGGTGTTCATTGGCTGGGCCGCAGTGTTGTTTGGTTTGGTCGTTGAACGACTGTTCAAGTATGGGATCGGAAACATCTTGTCGGCCGCTGCCGGCGTGATGACGCTGTTGGTCGCCTATGGCCTTAACTCCGGTGACACGATGCCCGTTTTGCAAGCGGTCTTGGACACTCAGTTTTGGTTAGCCACGCACGTGATCAGTGTCACGCTGGGCTACGTCGCAACGCTCGTCGCCGGAACACTGGGCGTCGGCTATTTGATCGCCGGATGGCTGGGCCGAGACGGCAAGGTGATGCGAGATTTGTATCGCTGTTGTTACGGTGCGGCGTGCTTCGGCATCCTGTTCAGTTTTGTGGGAACGGTCCTGGGCGGTCTGTGGGCCGACGATAGCTGGGGCCGGTTCTGGGGCTGGGATCCGAAAGAAAACGGCGCACTGTTGATCGTGATTTGGAACGCTTTGATGCTGCACGCTCGCTGGGACGGCATGGTTAGCGCTCGCGGATTTTCAGTGCTGGCGATCGGTGGTAACATCGTGACGGCATGGAGCTGGTTCGGCACGAACGAACTAGGCATCGGGCTACACAGCTACGGATTCACGTCCGGCGTGCTGATGTGGCTAAGCCTGTTTGTCGGCGTTCAGATCTTCTTCATGGCCGCCGACGGAGTATTCCGCATGCTGGGCTTGCGGTTCGGCAAACCGACCGCCGGAAGCTAATCGGTTCGCGCGACGCCCGATCGGCAAGCCCGATCAGTAGGGCTGCGATGTGACTTCGCCGCCGGACCACTGCCTTGCCGTCTGAATTCTTGCTCGCATCGCCTCGGCGTCTAGCGGCAGCGGGCGGCTTGGCGGGATCAAGTAGGGCAACAGTCCCGCGTTCTGACTCGAGATCGGCACCGTGACGCTGTGCGACGGCGCCAGCACTGACATCAGCGCAACCGCTGGTAAGGTTTGCTGTCCCGAACGAACCAACGCGTAACCGCCCGAATGCAGCACGATGCCGGCCGGAAAACTGGTGTAGCCGACTTCGGTGTGACAGATCCCGTTGAGTTGCAACTGGGTGTCGTTGAGCGAGAACCGCATCGCGATCCGGTCGTACGCTAGGTCTTCGACACCGTCGGGAAGCGGAACAAGTTCGAAACCTAAATTCTGACTTGCCGACGCCAGCAACGAGCGACCGATCTGGCCATCGCTGACCAATAGCGTGCCCGACACATCCATGCTTTGATTGAACGGATCGATGCGGCATCGTTCCAACCGAACCGAACCGTTCCCCGTCAAACGATGAGGCTGTTTTTCAAAGACTCGGTCCAGCGACAGGTTGTCCAGCGATCCCACCATGTCCATCCACCATTGGTCAGCCGCGTACTGATCGCGTTTCACTTGCCAGCGCAGCGATCCGGTGAACGTCGCCTCGTCGCCGAGGTTGCCGATCGGTCCCGGCAAATACTTTGCCAGAGCGGTGCAGGGCAGGGCGTTGTCGTGAGTATCAAGTGTCCAGTCGGTTGTCGGTGTTTCAGTGCCGCGATCCCGGCGGAAACTGATGTCGATCGGGGTACTCGACCGAGCGGAGGCCAGCATGCAATGGACTTCAGCGCTGACCGCATCGGATTGCGGCTCGATCCAGGCGTCCACGTCGGTCAGCGTCATGCCGCCGCTGGCACCATCGGCGATTGTCAAATCATTGGCGGCGAACCGAATCGGCAAACCGGTATGTTCGGGTCGACATAAAAATCGATCGTGAACCAACCGCCACGTCGCGGCGATGGTTCGCGAATGTAGCTTTGGCTGACGCAGCAGCACGGAAACCGAGTCGTCGCGAGTGACCCATTCGAGTTGCCGAACAAAGGCGACTTCTTCACCGGTCTCAGGCTCCAACAATCGCAGTTCGTCCAGACGGATCATCGACGGCGAAGTGCGGACGAGGGTGCCGATCTGGACCACCAAACCAGTGTCTCGCGCCAACTCGGACTCGAAACGAGATTTCAGTCGGTTCGCGTACCAGGGCGTCGCCATCATGATCACGATGGTCATCGTCAGCATTGTCGGGACCGCGCAGCAGCCAACGAACATCAATCGAGCCATCGCTCGTTGCGTCCGTTCATGCACGGCCGGATTCCTTTCCTGCACGGCGTTGCGACTGGTCACGTGAGAACATCAGCTATGCTAGCTTGCCGACGTTCTCCGCTAGAATTCTGTGCCGCGATCTTACGATTACGGTCCCCGTCACCGATAGGTCGTTTAGGAAGAAGCACCCCATGTGGGCAAACGCTAAAAACCACTGGTTCCTGATCTCGATCGGGCTCTGTTTTGCGGCCGGCTACTTTGCTGAATCGTGGTTGGCGGCGATCACCGAAATACCGTTGCTGCGTGATGGCGTCGTGTTTGTTGTGATGTGGGCGATGGGCGTCACGTTGGCCGCTGATACCGTCCGCGCCAGCATCGCCAAACCGACCGCTGCGTTGCTAGCAATCTCAATCAATGTGTTTGTGGTGCCTCTACTAGCATTGCCGTCTCAGTGGTTTTTGCCGGCGGGAGTGTTCGGCGGGCTGTTTGTGGCGGCGTTGATTCCCTGCACGCTAGCATCGGCATCGGTTTGGACGCGGCGGGCCGGCGGCGACGATTCGGTGACAATGATGACGACCGTGGTGACGAACTTGGCCTGCATCGCCGTCGTACCGATCGGATTGACACTGGTGCTGAGCCGTGTCAGCAATATCTCGGCCGTCGATCAGATCGTGAAGCTATCGACCCTGGTGGCGCTGCCGCTGGTGATCGCCCAGACGATGCGCGGGATGGGGGCCGCCGGGTGGGCAGACCGAAACAAACCACGATTGTCGTTCCTGGGCCAATGCGGGATCTTGGTGATGGTCGTCTTTGGTGCGATCGCAAGCCGGCAAACGGTCGACTCGGACGGCGGCGAATCACTGAATTGGCCGGTGCTTGTCGCCTTGTGCCTGACCGCAGCGGCGATCCACACGACGGCGTTTGTGATCGGCATTGCGGCGTCTCGCGGCATGGGAATCGACCGAGACCGGCAGATCGCGGTGGGAATCGGCGGCAGCCAAAAAACATTGATGGTGGGACTGCAGATTGCGATCGACTGCGGCGTCAGCGTCGTGCCGATGTTGGTCTATCACTTAAGCCAGTTGGTCATCGACACGGCGATCGTTGATCGCTGGAAAAAGAAAAACAATGAACGATAAAACGATCCGACAAACCACCGAGTTCGCCTCGCGGCTTGGCAAGCGAGCGAAGCACTTTCGTAAATGGCCGACGAAGCGTGGCGTCACGTGCTTTCGAATCTATGAACGGGACATTCCCGAAATTCCGCTGGTGATCGACCGCTACGACGATTGCCTGCACATCACGGAATACGAACGACCGCACGATCGAGACGATGACGAGCACGAACAATGGCTCGACTTGATGGCGTCGACCGCCGCAGTGACGCTGGATGTCGATCCGGACAAGGTCTTCTTCAAACGCCGCAGTCGCCAACGGGGGAAGACTCAGCACGAGAAAGTCGACCAATCCGAACACCGCATGGAAGTCACCGAAGGCGGGCTGAAGTTTCTGGTCAACTTGCGAGACTACGTCGATACAGGACTTTTCCTGGACCACCGCAACACTCGTTCGATGATCCGCGAGGCAGCATCGGCCAAGTCGTTCTTGAACCTGTTTTGCTATACCGGTTCGTTCACCGTCTATGCGGCCGCCGGCGGCGCGACCAAGACGGCATCAGTGGACCTGTCAAAGAACTATCTGCAGTGGGCGAAAGCCAACATGAACCGCAACGGCTTCGATGGCGACGAACACCGCTTCATCGCCGCTGACGCTCGCGAGTTCGTCACCAACCACGCGCCGGGGCCTCATTACGACTTGGTGGTGGTCGACCCACCAACGTTTTCCAACAGCAAGCGGATGGACGACGATTGGACGGTCCAGGACGACGCGATGGACTTGCTGCACGGCATTTTGAAGCTGATGCCGGATGGCGGCGTGATGTACTTCAGCAACAATTTCCGGCAATTCAAGTTCGACCGACAATCGATCTACGTCAGCGAGGCTCATGAAATCAGCAACCAAACGGTCCCCGAGGACTTTCGCAATAAGCGAATCCACCGCTGTTGGCGGATCGTAAAGTAGCGGATGACCAAACCGGCCGCTCCCGGTGGACCCGCGACTCCGCTCGCGGGACGTCGGCTGCAAAGCAGCCGGCGGAATAGAAAGTACACCCTGCGAACGGAGTCGCAGGGCCACGTGGGGTTGCCCGATGTTGGCTGCGAAGTTGGCTGCGAAACATCGACAAATACCCTGCCAGCGGAGTCACAGGGCTATGTTAGGCTCGCCCGAAACGACCTGTATTGCCGCACTTGAACACAAGGCCCCTTCTAACGTACACTTCGGGGCCATGCGGAACTGTACCAAGCCAGAACCGCCAACCCCCCCAAATGAAGAATCAGCCATGAAAGACGGCATCCACCCTAATTATCAAGAGACCGCAGTCACCTGTGGTTGTGGAAACACGTTCACCACGCGCAGCGTCAAACCGGAACTTCGGATCGACATCTGCAGCGAATGCCACCCGTTCTACACCGGCAAACTGAAGTTTGTTGACACTGCGGGTCGAATCGATAAGTTCCAAAAGAAGTTTGCTGCTGGCACCTACGGCAGCCTGGCAGCGAAAAAGGGAAAGAAGAAGTAGCTTTTCCGATTGCTAATTTTCTGATCAGCCGCTCGGTTCCCGATGAACCGATGCGGCTGTTTTCTTAACCACCTGGCTGCTGTTTCCTGACCCGCAAACCATCGTTAAACGCCCGACCGAAGGCGCCGGCTTCCCCATGCCGAGCAAGCCTACGTGATCGAACTCGCTTTACGACACGCAACTCTCTAAAGCAAAGACGCCCCGCATGAGCGGCACCATTCGCGACACGCTCGAAGAAAAACTCGCGCGATTCAAGCATCTCGAAGACGAAATGAGTCAGCCCGAAATCCAGGCCGACGGAGTTCGTTTCAGTGCCGTCGCTCGCGAACATGGCGGCTTGGCAAAAGTCGCTGGCAAGTACCGTGAATTCAAACGTCTGACCGACGAAATCCGCGAGTGCAAGGAACTGGTCGAGGTTGCCGAAGACGTTGAAGAACGCGAAATGGCTGAAACCGAAATGGACAGCCTCAAGACCGAACGCGAAGAACTTTGGGAAGAGTTGCTGTCGTTGACCGTCGGCGGCGAAGACTCACACCGAACGCGGTGTGTGATGGAAATCCGCGCGGGAACCGGCGGTGACGAAGCCGCTCTGTTCGCCCGCGACTTGTACGAGATGTATCGCCGCTACGCTGAATCGCGGAAGTGGAAGACCGAGATCATGGACATGAACGCGACCGAAATGGGCGGGTTCAAAGAAATCGTGATGTCACTCGAAGGCGAAAGCGTTTTCCGGGACTTGCAGTACGAATCGGGCGGCCACCGTGTCCAGCGAGTTCCCGAAACGGAAACGCAGGGCCGAGTCCACACGTCCGCCGCGACGGTTGCGGTACTGCCCGAACCAGAAGACATCGAAGTCAATGTGAAATCGGAAGACTACCGAGTCGACAAGTTCTGTGCCTCGGGCCCCGGTGGACAACACGTCAACAAAACCGAAAGCGCGATTCGATTGACTCACCACGAAACCGGAATCGTGGTCCAGTGCCAAGACGAAAAAAGCCAGCACAAGAACCTGGCCAAGGCGCTGCGAGTGTTGAAGGCGCGGATCTATGAAAAGAAACGCGAAGAGGAAGAAGCCAAGATGTCGGAGACCCGCAAGGGGCTAACCGGATCAGGCGACCGCAGCCAGCGGATTCGAACCTACAACTATCCTCAGAACCGCCTGACCGATCACCGCATCAACTTGACGATTTACAAGTTGGACCAAATCATTGCCGGCGACCTATCCGCGGTCACCGCAGCACTGATCGAATACGACCGCGACCAACTGCGCGGCGACATGATCGAAGCGTAAACCCGCGGCTGAAACGCTAGCGGCAATCTCTTTGGTTCTCATCCAGCACCGCCAAGTCTCGCGGGCCTACCTCACGAAAGAACATTATCATGTCCACCAGCCAACAAGATCCGTGGACCGTGCTGCGGTTGCTGGAATGGACGACGGATTTCTTCAAACGCAAGGGCAGCGAATCACCACGACTCGACGCCGAGGTTCTGCTCGCCCATGCACGCGGATGCAGCCGCATCGAACTGTACACGGCGTTCGGTGAAGAGCCCGAAGAGGAACAACGAGTCGCGTTTCGCGAACTGGTCCGTCGCCGCGGCGAGGGCAGTCCAGTTGCCCAGCTAGTCGGATACCGTGAATTCTATTCGCTGCGGTTTCGCATCGACGACAGCACCTTGATCCCGCGACCGGAAACCGAGCACTTGGTCATCGAAGCACTCGATGTTGCCAAAGCCAGCACGATCACTGACCGCCCGTTACAAATCGCCGACATCGGAACCGGCAGCGGCGCGATCGCGGTATCGGTCGCCAAGACGCTAAAAAATTGCGAAGTCACCGCAGTGGACCAAAGTACCGCGGCACTAAAAATCGCAGAATGGAACGCTGAAAAGCACGAAGTTTCGGACCGAGTCCGCTTTATCGAAAGCGATTTACTAGCGTCGGTCGAATCACCTGAACTGTTCGACATCATCTGCACCAACCCGCCTTATGTCAGCGACGCCGAGTACGAAGAATTGTCATCAACGGTGCGCGACTTCGAACCCAAGACGGCGTTAGTATCCGGCCCCAGCGGTACCGAAGTGATCGAGCGAATCTTTAACGAGGCGCCGTCCCGCATGCAAATCGGCGGACGATTGATCATCGAACTAAGCCCAATGATCGCCGATGCGTGCTTAAAAATTTCCCAGGACAGCGAACACTTCGGCGATGAGAGATTCATCAAAGACCTCGACCAACATCGCCGAATCCTGTCCGTCAAACGTGTCTGATGACTCGCACGGACATGATTCTAGAATGTCACTCGCCCTCTGCGAGATTCGGACGCAGTAGCGGCCGGAGAGGGTCTTGAGCGTGCAAATGCGCGATCTGTTTCCGAACAAATACGACATACGAGGGCCGAGTCGACACCGAAAAACGCGGGACGATGACCACGCGGCTTAACGATATCACGCCAACTTCTGATTGGGTGCCTATCTCGCCTTATCGCTGATGTCTTTGCGACACCAAGCACCTTGCCAGCGAATTTCTTTCACACCGCGGTAGGCCTGCAATTTCGCTTTTGCAATCGTGTCGCCCATGGCCGTCACACCCAACACGCGGCCACCGTCGTTGGTGACTTTGCCATCGACCAACTTGGTTCCGGCGTGAAAGACCTTTACGTCATCGATCGCATCGGCGGCTTCCAAGCCTTTGATCTCGCGTCCCTTGGCATAGCCGCCTGGATAGCCTTCGCTGGCCATGACCACGCAGATACTCGGCCGCGGATCCCACTGCAGCGGTTCGATTTCGCCCAAACGTCCATCAACGGCGGCTTCAAGCACATCGACCAAATCCGTTTTCAATCGCATCAACAGCGGTTGACATTCAGGATCGCCAAATCGCACGTTGAACTCCAACACCTTGGGTCCGCCAGGCGTCAACATCAAGCCAGCGTACAGCACGCCTTTGAACGGTCGACGAGCACGCTTCATGGCATGCACGATCGGCACCAAGACATCGGACTCGATGCGGGCCAACATTTCTTCGTCAAGAACCGGTGCCGGACAATAAGCCCCCATGCCTCCGGTGTTTGGACCTGTATCGCCATCGTAGGCGGGCTTGTGGTCTTGCGCCGGCGGCAGCGTAACGATCGTTTCGCCATCGGTGATCGCTAACACGCTGACTTCGGGACCAGTCAACCGTTCTTCGATGATCAGCTCTTTGCCGGCGTCACCAAACTCACGCTGCGAGGCAATGCGATCGATCGCATCAAGAGCTTCATTGCGAGTACTACAAACGATCACGCCCTTACCAGCGGCCAACCCATCCGCCTTAACCACGACACGCACCGGTTCGTCGGGATCACAGTAGCGTTCCCAAATGTGACGCGTTGCTTGTTCAGCACTTCGAAACGTTAGATACGTCGCCGTTGGGATATTGGCGGTATGCAGCAGATTCTTGCAGAACACTTTGCTGCCTTCTAACTCGGCAGCGGCCTGCGAAGGGCCAAACACTTTCAGACCGACTTCCTCCATGTCGTCGACAAGCCCGTCGACCAAGGGAACCTCCGGACCGACAACCACCAAGCCGATGGAATTGTCTTTGGCAAACTGGATCAGGGCTGGCTTATCGGTGACCGCGATCGGCACATTCGTCGCATCCAGAGCCGTCCCCGCATTCCCCGGCGCAACAAAAACCTGCTCGACGCGAGGCGATTGCCCTAGTTTCCATGCAAGTGCATGCTCACGACCACCACCACCGACCACCAAAACCTTCATCATCGAACCCGAGTCTGCGAGGACTAGCCGGCCAGCGTTTCCAAATGGAATCATGTCCAATGAAATATCGTCAAAACCGGCCCCAAATTACCAAGCAGCAATTTACGCGGGTACGGCGAACGCAAACAGCGGTCGACAAAATCCTGTGCTGACCATCCTGCGACCGGCTGCCACAGCCCGTTTGCCGACAAATAACGGTAGACACTTCGCCATTAACAGCTAGAATGGAGTCACTTGCCGGAGAATGAATTTCTGCCATCCGCCCGCGTTTCCCACCCCAGGAATGGCACATTCTTCGCCCGCGACTATTTTAAAGTGTGCGGTGACGGCGGCGTTTCCCCGACTTGCCACGTCACCGCATTTCCACTCGGCTGCTACCGAACGACCGATGTCACTCACAAATAGTTCACCGTTTGATTTGACCTTTGATACGGCCAACCACCTGCCACTTCGATGGCGATAGGGTTGCCTCGAGTCGTTTTTAAGCGAGAATTGAGTACTCGGGTTTGGCAATCAAGGTGGTGGCCGCTCCCCGACAAAACCTACATGCACGTTCTCTCTAGGAGAGTTAGTTTTGAAGATTTCGACCCTGCGTCACATCGCTTTTTCTGTTGCCGTTGCTGCAACTCCGTTTGCCGGCAGCCAAGCAAATGCTGAAGAAACTGGCGACCTGAAAATCCGCTTCGAATTTGGCGGCGCCCCTCCGAAAGCCGAACCGATCGACGTCAACAAAGACGTCGAGTTCTGTGGCCGAAACCCATTGATTGACGAGCGATTGATCGTCAATCCGGACAATAAGGGCATTAAGAACGTCGTCGTTTATGTTTACACCGGACGCGGCGGAACGAAACTGCCAGACTTTGAACCATCCAAGAACACTCACACCCTAGCCAACGAAAACTGTCGCTTCGAGCCACACATCGTTGTCGCGCAAGTTGGTGACACGCTTGAAGTGACCAACCCCGATGCCGTGGGACACAACGCAAACTTGGGTTTCTTCAACAACAAGCAGCAGAACTTTACGATCCCGTCGGGGCAATCGAAAACGGTTGAGCTCGAAAAAGACGAACCGGCACCAATTCCGGTCGACTGCAACATCCACCCTTGGATGAAGTCGTTTGTCGTCGTGCTTGAACATCCCTTCGCAGCGGTCAGCAACGCTGATGGCGAAATGGT
>JBAUHR010000662.1:0-1804 GCA_049680385.1 Rubripirellula sp. | reverse complement strand
ATACCGCAGTGTCCAACTCCCGCTCCGCTGAATTCTGTTGCGCGAGCAATTGGCCTCTTGTCTCGAGTTTGCCTTTCAACGAATCAAGCTGCTCATTCAGCAACAACTCGCTATCAGGAAGCGAACGGCCCACGAGGTCACTAGCAAACCGATACGCAGAACCAAGCAGCTTTGCGTCGATGTCATCGCCAAGGGGAAGCCCCAAGGCTGAAGACATCTCTGTAACCGATCGCTGGAACGCCGATGCCGAGCGACTGAGTTCTTCGCAGGCTGCAAGAAAATCCGATTCCCAACCCATCGACCACTCGTTGGCTCGCAGACGCCCAAGATCGACATTACGAGGCAGCGCTCTCCAGCCAATCGCCAGATCGTCAATACATTGCCGGAGTGCTGCAAAGTCGTCACGGCTATGTCTCGTCGTTCGCGGCCAATCGAGTGAGATCGGCTTGTTCGACCACTTGCCGATACTCAAACCCATCGCTTCATAAACCGTCCAACCGTTTGGGTGTGTCGCGTGGATCGCCGCCACATAGGCATTCAGTTCATCGCGCCGAAGACGCAATCGCTCGCTAACGTCAATCCAGTCGCTTTCGGCAGGATGTCGCCTGCGCTTCCATGACGCCTCGAGTTGGTTGAGCACTCCTTTACGTTCGGCTTTGTTGGAATGCAATTCAACGCAACAATCTCCCAAGCCGTGTTCCTTCAAACGTCGATGAACCACATCCAACGCCGCCGTTTTTTCGGCAACAAACAACACTGTCTTGCCGACCGATAAGCACTGAGCGATTAGGTTCGCGATCGTTTGGCTTTTGCCGGTGCCGGGCGGTCCCACAATCACCAAGTCGTGTCCCTCCGATGCGGCCATAACGGCGGCTAATTGCGACGAGTCTGCGGGCAGCGGGTGAACGATGTCGGCGGGCCGATAGCGGGTGTCAATCTCCCTCGCTTTTGGCATCGGCGAATCAACGCCAGACGAGAACGCTTTGTCCGGATCACGAACCAGATGGCGAACCACGCGGTTCTGCTCCAACTGGTCGACTCGCTCGGCCAAGTCCTTCCACATCAAATACTTCGAGAATGAGAACGAACCAACCGCGACTTCCTCGACGACTTCAAAACCGGGAATGTCGCGAACCGCACGTCGCACGCGAGACAGCACTTTCGGAACGTCCACACCGCTATCGTCGGTCGGCAAGTTCGATTCCAAATCCGTTAAATCGCAATCGAAGTCCTTCTTCAGTAGCTGCAGCAATGTCGCGTTGAAACGAACATCGTCGTCATGATGGGTCAGATAGAATGGCGATGATGCACTCCGACGAGACAGCTTGACAGGAACAAGCAGCAACGGGGCGCGATAGTTTTTTTCTGCGGAGGCTTGTTGCTTCCAGCGAAGAAAACCGACCGCGAGATAAAGCGTGTTCGATCCACCTTCGGCAAGGTCGTTCTTCGCCTTGCGAAACAGCGTTGTCAGACGCCGATCTAAGTCGTTTGATGTGAGTTGGCAAGCGATTTCATCCCGCGCGAGCGCCTCGCGAGCGAATTCACGATCGACATCTTTCTGAGTTCGGTCTTTGAAGAGTTCTGAGTCGCGATCGGCCACTTGGTTTTCGTCAACCAACGAAACCAAACGAAGCCGAACCCCATCCGCCAACCGGTCTTCCAAACCGGACACGTCCGGGCAACACGCTGGAAAAATCTGCGAATCAGTTGACGATAGATCGGAGCTGTCTGTCAAAAAGAAATAGCCTACACTTATACGTTGAATGATGCACGCAGCGAATGACAGAGGATACAACCAGAATGA
>JBAUHR010000661.1:0-17512 GCA_049680385.1 Rubripirellula sp. | reverse complement strand
TCGCTGGTCGGGCCAATTCGCTTCCAGTTTCCGTCCAGTTCGCCGTCGACGATTCCAATCGACTCGAAGTGAATTCGCCAACCGTCATACTCCGTTGACGATCCGCACAGCAAAGTCTGGCCTTGGTTTACCAGGATCGGTTTGCAACGAACCGGGCCGTCGATGCCTTCGGGCAAGCGGCGACGATTGACAAACGTACGACCGCGATCGTAGCTAACCATCATTTCGCCCCACCACTGTCTAGGGTTCGGTCCAACTTTGAAAAACAGTAGCGTTGGACCATCGCCCGGCGTTTGGAACAGCACCGGGTTCCAGCATGGCTGCCGCAGTCCGTCGTGCTGAACGCCACTTGCAACTTCGGTGGGGTTGGACCAGCCAAGACCATCGTGATAGCTGGTCCAGATCCCAACATCCTCGTGCCCTTCTTTGGTTCCACCGAACCACGCCGCCACCATTCCGCGACTGGTTTGGCAAATCGTCGACGCGTGACACTCGTCGAATTTCGCTTTGTCGAATAGGAACTCTTCGGTGATCAAGCCTGGGATTCTCGTTGGCTGTTTGGCCGCAGCCGGTTTGGCAGTTCGTTCGGCTTCGTTAAACGCGACGCTGTCCGAATGTTTGAGGTGATAGATTCGACCGTTCTCGCTGCCAACCAACAGGTCTGGTATTCCATCGCGATCAAAATCGCAGGTTGCGGGACTCGATGTATGTCCGGCCACATTGCGATCGGCCAAATTGCCCATCCGTTTCATCACGATCTTTCCGTCGCGATTTTCGCAGTTGCGGTACCACGTCGCATTTTCTGAATTGACCAAGACGTCCAAGCGAGAATCGCTGTCCCAATCAACAACCGACAACTTCACTCGCCCCGACCGGCCACACGAACCTGCATTTAGTCGCAGTGGCAGGTTGTCTTCGTCGACGAAAATTCGCTGTGCCTCGCCACCGCCCCGCCGCAGCGTTAGAAACCCTTCTTGATCTAGCATCACCAGATCAAGCAGGTTGTCAGCGTCAAAATCGATCGCCACCGGTGTCGTTCGCCACTGAGTCAGTGCCGAAGCTGATTCGGTTTGCCACCAATACCAAACTGGCGGTGCCTCAATTAGTCCGGTATCAAATTCCTTTTCGACCAACGTGCCGCCTTCGTTGATCAGCAAGCCGACTCGCGACAGGATCGAGTTGTAAATGATGTCACCATCACCGTCGTTGTCCCAGTCAGCGACGGACAGAGTTGTGTAGCCCCACTTTGCTTCGCAAGGCCCTTGGATCGAGCCGCTCGGCCCGGCCATCACGCGAAACGGCTGTGTTTTCCCATCGGGTGTTTTCACATTCAATAACCGCGGTTCGTTCCATTTCGGCAGCCCATTATCGGACTTGCCGAGGTTTTCGAAAAAGCCAATCGAACCGGCTGTGTTGCCGCAAATGATGTCTTCGTCGCCGTCGTTATCCCAGTCATAGGCGAACGGCGTGGCCAGGGCGCCAAACTTCAGCGTGTCGGCTTGTTGGCGGAAATACTTTGGTGATTCGAACAACGGTGCATCGTCTAGCATGCGTCCCGTGTTCTCGACCAATGCGACCCGGCCGTCTTCGTCACCGACGATCAAGTCAATGTCACCATCTTTGTCCCAGTCCACCGCCGTTGGCGTGATCATCTGCAAGTGCATGACCAGCGGGCTGCCGTCGACACCGGCCAGTTTCTGGCCAGCGGCATAGTCCGGCTGTTGTCGTGATCCGATGTTTTGGAAGTACGTGAAGCCGTCCATGAATTCGCCGCACAGCAAGTCCAAGTCGCCGTCGTTGTCGAAGTCCGCAAAGTTCGGGCTTGGCCAACCATAAACGTCCACGTCGCCGCCGCCAGCTTGCAATCGCAGAGGCGAATCCGAGTACTTTGGCGCCGCGTCGCTGCCCTCGTTCATCATCAAATAGACGTATCCATGCAGTGGCCCGTTTCGCCATCGCCCGCTGCTGTCGTAGGCATGGTCCCAAGCAAGTTCGGTCCAGTCACCGGCCCCGACCGCGATGTCATGATCGCCGTCGCCGTCAAAGTCGACGTATCGCCACATGTTGCCGCGAGTCCGACCGCCCGCTTGATGGTTAGGATTGGCCATCGCATCGATCTTCGTCGGTTTGGCGAAATCGAATTTACCAGTGCTTGCATCGCGGCGGTACTCTTTGGCTGGGCTAAGGATCACGGGTTTGTCATCGACCAGGCTCATCATCATGTAATGCGCCGCTTTGCCAAGACGGACCGATGGCTTAAACACCGGCATTTTGTTGGATGGATCCTGTGATGCGTTTTCGAAAAAGTACACTCCGTTGGTTGGCTTATCGGGACACGCCACCAACAAATCCATGTCACCATCACCGTCATAGTCAAGCGGCGACGGGTATGCCCACAACCCAACGCCCAAATCGACTTCGAGTCCGGGGTTGTTGTACGCCAACGGTTGCAGTTTCCAGTCGTTGTCGGCGGCAAACAGGGTTGCGGCCATCAGGCCCGAGATCGCAATCGAAAGTAAGCGGCTATTCAAAAGGAAACTCCGGTTCAAAGGCTTGTCTTCTTGTTCGTTAACGACCGATCGACGCAGCGGATCAGACTGTCGAACTCTATAGCAACTCGATGCTACGCAGGATTTCGGCGACCCGTTGTCGCTCGGGTTCGCGAAACGCGTGGAAAGGGTCGGCTGGTAAGTCTTGGCACAACCCGATCAGCGACGCCGCCGTCTTGGTGGCTTTGATGTGCCGTGACGCGTACTTGCCAATATCGTAGATGTCTTGGAAACGTCTGATCTTTTGCGTCGCCGCGTCCAGTTTGGCCTTGTCGCCGTCTTGAAGTGCGCGATAACAATCGACAAATAACTGGGGCGCGATGTTGGCACCACCGCTGACACCGCCATCGCCACCAAGCGCATGGGCTTCGGGAAGTAACGCTTCCGGGCCTAACAGAATCGACCAATCCGGTCGCACGCTTTTCATTTTGCAAAGACGACCAAAGTAGTCCATGTCGCCGCTGCTGTCTTTGACACCCACGATGCCGTCGATGTCGGCAAGTTTGGTAAGCGTTTCAATCTCGAACCAAACCTTTGTCAACTGAGGCATGTTGTACAGCATCAGCGGCAACGGGATCAGCGGCTGGATGTTCTGGACATACGAGGTCAGTTCGGTTTGACCGGCCGGAAAGTAGTACGGTGTGGTCAGCACGGCGGCACTGGCGCCGCAGTCGGCTGCGTGCTTCGCCAAATGGACAGTTTCGGTGAATGCGGTGTCGGCGATTCCGACTAAAACCGGGACACGGTCGCCAACCAAACGAGTAGTTTCGGTGATCAGTTGTCGCCGCAATCGATAGCTCAAGCTGGGTGCTTCGCCGGTCGTACCCAAAATGAAGACGCCCGAAACACCGCCATCGATCACATGGTCGAGCAATCGTTCAAGGCCGTCGCGATCGAGTTCGTCACGTGCGGCTAGAGGTGTGATCAGCGGCGGGACGATTCCACGCAGCGCAAAAGGAGATGGTGACATGAAGAAGTTGCGTGAGGTGATGTTGGGGTGGGAAAGCTTCTCGACTTTAGCCGTGCAAGTTTTCCAGTGCAACCTTTGCATATTCGATCGCGCCCAGTCGTCTTGCGTCAGTTAGGATAGGTTTCCCTAGCACTCGCGTGCTCGTCCTGCCTCTCTTGCCTGCCACTTGCCCCACCTCAATTAAAAGGCTGACTTTCATGAAGCTGTCTCTTGTTTCCCGAGTTCTTCTGGTCGTCGGTGTACTGATCGGCACTGGTGCTGATGATGTTCAAGCCGACGTTCGCTTGCCCGGTTTCTTTGCCGATCACATGGTGATTCAGCAGCAGAAACCCATTCGCATTTGGGGCTGGGACAACGCCGGCCAACGCGTGACCGTTTCAATCGGCGAATCATCCGTCATTGCCACGGCGGACGATTCGGGTCGGTGGAGTGCCGAGTTGCCGGCGATGACGGCGAGTGACCAGCCGACAACCGTGGCTGTTGAAGGTTCAAGCACGATCGAAATCAAGGATGTGTTGGTGGGCGAAGTTTGGCTGTGCAGCGGCCAGTCCAACATGGAATGGACGGTGGCAAGCAGCACCAATGCGAAGGAAGAAATCGCCGCAGCCGAATATCCCACCATTCGCCAATTCCAAGTCGGCAAACGACCGTCCAATGTACCGATGGATGATGTCCAGTCGAACTGGCAACTCTGTTCGCCTCAAACGGCCGGCGGGTTCACGGCCTGCGGTTACTTCATGGCTCGCAAATTGCAAAAAGAGCTCGGTGTGCCCATCGGTCTGCTGAATTCCTCGTGGGGTGGAACTCGCATCGAACCATGGACGGCACCAGTCGGGTTCGAAAAGGTTGACGCGCTTGCGGACATCTACGATTCCGTACTCAGTCGTACACCGGGGACCGATCGCAATCGCGATTTGAATCAACAGCATGTCACCAACACTCAGGCTTGGATCGACGCAGCCAAACAAGCGTTGGCCACAGGCGGCGCCGTGTCACCCAGTCCCGCCTACCCGGCGACCTTGACGCCGTTCGAATCGCACCAGGATCCAACCATGCTTTACAACGGCATGATCCATGCGATGGTCGGGTTTCCGATCCGCGGCGCGATTTGGTATCAGGGCGAATCCAATCACGGGGAAGGGATGCTGTACACCGAAAAGATGAAAGCACTGATTGCTGGTTGGCGCGAGCTTTGGAAGCAAGGCGACTTTCCGTTTTACTTTGTTCAGATTGCCCCCTTTCAATATGGTGCCGAAGACCCCGAAGTGTTGGCAACGTTTTGGGAAGCCCAAGCTGCGGCGACCAAGATTCCCAATACTGGCATGGTCGTGATCAACGACATCGCGACGATCGGCAACATTCACCCACCAAACAAGCAGGACGTCGGACTTCGTTTGGCACTGCTGGCACTGAAACATGATTACGGTCGTGATGTCGTCGCCGAAAGTCCAACGATGGCGTCGATGGAATCGCTTAATGGATCCCTCAAGATTACGTTTGAAAACACGGGCGGTGGACTGAAAACACGAGACGGTGGGCCGGCCACACACTTCGAAGTGATCGGCGTAGGTTCGAACGGTTTTCAACCCGCACAGGTCACGATCGAAGGTGACACGGTCGCGCTGTCATCACCCAAGTGCCAACATCCGGTCGCGTTCCGATTTGCTTGGGACAAGTTGGCCGAACCGAACTTGGTTGGCGGAACCGGATTGCCGGTCGGTGCGTTTCGTGGCGGCAAGGTGCCAAGTTTTGTCGATCAGTTGCCGATCGATGATGACTTTCGATTGGTCTACGACGTTGACTTGGCCAAGTTAGGGAAAACGATCTCGTACACCACCGACCAAAGCGAAACGGCGGGCACGTTTTCGAAAATCGGCTACCTGTTGGAATTGCAATCTGGCGGTGGCGCACCGCAAGGAATCTTTGTGGTCGTTGACGCGTTCACCGACGATGCCAAGAAGATTGGCATTCCCACCGCCGCGTCCAAAGCAATGTTTCAGCAATCGTTGTCATCGGTTGACGTGTATTCCAACGTCGCGGGTATCGTGACCGGCACGAATATCAAAACGGGCAATATCGAATTCTGGCCCAATAATTATGGACCGGGAAACGACGCCAACGTAAAAGGTGCATCCGGAACCAAGTACGACTTTGGTGACGTGGCCAGCCAGCCCGTCGATGGTTATGGCAGCATGCAAATCCACAACTTCGACGCCAAGCAAACGCTGTTCTCTATCAACCACTGGTCCAGCGGCGCATCAGCCGATATCGGAATCGGAAACAACTCTGGCGACAACACCGACTGGACGTTCAGCGGAAACGCGGCAAGCTATTCCGAGAAACGACTGCGAGTCTTCGTGAAGTAGCACGTATCATCAGGCCGCTTTGCGTTTCAATTGGCAGACCGCCAAGAGTTGCGGCCGCTACGGTGATTTACCGAAAGTCACACGCAACTTTCGCTGCGTCCGAACTCTAAGAAATGAAGTGTCCCCAACCACTAGTCGGTTGATTGCGATTCACTTTCGGGGACCTTGGTTTTTGCATCGAAGTCCCCGAAACGGCGCAGTAAATCGGCCAACGCTAGATCCGGATTGTCTGCTACCTCTTCGGAAAACTCGAGTCGCTGCAAGTCTGCCGTCTTGCCACGCGGTTGCCATGCGGCGTCACTGAGCACAACATCCGCGATTGCTTCGTCAACGTGGGTTGGCTGCGAACCGTGCGTGGGCGCTCGGTCGCTCCACGATCGATAGCGAGGATCCGACAGCCAGAGGGCGATGTCGGCCATGCCCGCGTCGATGACTGATTCCGGTTCCCTGCCAGTCTCATCGCTGGGGCGATCGGCCGGTCGCCAATCGTTGGCCAAGCGAAGTCGGAACGCGCGGAAGTGCAGTTCGAACAACGACACCGCCGCTTCGTCATCAAGCAGGTCTAAGTCAAACTCGCGCCAAAAACGAACCGACGGTCCTTCGTCGTCGCTCTGGTCAGGCTCGTCGGTCTTCGCCGCGGTCAGTTCGGATTTGGATTGACGGTTTGATCGAGTTGGCAAAACATCAATCGCCTCGAAGCTGACTTTCTTGTTGTCGTCATCGTCCTCGTCATCGTGGTTGGATTGCGATCGCGAGTCGGATAAGGTCGCCCCGTTGTCTACGGAACCGCCCGTCGGGGCAGCTCGGTTGTCGATCGGCGCGATCACGACGTTGGGAGCCTGGCTGATCCCGGGCGGCGGTGAAACGATCGGCGACGGTTCTTCGCCGTCGGCCGCGACCGTAAGGTTTAGCGGCGACATCGTTACGTTGGCGTTCGGCAATGGCGCGTCGAGTCCGTAAACCAAAAACGACTCGCCGTTGTCGGACGCTATCGGGGTGATCGTGGCGTTGCCCGTGCTAAGCACTCGGAACGGAATTGACGAAAGCAAGAATTCGTCTGGTGAGTTTGCGGGGATTTCGGTCGTGCCGATGCCAGTCAAAATATTGATATAGCCTCCAACGTCACGCAGAACGCCGGCCGTGTCGTTGCTTAATCTTGCCGCACCCGCAAAACGTTCGTCCAAGAAAATTCCGTCGGTCAGCGGTTCGATCACGGACGGATCGTACTGCAAGTCAAAGGTGGCTTGAAACAAACCGCTCAGTCCGTCGGCTTGGCGTTGGAATCCGGCCTCTTTGGCAAACTCTTTCACATAAAAGTCGACCATGAAGGTGTCACCCACTGTTGGCTTCGCATCACGAGCGTCCAGTCGCAACCGGACGACTTCCCCCGTCGTGCTAGGGATCAGCGTTGGCGTCGTCTGGCGCGGCGGCGTCAAGGTTTCAATCCCACCTGAATGTTGCGAGTTCGAACGAAGGTTCGCTAGAAAGTTACCTAGCACCTCCTGTTGATCCGGATCCAAGCCAGCAAGCAGGTCCGCATAAATCGACAAGTCGATCTCGCTGCTGGCAGTCAACGGCAACCGCCGCTCAAGTCGTTCGAGCGTCAGTTTTCGAACGCGAGCGTTGGAATCGTTCGGGAAAGTACGCAGCAGATTCATCGAAGGCAGTGACATGTGATTTTCTATTTGATTCGCTTGACGTCGGCGAGTGTTTGTTCCAGCAGTTCTTTACAGCTCACTCTAAGTGGTTCCGGAAATCGATCCGAATCACGCTGCAGTTGTTTTTGAAGTTCAATCGAGCGATCGTAGTACTGTCGCGCGATCCCCATTTCGTTCGCGATCGCGTTAGCCCGTCCGCGATTGTGCAGCACGCCGGCAAGGGAGACGCGATAGTGGTCGCTGGCCGGATCTCCGTTGCAAAGCCGCAACAAAATCTTCTCGGCTGCGTCAAACTCTAGTTCGGCCGACCGCGAATCGCTTCGGTGCAGCAGCAACCGCCCCAAGTCATTGTGACGAGTGGCCCGTTCGGACAAGAAAGTGCGTTCATGGCCGAAGGCCACCTCGAGCGTCTCCATCAGTTCAAGTGATTCACGAAAGTCAGCCTCGTTTTGGTTCATCGCCGCACGGCTGGCAATCGCGGTCGCCAACATTCGCGCCGATTCGTCGCTGGTCAATCCGTCTTGCGATGTTTGCACCTGGCGCAGCAACTCGATCGCGCGATCACAAGTCTCCAACGAGTCCGCTTGTTTTCGCTGCACGAACGACAACTGGCTCAGCAACATCGACTTGACGGTCATCGCGTCGGCCGCATCACCAGCTTGCTGGACGACGCCAAGGCCTGCTTCGATCAACTCGAGTGCTTTGGTTTCTCGGCCCACCTCGATCATCGCAACGGCGTAGTTGCCGTAGGTGCGAGCCAAGTCGGTCGCCGCGAGCGTTTCAATCGCCTGTTCGTACAGCGAAACAGCCTCGTCGATTGCTCCCGATTCGGCTTTCAGCACCGCCAAATCATTCCATGCTAAACCTCGAGTTCGCACACCGATCGGCGACAAGTTTTTAGCGTCGGCAAACAGTCGCACCGACGTTTCATAGGCCACGATCGCGTCCGTGTCGGCCCCGATTTCGTCGATGATCTGGCCCGCTTTGAAATGAGTGATCGCGTTCTGCTCGGTGAACTTGTCATCGCCCACAATGCGGTTGGCATAGTCTTCGTAGTACAGCAGCGTTTGTTTCAGCAGTTCGCGGCGCACCGATTCGGCACCCTCGACATCCCGCAGCCGTTCGGCGGCAAGTAACCCGAATCGATCAAGGATCTTCTCGGTGTAGCGCAGATTGGTTTGCGAGCTGGCCAGTGCTTCGTGAGTTCGCCGGTTTGCGATCGCAAGATTCGCCATCACGACCCACGAGATTGCCGTTACCGCCAACAACCCGGCGGCGATGGCGGCGGTGCTGCGCCGATGACGCACGACCCACTTGATCCCTCTCGTCACGATGGCTGGCGGCGTTGCTTGGATCGGCTCGCCCCGATCGTGTCGCCGCAAATCTTGGGCGAACTCGGCGGCCGTTTGGTAGCGGTCGGCGACGTCCCCGGCCGTCGCTTTGGCGATGATCGTGTCCAGGTCGCGGGGGATCGACGCGTCGAATTTGCGAACGTGAAACGCATCGGTCCGCTGACGCAGGGATTGCACTTCGCCGATCGTTTGGCCCGCGATCGCCCGCCGTCCCGTGATCAATTCGAACAGCGTCAGGCCAAGCGAGTAGACGTCGGTTCGCTCGTCGACCGGTTCGCCGGCGGCCTGCTGGGGACTCATGTAGGCCATCGTGCCGACCCGGTCACCCGTTTGCGTCAACGAGACTTGATCAGGCGGTCCCGCGATATCACCAGGCGTCATCCGGGCCAACCCGAAGTCGGTGACCCAGACATGGTCGTTGTCGTCGACTAACAAATTGGACGGTTTCAAGTCGCGGTGGATCACGCCGCACGCATGCGCCTCGGCGATCGCATCGGCCGCTTGGGCGATCCAGCGGATCGATCGTCGCCTGTTGGTTTGTTGATCAAGTTCTTGGTAACGATCAAGTTCTTGGCAACGATCAAGCGACACGCCGTCGATCAGCTTCATGCTTAGGAAACAAGCCGAACCTCGCGTCGGGTTTTCGCCGATCGCGTAAATCGGAACGATGCCCGGATGGTCCAACCGCGCCGCCGCTTGGGCTTCGATCATGAACCGGGCGTGCGCCTTGGTGTTGAAGTCGAACGCCGCCGGAAAAACTTTCAACGCGACTCGTCGGCCCAACGATTTTTCGATCGCTTCGTAAACGACTCCGCAACCGCCTTGGCCGAGTCGCCGGATGATTTGATAGCCGGCAATCGAAGGCGTCGGCATCGCTTCGCCACTAGCCAAGAACGACAACGCATCAATCTGGCTGGTACCATCGCGAATTTCATCCGCCAGTTCGGGATGATCGTCACACGCGCGTCGGATCCACCGTTGGCGGTCGAACGTCGTGTCGGTTTCCACGGACTCGAGGTACCGTTCCAACAGCTTCAACAGTTTCTCGTCGTGAACAGCAACCCAATCGGTTTGCGTTTGCGAGAGGGGCGCGGTGGGGATCACGACTGCATCTCGTTGAGCGTAAGTTTCAGTTTTCGAATTGCCCGCAGCCATATCATCCGCACCGCGCCGCTGGAACGCTGCATCCGGTTGGCGATTTCGTCGAAGGACAATCCGTCAAAGTGCCGCATCACGATCACTTGTTGATAATCGGCCGGCAAGTTGCCAATCGCATCGGCCACCATGATCGCGTGCTCTTGCTGCGAAACGATCGCACCGGGCGACGCTTGCAGGTGGTCGCGAGCGATGTTTTCTAGCCCCACGCTCGACCGGCTCAGCCCCGCGTTGATGGTTTCAATCGAGACTTCGCGGCGAACGTCTCGCCGCGCGGCCTGCAAGTGTTTTTCATGAGCATCGGCAATGCGGCTGACCAAGATCGACCGAATCCAGGCGACGAACTCAGCCGTCGAGGCACCCCGAAACTGTTCGAACGCTTCGAAGGCGTGCAGGAACGTTTCCTGGATCACGTCCGACACGGTGACGCGAGTGTTCACCTTCGGCGACAGTCCGCTGTGGGCCAACAGTCGCAAGTAATGTTGGTAGCAGGCGAACAGATCCTCAATCGCTGACGCGTTTCCGGCGCGGGCGAGGCGAAGCAATCCGGATCGGTCTTGGGCGCTCGACGAAGACATGGGGCGGTCGCTGTGGACAACGGGTCTGAATCGCCCTCATTGTAGACGCACGTTCGGGCTACGAAACAGAATCGCTCCTCGATTTGGGTGGGACCGAATTCGATATTTTTTGTCACTTGGAAAATCGAGAAAATCTTTAATTCAAAAGTTAGTTTCCCTGTCCACAAATTCTTCAGTTTTTCCGTGACGGCTGGTCCGCACATCCTTCTTCTTCAATAGGCAGTCGATTTCTTTACACCTTTTGCAAATCCATTCCATGCGATCTTCCGCGTCTAAACGTCGTCTACGCACTTCCCGCCGTCCTCGTGTCGAACGCCTGACCGACCGCGCACTCTTAGCCGTACTGGGTGTTGCCCCGGGCCCCGACGACAACGGGGCGGCTCTGTTCGCTGAAGCGATTGCGACGGCGAACTCGACGCCGGAAGCGGACACGATTGAATTGGCCGCTGGCACTTATGATTTGACGTCGCTGGTAAACCCGAAATTCGACATCACGTCGGAAATCGATATCGTCGGCGTTTCGCCCAGCCAGACTCGAATCATCGGCGCGGCTGAGGGCACGACCTTTGAAGTGGACGAATCGGGATCGCTGGGGCTGTCGCGGTTGACGGTCTTTGCACCCGCCAGCGTGATCGGTGGTGCGGTTTGGGCCAAGGGCGAAGCCAGTTTGAACCAGGTCGCCGTCATCGGTGTCGTCGACGGCAGTGTGGTCGGCAGCACCGAAACGCAGATCACTTCTTTGGTTCGCGGTAGCAAGATTGACATCGCGGATTCGGCGATTGTCGATAGCGCTGGAAACGCCTTGTCACTGGGATGGGATGACGGCGAAGGAACCACGATCGCAAACACCATCATCGCCGGGTCGGCGGCCTACGCGGTCGGTGGTCGCGGAGTCCAATCGTCGCTGTCGATCACCGATTCGGTCGTCTTCGATAACGGTGCCGGCGTTTCGTTCTTTGCCCGCGATTTTGATGCGACCGTTTCTGGAACGACGATCACGCGAAACCAAAACACGATGGGGCTGGCTTTCCGAGGCGAAATCACCGAGTCGGCCAAGACGAAGCCTGGATTGCGATTGGTCGGAACCGATTCGACGATCGCGGTCGACTTTGCGGGCGAGAACGTGATCGTGGGCAACTCGACCGATTCGTCGATCCCTGAAATCGTGATCGGCGCGTTCTACGGTAACGCAGTCCCAGACAATGATTTGCCGGCGGTATTGGGCACCGTGGAACAAGCGGATGCCAAGGTCGCAGCTGTGTCTGTGACCACGGAAACGGTGGGCGGACAACGCGTCCTGCGCAGCGATCGGACATTGCAGGGCGTGAACGTCGACTTGTCCGTCGTGGGTGATCAAACGATCGTCGACGCGACCGGACGCGGTTCGTCAGCGGTGTTTTGGGACGCGGCGGAAAATCGATTTTTTGTCGAATCCAACCCGCGCACCATCGGCGACTTGGTGCAGTTCAGCGACTCGTTGGCGACGATTGATGGCGGACGTGTGGTTGGTGGCGGCTCGGAATCTCGATTCTATGCCCATGGTTTTTCATACGGCACCGAAAACGACAACCTAACTGCTGCCGAAAAGAACACTTGGAACTTCTTCATGCCAAGCGAGGTTGTCTCGCAAGCGGGCGCCAGGATTCACATGCGTCCGCGTCCGGATGGCGTCTTGGACTTTGACTACACACCGCCGGCCGACTTCGCCGGCACCGACACGATCACCGTTCGCGGCGTCACCGCGCTTGGTCAAGAAAGCACAGGCACGATCACCGTCGATGTGGTGCAGAAGACTGGCATCACGGTCAACGTCGCGGCGTCCGAACTGGATGATGTGATCGACGTCGCGATCTCGACCAGTGGGTTTGGCAACGTGACGTCGTTCAATTTCGACGTCGGTTTCGATCCGCAAATCGTCCAGCTTGTCGATACCGATTTCGGCCGCGAGTTCCAGTTCTTGACGGAAACTCGCGAGCGACAAAGTTGGGTCAATGTCAGTGCGTTGGGAGGATTCAGTCGCGGCAGTGACTTGGCAACACTGAAGTTCAAACGGATCGCCGACGGTTCGGCGGGCATCGAGTTGCTCGGTTCTCGCGACGTGACGCTGCTGGGACAACGATTCACCGAATCCAGCTTCAGTGCCTACGTCAACGGTCAACGTGTCGAACTGTCCGGTTTCGATCAAGCCTACTATTACCTCAGCCAAGATGACGTTAACCGTGACGGTGCGGTGACCGCTCGCGACTCGCTGAACGTGGTCAACCGGTTGGGCGTGACTGCTGTGGAAGGCGAAGACGGTGTCAGCCGAACGAAGTACGAACGTGACTATGACGCCAACGGCGACGGTCAGATCTCGGCCAGCGATGCGCTGCGGATCATCAACCGACTGGGACGCCAAAACGTGGCCGAAGGGGAAACCAGTGCGGCCCATGCGGTCTTTTCCGCGCCGGCGACCACGTTCCTGGATCCGGCCAAACCGATCCCCAGCTTCGTTGGCCGGCCGGGGCTTCCCATCGACGACGGCGCGCCGCTTGATCCCGTGAACATCACGCCACCGACGGACGATCAGCGTGCTTCGGCCGAGTTGGTCGCGGTCGACACCAACGGCTCGCGCGTCCAACGCGTGCTCGAAGGCACCAACGACGACGGTCTGTTCGTGATCAACAGTACCGGCAATAAGATCGGATTCGGTTTGGACACGGTGGTTTCTGGCGCTCAAACGATTGAACCGGAGACGGAGTTGACGCTGGTTTTCTTCCGCGAAGACGGCAGTGTGATCTCGGCGTATCCCAATGCGAACACGGGCCGTCTGATCGGTGATGCGATTGACACGGTCGAGGGCCAGAGGATCTTTGTCCGTGTCGGAACGACTCGTGCCGCGGCGATCGAGTATCGGTTGGAGTTCTTAGAGCTGGCGTCACAGTTGGATGAACGTCCGGAAGTCAATCCGCAGCTCGACGCACTCGCCGTGGTCAATCGGCAACTGGCCGGCGAATCGCTGGTCGGTGTCGAGGGTTACGAGTGGATGCAGGGGTTCGGGCCTGATTCGAAACTCGGCGATGATATTCATGCCGATCAGTCCGCGAATGCGACGTTGGTTCGTCCGTTCGAAAAGCAAGTCGACTTGGTCACTCACATCGATCGCCCCGGCGACGTGGACTGGTTCCGCGTGCCGACGCAAAGTGATCAAGTGCTGGTCGGCGTGACCGGCCACGATGGAACGGTGGTGCAGTTCGACGTTTTCGATGTCGATGGCAACACGATTCCTTCCTCAATCACGATCACGCGAAATGGAGTCATCGAATCGGCATCGTTTCCTGTTGCTCAGCCGAGCGAGATCTTCGTCCGAGTCACCGGCGAATCGACGGGACAGTATTCGTTCGGAATCGTCGATGACGGATCACAAGAGACTCCACCGACTCGCACCGAACCGCTCGGATTGTCCGACGAAATCGGCGACACGATCGCGGACGCTACCGACATTGCGGTCCGCGAAAGCGGCCAAATCTCCTTCACGCAGACGTTTGAAACGGGGGACGATGTCGAGGTCTTTCGTATTCCCAACGCATTGCCGGGCACGTTGATTGTCGACGGACCCGACGGGATCACGGCCGAGGTGTTGGACCAAGACGGCAATGTCATCCAGCCCGTCGATCCGATCTTTGGCGGTTCGGGCCGGTTTGTGATCGCGGCCTACGGGCAAAAGGGATTCGGATCCGCGGTGGACCCGTTTGTGTATTTGCGGGTCGCTTCGAGCAAGGGATTTGTCGGCCGTTACAACGTCTTGTTCGGCATGCGGGGCGACGTGCCGCAGTTGCCGGTCGATTTTGATCCGTTCGACACATCGGCCGCCGACGATCGCCCGGATTCCGCCTTGGGTGACGATCCCCACGCCGACACGATCGGCAGGGCCAGTTCGTTTGGCAGCAACAGCGGCGATACGAAAACGTCGTTCCTGGACCGTGCCGGAGACGTGGACATGTTCAAAGTGGGCGGGTACGGATCTGAGGTTACGTTCTCGGTCCACAGCGAAGACATCGACGCGATTCGCTTGCGGGCATTGGGCCATGACGGCGTCGAACTTCCGTATTTGATCTCACGAAGCGACACCGGACATTTTGGCATCGCGGTCGATTCATCGGATGCACCCGAGTATCTGGATGCACAAGGAAACACTCGCCAAGCGTTCTACATCGAAGTTTCCGCTGACGACGACTCGTTCGGCCAGTACTCGATCATCAAGGGGATGAAACAATACTCGGGGGACGGCTATCCGGCGGACGATGCGATCATCGGATTCGATGACGCGCCTGGCGAATTGACGATGGCGGTGCCGATCGACGTGTTGCCGATCGAGCACTTCCAGTCTTCGTTCTTGGATAGCCCCACCGATCAAGACGCTTATCGGTTCACCGCCGACTACGCATCGCTTTCGTTGACCCTAAACCGCAACGGTGATTTGTCCGAAGCTGGGACGGGCGCCTTTGATGTCTTCAATTCAGCGGGTGAACTCGTCGAGCCGTTGACCGAGTTCGAAGACCCGTTCGAATTGTTCACCTCGGACTTCATTCGAAAGACGTATGACTTGAGCGTGGGCGATTCGTATACGGTTCGGGCGTACAACGAGAAACAGGACGCTTTCGGTTTCTACTCGTTGCATTTCGAGAACCAAGGCAACGCGCTCGAGTCGCTGGACTTTTCGGATGCCGTTGATTTGACGTTCGGCGCAGGCCGAGAGGTCACGGTTTCGGTACACGGCCAGATCGACGATTTGGAAGACGTGGCTCTTTATCGCTTTTCGACCCATGCTGTCACGGCGTATCCGCGATTCACCAGCAGCAACGGATTTCGGATGGGGCTGTTCGACGCGGAAACGGGGCAACGAATCACCGAAAATGCAAGCCAGTCGCATCAGTACAAAGTGCTCGACAGCGCCAGCGACAACGTAACGCGGGACTATGTCTTGGCCATCTGGAACCGTCGCGAGGCGGGCGAGTTTGATTTTGATCTGACGCTCAAACAGCTCGACGTGGAAGCCGTCGACACCGTCGGCGACACGTTTGCTGATGCGGTGTTTGTTGAATTTGAAGAACATCAGTCATCGGGCGGTTCGCCACTGCGGGATCCAATCATCACTCGGTATGCAAACTTCGAAGTGCATTTGAATTCGGCGGACGACCGAGACATGTATGTGTTCACGGCCGAGCAGGCGATCAGCCATGTGGCAACGTTTCCAAGTGGTCACTATCGCGATTTCCAACATGAGCAACTGATCAAATTTGAGCTGTTCGATGCGGACGGCAATCGTGTCGACGGTGCACCGGTCGAACTCGGTGATCTGCAAGGATTGGTATCCATGAAGTCGTTGCGATTCGAGACCGTGCCGGGCCAAAACTACTACGTCCGGTTCTCGCAAACCAGCCCGAACCCGTTCGCAGTTCGAGCGATGGTTCAGTAGGAGCACGCGATCGATTCTCTTGAATCGAAGTGGCCCTGGCACGGCGTGATCGGTTCTTGAACTGCTTTGCAGTTCGATCCACGCGAGCGGAGTCGCGGGGCCACATAGGGTTGCCCAAATGAAGGTGGTCGTGCCCATGGCACGCCTTATTAGGGTTTCGAGAGCTCGAAACTTCGTGGCGAGACCGAATCCGGCGTTTCCAGGCGAACGATGCCGATGTCGTTGTCTTCGCCTGGGGTGATTTCCCAAACCAGTTTTGCATCGCTGGTGGACGCGTAGCGACCGGCCAATCGGTCGCCGGTCATTTGCCGAGACATGGGATCAAAGGTACCCCAAGTGCATGTCACTTGGTAGCGTCCCGGTGCGGCACCATCGCCGCTGGTGTAGGTCGAGATGGACAGTCGCCCGGCTTCGTCGCTGACGCCTGTGGCGGGAACCCCGTCTGGCGTCAGGGGATGAAGCTGAAGGATGACGCCTTCGGCCGGCGCTGCATCGACTTCGACCGTTCCACGCACGCTTGCCACGCGAGAATTGGTAGTTTTTCCGCCGCATCCAAGCATCAGCGTCGCCGACAATCCGAGAGCTGCGAAAGCAAACGATCGACGATTGTTCCTTTTACTTCGTTTAGTACGCATCGTGGTCCACTACCTCGCCCGCGCGACGAGTGATCATGGATGCGAATGCGTGAGCATCGACGCTTGCGGTGATGAACCGAACCGCTCCATCGGCAAAGATGAACTGGGATCCGCCAGTGTGAAAACTGTGGAAACCAAACCCGCGTGCGTTGGTACAGTTGATCGCACAGGGGCCACCCAAAGGCGGCCAGGATAGCCCGCCCTGCAACGATCCTTGCAACCAGTGTTCGCCGCCCAGCAGGTCGCCCCAACCGCCGCCTTCCAGTCCGATCAAGTTCGCCGTCGCAACAGGATCCTCGCGGCCACCACTAAACACGACCGGTCCGCCGGTGCGCTCGCCAATCAGGATCGTGTTGGATAACCCGTCAAGGATGCCTGCGAAGGTTCCGTCTTCGGAACCACCAAAGATCGGACTGACGACCTGCATCGCCCCTTCGCGATCATTCAACAAATTTGGCCCGAACGCGTGCTTGGCGTACAGACCGCTGACACCGGTGGTCGGTGAGCAGTCGCAGGCGGCGATGCTAGTGGCGGTAAGCGGAAGTCCGGCCGGTGTCGCGTTGAAGGTGTACCGTCTTTGATCTGGTGTCCCCGGCGATGACGGACATAGGTACGTCGTGATCGGTTTTTGAATCACGCTGACGTTGCTAGGACTTAGCTGGTCGACGGCCAAGGTGTTTTGGTCAAGCTCGGAAAAGATGGCCTGTTCTTCCAGGAATGGTAGGACGTCGATTGTCCAGACGCGTCCGTTGAACGGCCGAGGTGTGGTTTCCAGCCACCACGCACGGGGC
>JBAUHR010000660.1:0-16506 GCA_049680385.1 Rubripirellula sp. | reverse complement strand
GGGTGCGTCTCAACCTCGACAACCCCAACGCGACCGCGGTGGAAATCGCCCGGCGGGAGTTGTCTGCGATCTGCCGGTCGGTTGGCGTCTTGGTGCCAACCGACTCGGCGGACTTACACAACTTGCCTTGTGTGATTCACGTCCGAGTCAAACGCCGCAACGACACCGGCGAGTTGCAAAACGAAGTGAAGGGCTACTCGAAGAAGGACGCCGTCGCTCAGCCGATCGCCGCGTCGCAAGTGAGCGGTACCGACGGCCAAGCCTCGTCCCCACCTTGGAAGCGTTAACCGCCCGACAGCTTCCAAGGAACGGCACCCAGTCAGCAATGGATTGTTGGCTGGGTGTTTTTATTCGCTCGCTGAACATCGAAATAAGCCACCATGATCAGACTCACGTTGCCCTATCCGCCTTCGGTCAATCATTACTGGCGACACGTTGGCAACCGCGTGTTGATCAGCAAGGAAGGCAGAAAGTATCGAGCCGCGGTTAGCTCGCTGCTGAATCGCAAGAACGTTGAAACGCTCACTGGCGACTTGATCGTCGACATCGTCGTGTATCCGCCTGATCGACGCCGACGTGATGTCGATAACTGCTTGAAGGCGATGTTGGACTCGATGCAGTGGGGCGGTGCGTACGAGGACGATAGCCAGATTGTGCGGTTGACGATCGAGAAGCGAGAGCCGGCACCGAAAGCGGGCAACGCTGAAGTCGTCATTCAACGCATCCCAGCACCGATAGGGAAAGCTGGGTTTCGTTCATGCTTGCGCTGCGACGAGGCCTTTGTTTCCACGGGACCGGGCAATCGCATCTGCGACAGCTGCACTTTCATCAACGATCTGCTGCCACCGACGCTGCCTATTGAGCGAGGTAGCAAACGGCACAACGGGGAGTTGATGTGATGAAGTTGCGTTCCTACCAGCATGCCGCGGTCGATGCGGTCTACGCTCATCTGCGAACCCGAGACGATAATCCCGTCGCGGTACTGCCAACGGGTGCCGGCAAGAGTCTCGTGCTCGCGCAGATTGCATCCGATGCCGTGACGCAATGGAACGGTCGCGTATTGATCTTAGCGCATGTCAAAGAGCTGCTCGAACAAAACGCTGACAAGGTTCGCCGTCTGTGTCCCGATATCAAGGTCGGGCTGTATTCCGCCGGCCTTAAGAAACGTGATACGAACAACCCCGCTCTCGTTGCCGGCATCCAAAGCATCTACAAGCGTGCGTGTGATCTCGATCCGTTCGATTTGATCATTGTCGACGAAGCCCATCTGATTTCAAAGAAGGGCGACGGCATGTACCGGCAATTCCTGGCCGACTGCAAAGTCATCAATCCGAACGTCCGCGTGATCGGCTTGACCGCGACGCCGTTCCGCCTTGACTCCGGCATGATCTGCTCGCCGGACCATTTCTTGAATCAAGTCTGTTACGAGATCGGCATCAAGGAATTGATCCGTGACGGCTATTTGAGTCCGCTCATTTCCAAAGCCGGCGTGAATCGAGCCGACTTCGGTGGTCTTCATCTCCGTGCCGGCGAGTTCGTCAGCGAAGAAGTGGAATCGCTGGTCAACGACGATGCACTCGTGTCGGCCGCGTGCGGCGAGATCGTCGAACTGACGGCCGATCGCCGGGCAGTTCTTATTTTCGCGTCGTCCGTCGCACACGGGCGGCGAGTCGTCGAAGTGTTGCGGGAGAACCATGGCATCGAATGCGGTTTCGTCACTGGCGAAACACCAGTGAATGAAAGAGATGAGCTGTTGGCCCGATTTCGTGGCGATGCTCCAACCTCATTGATTGAAACCGCACCGCTGCGTTTCCTTTGCAACGTGAACGTCCTCACCACCGGTTTCGATGCTCCTCGCGTCGATTGCGTTGTGATGCTACGGCCTACGATGTCGCCTGGATTGCTCTATCAATGCGTCGGTCGAGGTTTCCGCTTGCATCCCGACAAACAGAATTGCCTCGTCCTTGATTTCGGCGGCAACATCGAACGCCATGGGCCGATCGACCAGATCAAACCCAAGGACAAGACCCTTCGCCCCGGACAAGAACCGCCGGCGAAAGAATGCGAAAAGTGTCACGCTCTGGTCGCATGCGGCTACGCAAACTGTCCGGAGTGCGGTCATCCATTCCCGCCACCCGAGCGAGAAGCTCATGATGCACAGGCATCGGAGGCAGGAGTATTGTCTGGCGAAGTGACCGACACCGAGTACGACGTCCAAGACATCATCTATCGCATCCACCGAAAACGTGACGCCGATGAAGACGCACCGCGATGCCTACGCGTTGACTACATGATCGGACTGGATCATTGGCAAAGCGAATTCATCTGCATCGAACACTCTGGCTACGCACGTCGCAAAGCTGAAGCGTGGTGGCGCGATCGTTGTCTCGATCCGTGTCCAACGAACGCGGAAGAAGCGATCGACATTGCCGACTCAGGTTTGCTCGCGCCAGCCGAATCACTCACGGTCCAATCAATCGCCGGCCAGAAATACGATCGCATCATCAAGCAAACACTCGGCGAGATTCCGCACGCAGCATTGGAAGAGGCACCGTTTTAATGTCCGATTTGCGGGAGCAGGTTGCGATCTATCGCCAGCGTGGCTGGTACTGCGTGCCATTGCGCCCGCGATCGAAGTCACCGGCACGTCGTGACTGGACCAATCTGCGATTGACCCCCGAGGTGTTTCCCGAGCAGGGTAATATTGGCATCATTCTTGGCGAACCGTCAGGGTGGCTCGTTGATGTCGATCTGGACTGCGACGAAGCGATCGAGCTTGCGAACAGCTATCTCCCGCCGACGCCAGCGATCACCGGCCGGCCGTCAGCCCAACGATCGCATCGTTGGTACATAGCAGTTGGAGCGACGACCGAGAAACACGCCGATCCAAATAACGGTTCGATGATTGTCGAGCTGCGATCCACCGGAACTCAAACAGTCGTCGGCCCCAGCATCCATCCCGAAGGCGAAACCTACGATGTTCTCGAAAGCGAACCTGCAACCGTCCCCGCACCAATGTTGGCTGCGTGCGTGAAAGCACTCGCCAACGCGGTGATCGTCAAGCGTGGTGTGCCGGTATCAATCAAGCAGCCGACCTCATCGACGCGGTCTGCGTCGGATGGTGATGTCGAGGGTCGAGCCATTGCCTACTTGAATGCCATGCCGCCGGCGATTGCGGGCAGCAGCGGTCACTCGCAAACGTTCGCCGCCGCGACAGCGCTGGTTCACGGTTTTGGCATCGAACCGGATCGCGCCCTGGCGATTCTCGCTGCCGACTACAACCCACGATGTTCGCCGCCATGGTCCGATCGCGAACTCCAACACAAGATCAACCAAGCCGCCATCAAATCTCACGACCGGCCGTTTGGTTGGCTCCGCGATGACGGTCCGATCGAAACGGCAAGCGACGTCGATCTGTCCGGTTTCATGACGATGCCAAAGGTGGCCGTTTCCGAAGAGGATAAACCGCCGTCCAAATTCACAGGCATGGCGGATCCTGGAATGTTGCCTGAGCGGTTGTTTGAAGTTCCCGGATTCGTTCGCCGCGTCATGGACTTTTCGCTCGCCAACGCACCGTATCCGAACATCGGTCTCGCGTTCTGCGGCGCGATGGCATTGCAATCGTTCCTGGCCGGTCGCAAAGTTGCGACGACTGGCGATCTTCGCACAAACCTCTACTTGCTCGCGCTCGCCGGCAGCGGAACTGGCAAGGAATTTCCTCGAAAGGTGAATTCGCAAGTCTTATTTCAAATCGGCGAGGCGAATTCGATCGGTGACAAGTTCGCGTCGGGCGAAGGCATCCAAGACGCCCTCGTCCGCAGCGGTCGCATGCTGTTTCAAAACGACGAAATGGACGGCGTGCTGCGGCAGATCAATCTCGATCGCGAAAACAGCCGAGAGTCGATTCCGAACATTTTGCTGACGCTCTACACGTCCGCCGGCGATGTCTATCCGATCCGCGTGAAGGCGAACCAGAAGGAGGCACAGCATGTCGATCAGCCGCACCTGACGTTGTTCGGCACCGCGACGCCTCAATACTTCTACGAGTCGCTGTCGAAGCGAATGTTGACCAACGGGTTCTTTGCCCGGCTGAATATCATCGACGTCGGCAAGCGTGGCAAAGGGCAAACGCCCGGATCGGCAAGAGACGTTCCCGAGGAGGTTTTGGAGATCGCGAAGTGGTGGGCGGACTTCGAGCCTGGCAGTGGTAACTTCATGAAGTTCCATCCCAAACCACTCCGCGTCGTATTCTCGCCAGAAGCGGAAACCGCGATTACGGAATTACGTGAACAAACCGAAGTGGAATACGACAAGGCCGACGACGCCGGTGACGAGGTGGCTCGCGCCGCGTGGAGTCGGACGTGCGAGCATGCCAAGAAACTGGCGTTGATCTATGCGGTCAGCGAAAACCATCTTCAGCCGATGATCACGATTGATGCCGTGCGTTGGGCCAGCGAGTTTTCGCTGCACCAAACCCGCCGGCAACTCTATCTCGCATCGGTTCACGTCGCCGAGAACCCGTTTCACGCAGAATGCTTGAAATTCAAGAAACGTCTCGCCGACCGCCCCAACCACACCATGGCTCGTCGTGAAATGATGCGTTCGATGACGTTGAAGGCAAGCGACTTCGATCAAATCGTACAGACGCTGATGCAGCAGGAAGACATCGAACCGGTCACGATTGAAACGCGAACCAAACCGGCGTCGGGCTATCGCCTCACCACGGTGCCAGATCTGCCCAAACAATCCGTCAGTCAATCCGTCAGCGATGATGCCGACGATTCTGACGGGTTGGCGACCAAAACGACCGATTCAGGCCCGGAATGACCGAATCTGTCAGCAAACGTCAGAGGGTCAAACTGACGGATTCGCTGACGGTTTCGGTTGATGAAAACCCAACGATATACGAATAAAAACACTCTCTCTCTTAATACGTCAGTGTGTCAGTCCCACTCGCCCGCGATACACGTTTGCACGCATGAGGGGGCTGTCTGACGGATTCATTCATGACGTTTCTCTATTTCCCCTCTCTCAAGGAGTCGTTCGCCATGCCGCAATGCTTGAACTGTCAGTTCTATCGCCAAGACAAAATCACGACGGAGCGAAACACCGGCAGCGGTGAATGCCGCAAGCGTCCGCCAATCGTTCCACGTGACTCACACGATCGCTTCTATCCCAATTTTGCCATCTTCCCAACTGTCTTCGAGAACGATTGGTGCGGCGAGTTCACTCCACGACGCAACGCGTCGGCCGTCCGCCGCGACATCGAAGCCAACGCCGCCTTCGACGCGGCATCGCACGGGGATTCGACGGTCGGCGACGTGTGCGGTCTCACCGGCAACGCGTAGGTACTCCCGGCCGATCCGTTCTCTGGTCAGGGCCACGGGAACAGCAGCCTTATTAGGCACAGTTAGTTTCGATTGTCCGAACGCAATTTCACGTCTGTCCGAACGCATCGGATCCCAAACCAACCACCCATCAAACCAACGACCGACCGAACCCTTCCCGTTTCATTCTCTCGCCTTGGAAGGGCAAACATGCAGGTCGCAATGTGGTCGCTTGATCGAATCAAGCCATACGAGAACAACCCTCGCATCAATGACGATGCTGTTGACGCCGTCATCCTCTCGATCAACGAGTTCGGCTTTCGCCAGCCGATCGTGGTCGATACCGCCGGCGTCATCATCGTCGGGCATACGCGGTTCAAGGCCGCGAAAAAACTCGGACTCGCCGAAGTCCCTGTTCACATCGCGACGGATCTCGAACCCGAAGCGGTGAAAGCGTACCGGATCGCGGACAACCGAACCGGCGAGAACGCTCAGTGGGACTACAACCTGCTGCCCTTGGAAATCAGCGGGTTACAAGAATCAGGTTTCGATGTTGAGTTGCTCGGCTTCGATGGTGATGAACTCGCCAAGCTGCTCGATCCCGGCGTCACACAGGGTTTGACGGATCCAGACGACGTCCCCGAACCGCCAGACGAGGCGATCACGCTGCCCGGCGACCTTTGGATCCTCGGCGATCACCGTTTGCTGTGCGGTGATTCAACCAGTGTCGAGGACCTCGATCGATTGCTCGCCGGCGCGAAGATTCACCTTTGTAATACCGATCCACCGTACAACGTGAAAGTCGAACCGCGCAGCAAGAATGCGATCGCGGCCGGCAATTCGTCGTTCGAGGCTGGCAAAGGCAAGACGAAAGAAGGCCCGAAGAAGATGCGGGCCAAGGATCGGCCGCTGGCGAATGACTTCGTGTCGGACGAGGAGTTCGACCGATTGCTGAAAGCGTGGTTCGGCAACATCACTCGCGTGCTCGAACCCGGTCGTTGCTTTTACATCTGGGGTGGCTTCTCCAACATCGCAAACTACCCGCCGGTCCTCTCCGCGGCCGGTTTGTATTTTTCGCAGGCCATCATCTGGGACAAGCAACACCCCGTGATGACCCGCAAAGATTTCATGGGGGCTCATGAGTGGGCGTTCTACGGCTGGAAAGAAGGTGCAGGCCACAAGTTCTTTGGACCAAACAATGCAACCGACCTGTGGCACGTCAAGAAGATTGCACCGCACAAGCTGGAGCACCTCACCGGCAAGCCAGCCGAACTCGCGGTACTGGCGATGCAATACTCGTCGCGCAAGGGCGAGAACGTGCTTGACCTATTCGGCGGCAGTGGCTCGACGCTGATCGGCGCGGAGCAGACCGGGCGCAAGGCGTTCTTGATGGAAATCGACCCGCCGTATTGCGACGTGATCGTTGATCGTTACCAACGCTTCACTGGCAAGAAAGCAATCCTCGAACGGACCGGCGAATCGCCGATCCCAGTTGGCAAACGCGAGGAGAACATGCGGTGACTAGAGTTCCTTGTAGGACCAAGCTCCGTCGTCAAAGACATAGACGAATCGAGCACCGCAGTTCCTTGCGAAGTCAATCAGCGAGTCGTTGGTCGGCAACTTGGCCGGCGGATCGCCGTCTGAGAATCGTTCGGCCTCGCCGGTCTCGCGATTCAGACATCGCAAGTCACCATGGGAGACGAGTTCCTCGGCGGCGGTTTGAGTTTGGTAACTTTGCATCAGAATTTCTCCGGTGTGTTCGGGGTAACCGTCGTAGTGAAGGTAGACCGCTGCGTACGTTCGGTCGGGGCGGCGGACGGCGATCGTCGCTCGTGTGGACATGGTGGTTTCTCCTCAGTTCGTTGTGTCGGGCGGCAGTCGTTCGACGACGTCCGGTGGAATGGAAAGCATCAGCGACCGGCCGTTGTCCCAGTCGACATCGACTTGCGTCCAATCGCTTAGCGGATAGACGCCGGCCACCGTTCCGGTGGTGCCGGCGGGAATCGGATCAGGGTCGTCGGGCATCGAAAGCAACCGCACGCGATCGCCCACCTTGAGATTCGTTTTCATGGCTTTTTTTCCTAGTTGCGAGCGTTGTTAGTTTCGTCGACCAGCGCGGCGACTTCCGAAAGTTGAGCGTTGACCAAGTTCAACGCTCGCACATGAGCGCATCGCAATGCCTTGTTGTCGGGCCGAATCATTCGGTCGAGTTGCAACTCGATGTGTTGCAGCAGGTCGCGTGAGATTTGGTGAGCGTTGTCGTAAGCCGCCGGCGGTTCGACCGGCCGCGCGTTCAAGGTTTGCACCTTCTTCATTTCGTTTCTCCGTTCGTGTTGTTTGAAAAACCGTACGTACAACCACACATGAGCCATGCTTTTGGAAACAGCTCAAGCGAAGTCCGCGGAACATTCCAAAACTTGTGAATCTTTTTCGCCGGAACGCAATTGCCCGCGACGTTGCCGCGTGTCGCGTCGCTCGGGTGCGCCGCGTGGTTACGCCAGTCACGACGAAACGCCCGCACGTTGCCAACGTCGGGCGTTGTCGGCGGCGTTCGGACTAGAAGCCGAGCGGCACCAAAACGTGGGCGTTCTTGCCCGTGACCGCGAACTCTTCGCCGGCCGTCGTCCTCGCAAAGATCGCATCTCCGCGGCGGACCACATATTCCACCACGCCGACCTCAAAGTTGTCGCCGGCGATCGACCGCAGTTCGTAACCCATATCGGGTTCCGGCGGTGCGGTTTCTCCTTCGGCCAAGTCGGTGACTTGGCGGACGTCACAAATGAACTTCATCGCCTCGCCCTATGCTCTCGTCGTGAACCGGCCTCGTTCTGTTTTGACGAAGCGGCTTTCATCGCCGCGTTTCATGTCGCGCAGGATCGCCGAGTACAGCGTGGCGTGGGGCGTCTTGCCGCCAGGGCTTTCCCACAGGCCGGCGTCGACCATCGCGGCAATCATCTCTTGCGCGTTCATGGGTTCGCCGCTGTCGGTCAGAACCTTCAACGCGGCTTTCACGCACGAGAGCTTCTTTTCGCCGCCAGTGGCTTCTTCCGTCTTTTTCGTGACTCGTTTTCTTGCCCGCGTTTCCGTTGCCGGCGTCTGCGTCACTCGCGCCGAACCCTGCAGCCGACCGGCCGTTTTGATTCGCACTTTCTTTCCCGTCGAAAGATTCGTGGCGTCCCAACCGCCGCTTCGGTTCTCGGCGTCGATTCGCACCGTCACCTTCTTGTTGGTCACAGTTGCGAAGTATTCGTCGCCAATTTTTACGTCTGCCTTCTTCATCGTTCGTTCTCCGTTTGGGTTTCGTTCGTGGTTGGCTGCCATCGTCAGGCCGCGGGAACCACCCGCGACAACGCCCGATTGCGTTTCGGCTTCCGTCCTTGCGAGTCGTACCGCGGTTCCGTCCGCGGCGGTCGCCTTGCGGCGGGCGGGTTACACAACCGCGCCCAGAAGACTTTTGTTGAGCCGGTCGAGCATCTCGCAAAAGATGTAGTGCTCTTCCAAGAGCGGTCCGTTCGGTCCCAGGTCCGCGTCAGCCTTTTCAAGGGCGTCGACCAAGGGGCGAAGCTCTTCGGCGATCTTGTAGTAAGACCGGCGAATCTCTTGGTACGTTTCCGCGTCGAGCTTTTGCATCTCGGTGCGAAGGGCGGCAGCTTTAGTCTTTTGCGTTTCGTTCATTGCCATGGTTTTGTCTCTCGTGAAAAGGGTTTTGAAATCGTTTTGCCGTTTGGCGTTAACACACATGAGCCATGCATTTGGAAACAGCTCAAGCGAAGTCCGGCAGTAATTCGCAGTCTTTTCCGATGTTTTCAAGCTTCGCCGACGTTCGCGGCGGTGGGCCGGAAAGAGATGTCGGCATGGTTTGCCGAGCGTTGGCAACAGCGCGTGACACGGGCCAACGTCGGCGGCGATTCAACGAGAGACGGCCGCGCTGGCGAGCGCGGCCGAAAGGTTGCAGGCGGGAAGCTATTCGCCGGCCGGAGCAACGAAGTCCTTCAATTCCTTGAGCCTTTCGCAAAGGTGTTGCAGCGAACCGACGTGTTCCCAATTGATGGGATGGTCGGCATCGGGGGCCGGCATGTCCTCGACGATTTGGTGAAGGTCTTCGAGCAAGGTCAAAGCCCGGACATGCGCGGCGGTGTAAGCGTCTTCGACTCGAGCGGTATTCTTTGCCATGGTTGGGTCTCCGTTGTTGGAAAGGGGAAATGCGTTTGCGTTGACACACATGAGCCATGCGGTTTCAGACACAGCAAGCGAAGTTCGGGAAAGTTTTTGAATGTTTCCCGAACTCGCTTTCAACGGCCGCGATTAGCAATCGCGGCATGTTTCCCAGGCCCGTTTGCTGCCGTAGCAAATCTGGCCACCCTCGACGATGTAGACGATCGCATCTTCGGCGACGTCTTGGTCATCGAAGTACTCGCTGGGGTCGTCTTCGCTCGCTTCGTTCATCTCCGCGCCGCTGGTGACGCCGGCGATGCGGTTTTCAAAGGGCCAGTTCTCTTGCGTCATCAAACGCACTTCGGCGTCCGGCCCGTGTTCGTCGCGGTACTCTTCGAGCAATCCGATCAGTTGGTCGATGGTCATGTTTGTGTCTCCGTTGGGGTGAGTGAAAAACTGTTTCGTATGACCACACATGAGCCATGCGTTTCAAAACACATCAAGCGAATCCAGCCTGTAATTCGCAGTCTTTTTGAATGTTTCTTGAACTTGCCGACGTGGCCCAGAATTGCCGCGTGTGTCGGGATGCGAAACGGTGGCCCGCTATTAGTCACTTACGCCGTTGACGCGACACGATGTACACGCGCCCCCATAAATCCAAAGAAACGCCGCGAGGTACATCGCGGCGTTGGTGGGGTGGAAGGCCGTCAGCCGTTAGACCGCTTGGTCGTATTTGCGGGCCAAGTCGAGAAGCTTCTTTTTGACCGGTTTCCAGTCGCAGGTTTGATCGCCGACCGAAAGTTCGCCGAAGCGTTTGTTACGAAGCTCGCCCTTGTACCAACCCTTGGTCCACCCGAGGCGGTAGAAAAGCCGGTTGAGTTCCGTTTCGCCGTGGCCGGCATCCGGTCGGTCCCAGCAACTTTTGGTGCCCGGCTTCTTGGCGTAGTCCCATCCGCTGCAGCGTTTTGTATTAAGGGCGAGTTCTACCAATCCCAAGATCATCTGGATGTATCCGATCAGTTTCGTTTTGTTGAGCGTGCCGGCAAAGGCCCTAACCTCGATCCGGTTTCGGCCTGCGGCGAGGTGCGTCAAATTCAAAAGGTGGTAGCGGTCTCGTTCGCAGCGTGTCTTTGCCGCGTCTTTGTTGCCGTACGTTTTGATTTGTTTCGCCCAGTGGGTTCGTTCGCGGCGTTTGGTGCCGGTCGAAGCGTAGATGGCGCTTTCGTGATTCCCGATCAGCGAAATCAAGCGGGCCAAGGCCGCGGCATCGCCGTTCCAAGAAACCGTGATGTGCAGCCCGCAAGATTCGTTGATCCGCGCGCCGCGTTCTTTGATCGCGTCGACCGCGGTCTCGACGTTTGCGAGTCCTTCGTAGCCGCGAAGAACCGGCGATACAAATTCGCAGGGTTTCCGTCCGGCCGGCGTGCGGATACTTCCGTCGCGTTCCGCTTTCCAACCCGTCGGCAGCCAAGCGACCGGCAACCCGTTGTGGTATCCGCCGATCGGCGTGGCGTCGGTGCCGGGCATGTGGGTTTCGATTTCGATGCCGAAGGCGATGTTGTTTGCGTGCATGGTTTGGTCTCCGAAAGGCGTGTGAATTCGTTTGTTGAATGCACATGGAGCCATGGCTTTCGGAACACCTCAAGCGAAGTCCGGCAGTAATGTTTCAGTAATCTCCAGCTTTCTTTTCATCCCCACACGATGCCAGTTTTGGCCCAACGTCGCCGGCCAAAACATGCGGCCGACGATGCCGAACATGCAAACAAACGCGACAGTCGCCGACGTGTGCGGCGTGTTGCAAACCAACCCACGGATCCCGTCATGGAAGGCAAACGAGAAAATGTTGACCCCACGAAACTTTCGGTCGAGCAACTTTCAAAGTTGTTGAGCAACGCGTTCCGCCAGCGCGTTCCCGAGGAACAAATCGCCGCCGACATCGAAGCCGGCGCACCGACAAACGTCGACGGCACGATCAACTTGGTCGTCTACACCGCTTGGCTATTACAGGAGATGCACCGTGGCGACTGACCCGCGACGAATGAAACCGAGCGAGTGCTGCCGGACGCTCAATAGCACGTCACTCGGTGAGGTGATTAACGAACGCCAGCTCTATCGCTATCGAACGCGAGCCGGCAACCGCATCGGAGACGGCACGCACGTTGACCTTCTCCGATTCACTGCTTGGCTAGTCGAAGAACGCCACCGCCCCAAGCCGCCGGCCGACGGGGATCCATACGGCAAGGTCAAAGACAAAGCGCGCGCCCGCAACGCAGCGATCGCATTGGCCGGTCGCGACATCGGTGACTTGCCTGCAGTTGAGGATCTGCAGCGTAAAGCAAAGGCCGCCGGTAGTTTTCGATACTTCTGCGAAGCGTATTTCTCGCTGACGTTTCATTTGCAATGGTCGCCGGATCACTTGAAGGTGATGGAACGAATCGAAGAAGCGGTCGTTCGCGGTGGACTGTTTTCACTCGCGATGGCTCGTGGTAGCGGCAAAAGTTCGCTTGCCGAAGTCGCGTGCATCTGGGCAGTGCTCAATGGTTATCGCGACTTCGTATGCTTGATCGGTAGCGATGAAGGGCACGCCTGCGATATGCTCGACTCGATCAAAACGGAACTCGACGCCAACGAATTACTGTTGGCCGATTATCCGGAAGTCTGCTTTCCGATTCAGGCATTGGACGGCATCTCCAACCGTGCTAACGGACAGCTCTACCAGGGAAAACGCACGCAGATCGGTTGGACCGCCAAAGAAGTCGTCCTGCCAACGATCGCCGACAGCAAAGCGAGCGGTGCGATCATCAAGGTTGCCGGCCTGACCGGACGCATCCGCGGAATGAAATTCAAGCGGCCGGATGGCCGAACGGTTCGGCCGTCCCTTGTCGTGCTCGATGACCCGCAAACGGACGAGTCGGCTCGTTCACTATCGCAATGCGCCAACCGCGAAGCGATCCTCGCCGGTGCGGTACTCGGACTCGCCGGCCCAGGCAAAAAGATCTCTGGCATCATGCCATGCACCGTCATTCGTCCCGGTGACATGGCCGACAACATTCTCGATCGCGACAAACACCCGGAATGGAACGGTGCGCGAACTCGAATGGTCAACTCGTTCCCGACAAACGAAACGCTGTGGGAACGCTACGCCGAGATCCGTGCCGAAGGCTTGCGAGCGGGCGATGGTGGAGCCGCCGGCACCGAGTTCTATCGCGAGAATCGCCAGGCAATGGACGAAGGTGCCGACGTCGCTTGGAAAGAACGTTTCAATCACGATGAGCTGTCGGCGATTCAGCACGCGATGAATTTGAAACTACAAGACGAAGCCGCCTTCTTCGCCGAATATCAAAACGAACCATTGCCGGAAGAACGCGTCGATGCCGACCAACTCACCGCCGAGCAAGTCGCTGCCAAGATCAACGGACTGGAACGACGCTGCGTTCCGATTTCGGCGAACCACCTCACTGCGTTCATTGACGTGCAGCAAAAACTCTTGTTCTATGTCGTCGCCGCTTGGGAAGACGATTTCACGGGCTACGTTCTCGACTACGGAGCGTATCCCGATCAAAGCCGAGCATATTACACCCTTCGCGATGCACGCCACACGCTGGCAACCGCCGCCGACGGCACGGGACTCGAAGGCAGTATCTATGCCGGCCTCGGATCACTCACCGAAGATTTGCTTGGTCGTGAGTGGCAACGTGATGATGGCGCGGCAATGAAGATCGGGCGGTGCTTGATTGACGCCAACTGGGGACACTCCACGAACGTGGTCTACCAGTTCTGTCGGCAAAGCCCACACGCTTCGATCCTATTGCCTTCGCATGGTCGTTTTGTTGGTGCGTCCTCGAATCCATTCAGCGAATATAAACGCCGCCCCGGCGACCGCGTGGGTTTGAACTGGCGAATCCCCAGCGTCCACGGGAAACGCGCGATCCGCCACATTATCTACGACACGAATTGGTGGAAGTCGTTCACGCACGCGAGATTCGCTGTAGCAATGGGCGATCGTGGTTGCTTGTCCGTTTACGGCAACCAGCCCGAAACGCATCGCATGTTCGCCGAACAAATCACTGCCGAGTACTTCATCAAAACAGAAGGACGTGGCCGAACCGTCGACGAATGGAAAGCCCGCCCCGAACAGCCTGACAACCACTGGCTCGACTGCCTCGTCGGTTGCGCCGTCGCTGCGTCGATGCAGGGTTCGTTGCTGTTTGGCACAGACGTGGAAACAACCCGCCGACGAGAGCGAGTCAGTTTCAAGGATCTTCAACGCAAGAAGAGAAGCTAGACGGGCCGATCGAAAACCTACTCCGGCTGATGAAACCGGAGCACTTTCGGTGAGGACCATTTCCGCGCGTCGGTGCCCGGATTCTGAAGACACCGACGCGAGTTGCACCCCGACCGAACTCCGTTCGGTCGATGCAACTTTCATATCTTACAGGGAAAATTTCAAGAACATGTAAGGCGGAGGACGCACCCTAATATGTTCCGACCGATCAGTCATACCCGCCGAACTTAACGCTTTGCTTGCGTTTTCTAACCTACTGCAAAACGAAATTGAGTACATGACTCGAAACAGATTTTCGGTTCAGATAGGATAAGGCTTCGTGCTCACACTCTGTTTCCGTTTCTAAGCGTCTTTGCGGGAGCATTTGAGTATTTGCGTCGCGACGCTTCAATTTCCTCCGATGTGATCTTGCCGTCGCCATCGATGTCCATCTTGGCAAACATACGTTCTGCGTTACCGACGGCTTCAGCTCGAGTCAGGATTCCGTTTCCGTCGCGATCGATTTCTTTGGAATGTCCTCTCAGGAATCCGCCCATCGCACTTCGTGAACCGCCTCGACCGCTCAGTTCGGCAGCGCTCAGCTTGTCGTCGTTGTTTGCGTCATAACCCGCAAAGGCTTTGGTGGCCTCGCCAACGATTTCGTCTCGGCTGATGATCTTGTCTTTGTTGAGATCGATCTCATCGGCATGAACCAGAATCCACGGTTGACGGGGACCATCGTCCGGTTGTGGCCCCTTCGGACCGCCAGCTTGTCCCGGAGGCGTTTCACCACGCGGTCCGCCACCTTCGCCACCGCGCCGCTGACCACCGGGGCCTCGAAGTTCGTCTGCCGTGATCTGGCTATCTTTATTGGTGTCGAGCTTGCGTAGTGCGGCTGCGGCTTCGCGAAGTTCTGCCTTGTCGATTTTGCCGTCGCCATTTACATCCAACGCCGCGACGATTGGATCACCACCGGTCCTACCACCATCAGGGCGTCCGCCGCCTTCGCCAGAACCTTGATTGCCTTGCGGTTCATTGCCGGTTGGACGCTGTGACTCTGGGCGTTGGGCATTCCGACGACCGTCGCCACCACGTCCTTGACGTGGCGTATAGTTCTCAGTCTTCGTTCCTTGCGTTGAAACAAAGTTGAACGTCGCCGATCCATTGGTGGCGACCGTGTACTCGACGGAGCGTGGGTCTCCGAAAACTTCGTAACGCACAATAAAGCTGCCCGGCTTCGGCCTCTCAAACCCGACGATCTTTGCCCCTTTCAGACCAGGAAGCGCTGGCCGAACACCTTGTGCCCGCGGTTGAGGGTCGACCTGGCCGTCGCGTTCAACCACTTCGCCGTAGAAGCCACCGTTTAAATAGGGGAACGTTTTCGTTGCATGGTAGTGATACTCGCCGTTCGGGCCGTTGTGTCCGTTCAACCAATCGAGATTCGTTGGCGGCTTGCCGTTCGGATCGTTGTAGCCGTAGATCGGATAGCCATCGAGAGCCACCGCAATCGGGTTTCCGGCACCGACGATCTTTTCCAGGTGCACGGGAGCGATGTGATAGTGGTAGTCGTCGGCTCGCCCACAATGCCCGCCCCACTGATCGAGTTCACCGGCCAGAAGAGTGTCTGTCTTTCCATCGTTCTTGATCGGATTGAAGATTGGTACGCCGTTGACCGCTAATGCAATCGCGCCACGAAAGAAATGCTCCTTCGTCGACATCGGGTTCTTCGCGGGAACCGGGTGTAGCGGAATTCTCCACGCGTTGTTGCCTGTGTACGACTGAGGCAGAGGAACTTGTTGTTGCCACGCTGTGATGCCGGTCATCATGGGATGATCGGGCATGCCTGTCGATTCAATGTACAGGAAGTTTTGATCGAAACGAACGTTGACTGTTTTATTGAACGGCTCAAACAGCTTGGCCAAATCGGGTGTTTTCGGCTCCGTCGCATTTTGGAATACGACCAGATGGTGTTTCGGCCGCTCTGTGTTGAGCCGAATGATCTTCTGCTCCGTTTGAGCCGAAGGCGCATGTGAATGCCCTTCATGAGCGACTGTCAGGCTGGGCACTGCAACGAGCAATCCGAGCGTGGTGATGATTTTGTGCATTGATTATCCTGTTCGTAAATATTCAGTGGTCTCACGCAAAGGCGCCAAGCCGCAAAGAATGATCTGCGAGATAAAACCTCTGCGCCTTGGCGCCTTGGCTTGAGAATTCATTTAACGTCGCTTCTTTTTCCGCCTCGGCGTCCACCGCCTCCTTCCGGAACGACGTTAGTCAAACCACGAAAATCGGGTCGGCCTTTCCCGTCGGGTGGCGACTTCACAACCGTGCGAAACAGGACGAGGTTGTCGAGCTTGATGTCCTCAGACCAGATGAACTTCGCTCCCGTGAAGTCGTGTTCAAAGAACGGCTCCTTCGGTCCGACTTCTTCTTCGGTGAACTCTTTGGCATTGGCCCACCTGCTATCATCGAAGTCGATCGCGAACCAGTCTTTCGGTAGCGTGATATTTTCGACTCGTGGGTTCTTTGTGTCGCCACCAATCGGCCCCCATGAAAACTTCTTCGCTTTCCATGTCGCGTTGGTCACGGTGCCGTCGCCTAGTTTTAGGATGAAGCCGCCATCGCCGATATTCGTGTTGGCGTATTCCATCCCGGTTTTGGGGTCGGCGTTGTCAATACCCATCACTGCGATCGTCATCGGATAAGCTGGCAACACATCAACGGATACCACATTGTGGGGAACAAACGAGATGGAATCGA
>JBAUHR010000659.1:0-5726 GCA_049680385.1 Rubripirellula sp. | reverse complement strand
GCGAGGCATCCGACCCTTCCGAATGATTTTGCCCGCCGTTCGGCATCACCATGAATCGTGGAACGGGGCCGGTTATCCGGACGGCCTGCAAGGCAACGCTATCCCACGTGACGCACAGGTCCTGGCCGTTGCCGATGCGTTTGACGCAATGACAAGCGATCGGCCCTATCGAACTGGGATGCCGCTTGACCGTGTGATCGAGATCTTTCAGGCTGGTCGGGGCATCCAGTGGGCTGCTGATGTCGTCGATGTGCTGCTGTCGTGTCCCGATGTGATGCGGGCGTATTCCAATCACAAATAGCAAACGGCATACTTGAAGGCTTCCACCACTTGATCTGGAGTAGCCTCGTGATGCGTTTTGTTCCTGCTTGCTCGGTTTTCGCCGCTGTCGCTGCCTCGTTGTTGTCCAACGCTGGCGAACCGGCCGAGCTCTTTCACGCAACCAAGTTGGGAAATCCGTTCGGTGTCGAAATCAGGGGTAGCCAGGTTTGGGTTACCTCGGTTGATGATCAATGCGTGTATCGAGGGATGCTCGATTCGCCGTCGCTTGTTCGTGTCGCGGGAAACGGAAACCTTGGTTACAGCGGCGACGGTGGTCGAGCGACCGACGCAACCATGAATTGGCCGCACGAAGTCCGGCGTGACCAAGCGGGCAACTTGTTCATCGCCGATACCCGCAATCATGTGATCCGGCGGGTCGATGCCGAAACGTCAGTGATCACAACGATCGCTGGCGATGGTGTTGCTGGATTTGCTGGCGAGGGAATGTCAAAGACGAATGTTCGCTTCAATCAACCTCACAGTGTGGTCCTTGATGGCGAAGGCGGTTTGCTGGTTGCCGATACCGTCAACCATCGGCTCCGTCGCATCGACTTGCAAACCGGAGTTGTTCGAACGATTGGTGGCAACGGAAAGAAGACGCTACCGACTGATGGTGCGCTCGTCGTCGATTCGCCACTTCATGGTCCACGTTCCCTAGCAGTGGATGAATCGTCGATTTGGATCGCGCTTCGTGAAGGCAACAGCGTTTGGCGTATCGATCGCAGTGCAGGAACGATTCACCACGTCGCGGGAACCGGAAAGAAAGGTTACAGCGGTGACGGTGGGTTAGCGAAAGATGCGACCTTCAGCGGTCCGAAGGGTTTGGCGATCGATGGTGTGGGCAGGTTGCTGGTCGTTGATACCGAAAATCATGTGATCCGGCGAATTGATCTCGTTAGCGGAAAAATCGAAACGGTCATGGGGGGCAACGACGTCTCGGCCAGCGGCAAGCTGAAGCGTCCGCACGGTATTAACGTCACCGGAGCGTCCGGCTTCATTGTCGCCGACTCGGAAAACAATCGAGTCCTTCGCGACGAGTGATGCGGCGGATGTTCGCTGCTTGCTTGCCAGGCGGCCCTGGCGAAGCGCAGGTGCGGTGAACGTCTATGTTCTCGCGGTTGATTTCACGATGCTGTGTGCAGCCAGAGCGAGAGCCGCTTGCCAAGATTCCTGGTTTGCAAACATTTCGGACTTCAAGTGCAACCACTGTGAATCATCGGTACGTGCAAGCGTGATGTGATGTTCGGACTGTTGGACGATCCCATAGCCTTGCCATTGGACCGATTCGTTGACCACGCCCATGTCGGTCACGACACCGTCGGATGATAGATGACCGGCGAGATGATGGAGTAATTTTGGATATCGCTTGTTGTTGGAACGATACTTCGCGAACCAGAGTCCGCCTGCAATCGCGTAGCCGACCACAATGAACTTGGCCGTATCGGAGGACGGCCACACCATTCGGATCATTTCGTAAATGATTCCACCGATCGAAATCACAAGTGCAGTTCGAATAACGTGCGTGCGCCACGGACGACTGCGGCGGAACTTTCGCGGATCAACGTCCGTTCGGTCGTGAGTCGTCAGCGGTCCGGCAAACGAGATTGCGCCCGCGGGCGGGGGCACGGTCCGCGCCCGATTCGGACTGCGCATCGTGGACCGAGCTTTGGTCCAAGGGTCGGTTGTTTCGTCTCTCGCGTAGCAACTTCGCCAAAGCAGAATCGCTTCTTGTAGTTCGTTCCATCCATCCAAGTGTTTCAGCATGGATGGGTTGATCATCACGGTCTTGTACTTGGGCATTGCCAACCGAACGACAACAAGTTCAGGCATGGCAAAGCAATCTAACAAGCCGTTCCAGCGATAAGTCGTGGTCGAATTGTCGCTGTGCAAGGTTAGTCCGTCGCTGTGGAATTGACCTCGGATAGGTTGCTGCCAGTTGGGTTGGCTGTTTCGAAATAGCGATCGGCGATAGGCCGGCGTTGAAACAGTGATCAGAATGCCAAGTAGAAGCGAAGCGTATAAGCCGATCGGAACCCATTGGGCGCCGCCAAGTCCGATCGTGACCAGCATGAACAACGCTAAGCACAGGATCATCGCGATGGGAAAGACACATCCGATGTCCCCGTCCTTTTTCAGGTACTGGCGCAGGTCGTTAGCATCCGCAGTACCGGAAAAGTCGATTGGTGTGTCCGCAAGCAGCGCGTCCAGGGATGCGCCGATCGATGCTGAATCAACGTCGCCAAGCCCATCGGCAGGATCGCTGGTTACAGGATCGCTGGTTACAGGGGGCTGATAGGGATTGATTGACATCGATTCATCATACCACCCGCTGGTTAGCCTCCAAGTCACCGCATTCGGATCGACTAGGCCCGGTTTTATCCGAACGACCCCTACGCGTATCAGAGATGCTGCGACCGCGGTCGCAAATGATCGTCTTATTGAAATTAGAAATGGTTCGGTGCGACTTGTGGGTAAGACTCGTCGATAGTTAGCTTTGAACACAACTGAGATATCACGAGTGTTCAAGGCGTGTCGCCCTGAGGTGACCGGACAGTGAACTTAACCGAACTCAAACCTTCGCCCACGTCTGGGATGAGCTCGAGTTGCTGTTCACCAAAATCCGGTCACGTCCCAAGCGGCTTTGCCTCGCGGAACCTTCCCAAAAAAAATACTCCTTGGAGATAACACGATGCGTCGTGCTTTTGTACCTGCTTTGCTTGCGGTCGCTTTGGTCGCTTGTAGCTCGGTCAACGCCAGTGCGTTTGGCCTCTTTGACAAACTTTGTGGCAACAGCTGTGATAGCTGCTGCGACGTTGAACCTGCTTGCGGTTGCGAAATCGCTGCACCAGCTTGTGGTTGCGAAGTCCTTGACCCTTGCTGTGACACCGGTTGTGCACCGAAGATGGGCCTGCTGAAGAAGTTGTTCAGCAAGCACAACGGTTGCGGATGTGACAGCGGCTGTGCGATCGAGCCAGCTTGCGGTTGCGAAATCGCAGCTCCTTGCGGATGTGCAGCACCAACTTGCGGTTGCGAAATTGCTGATCCTTGCTGTGACTCAGGTCCAGCTTGCGGAAGCAAGATCAAGAGCTTGTTCTCGCGAATTTTCCATCGCAGCAGCAGCTGCTGCGACAGCGGTTGCTCGATCGAGCCAGCTTGTGGTTGCGAAATCGCAGCTCCTTGCGGATGCTCGGCTGAGCCAACCTGCGGTGTAGAGCCAAGCTGTGGCTGTGGCTTCTAGTTTGATTGGTTGATGACTGACGCCGAATTGAGTTGCTGAAAGCGACAGTCGAAAACCATCAAAACCTGAAATTAAAAATCCTCGGTAGCGGAAACGTTGCCGAGGATTTTTTTATGGATTGACGTCAACCTCATCGTTATCGTTGGCGATGTGGTTGGCTGTCATCGTCAATCCGACTTTCCCGTACAGTCGGTTGAACTGGTCAATGAAGTCGCTTGACCGCACCGATGGCAATCGAACCGGACCAGTTTTGTGGTCTTGCTGTTGCAGTACCGCGTCACAAACTCCTCCACTGCGATTGCTGCTGCTGGTCGAGTTGCTGCTGGACGAGTTGCTGCTGGTCAACTGGACTCACCTCGATAAGCGACTGATGGATGAGGGAAACCGAGTACCTTGTCGACTCGGTTGTAAGGCGGTTTGCCGAACAAGTAGCGACGCAAGTTCAAACACGCCAAATCGGTAGTGTCGTCGACTCGCCGCGCTGATTGCGCACCCACGTGCGGCGTGATGATCACTCGCGGGTCATCCCAAAGTGGGCTGGTTGGGGCAAGCGGTTCAACTTCGGTCACGTCCAATCCGGCGCCAGCCAAATGACCTGATGCAAGCGCGTCGGTTAGTGCCGATTCGACAACCACAGACCCTCGGGCAACGTTGATGAAGTAACTGCCCTGTCGCATTTTGGAAAAACGATCGGCATCGAACAGTCCAAGTGTCGCCGAGTACAGCGGCAGCGCCAGGATCACGATGTCGCTTTGCTGTAGCAGTCGATCGAGCTGGTCGGCGGGCCAGAGTTGATCGACCTCGGTTGGTTTATCGACGGGATAGTAATCGGTTGCGATGATTCGTACGTCCCAAGGTGCCAGCATCTTGGCCAGCATTCGGCCGTTTCCACCCATGCCGACGATTCCTACGGTCTTGCCACGCAAGTCATCCGTCGGCAGTCGAACGAACTCGCGTTTAGCTTCGGCTTGAAAAAACAGTGGCAGTCGACGCAAGACGCCTAACAGCAACGCAAATGTTTGCTCGGCAACCTGGGGTGCGAACAGTCCGGATGCGCTGCTGACCACAATGTCCGAATCGATCACGCCGGGCACCAAGCAGTGATCCAGGCCCGCTGCTGATGATTGGATCCAGCGTAGTTTGCCAGCCGCTAGGACTCGGTCCCAGTCGACCGGAACTTTTGCGTGACCGATAAAGACGTCGGCGGTCGGCAACAGTTCGTCGATTCGCTCCTGCCCAGCGTCAACGATTTCAGCGTCGGGGGCCGCCGCCTGAATTTGAGCAATGTGTTTTTCGTTGACGGGGTAACAAAGAACGATACGCATGGCGGGCGTCCGCTAAGCTGAAAGGAGGGCAAATGAAAACAGAATGCAACGATTGGTCGATGGCGATGTTCAATGGCGTCAATGTAACTTGCGGCTTACTGATCGCGAAGGCAGTCATGCTTGAGCGAGGTTTTAAGGGAGCTCTTGATGGGCACTATACCTACGGGAATGGCATCGTGAAGTCTTTATTTCGTCTCATCGTCACCGCCGCTGTCACCGTCATTGTTGGTGCCGCATTGGCCGTGCCGCTGCCAGCTCAGTCGATCGAATTCACTGCGGACGATATTGTGGCTGCAATCGGTGTGGCCAGCGACGGATACAGCACTGACGAAATCCTGATTCGCGATGAATTGCGAAACCGATTTGTGGATCATCTTGCGACGAGTCTCGGTCGACCGCTTCATCGTGACGAAGAACGCGTTGCGGTACTGGCAATGTTGAAACTGCGGAAAGCCGGCAAGTTGAAATCGGTCGCGACTCGTCGTGGACCGCCCGCAGACGATTCTGTTGCACCGATTGCCGAAATTGCCGCCCGTGTCGTTGGCGATCGACATCGTGTCAGTTCCGATACTTTGCTCGCCGACCCAACGCTGCGCGACGAATTGCAATCCGAAGCTGAATTGCTTCGTCCGGGTATCGATGCCTACGCTGTTCGGAAATCCATTTTAGGCCTTCGCAAAAAACGTGCGTTGAAGCCTGAGTTGGTTCTGCAAGTTGCCGATTGGGATCGAACGATCGAGACTTTAACGGTCCAGCAACTGCGAGATCGGCTCGATCAAGCCAGTGTTTCGTCGGGACCGGGCGTTTATCTGTTTCGCAGCGGCGACGGATATCTGTATGTC
>JBAUHR010000658.1:0-17143 GCA_049680385.1 Rubripirellula sp. | reverse complement strand
CAGCACTCGGGCATCATCGCCAGCCCCAACTGCAGCACCACGCAAATGGTCGTCGCATTGGCACCGCTGCACAAAGCCGCCGTTGTCAAACGCGTCGTCGTCAGCACCTATCAAGCGACCAGCGGTGCCGGCATCGCTGGGAACGAAGAACTGCGCGATAGCGTTCGCAATGCGCTGGCCGGACAAACTCATCCGCCGAAAACGTTTGCACACCCAATCGCGTTCAACCTGATCCCGCACATCGGATCCGAAAAGCAAGACGGTTACACCAGCGAAGAGATGAAGATGGTGTACGAGACTCGCAAGATTCTTGGCGACGACAACATCCAAGTCTGTCCGACTTGCGTGCGTGTTCCCGTTATGATCGGACACAGCGAGTCGATTCTTGTCGAGACCGAGCGGCCATTGACAGCGATGGAAGCCACCGAGTTGTTCCGCGGCGCCGAAGGCATCACCGTGGTCGACGATTTGGCGGCCAAGCAGTATCCGATGCCTCGCGATTGTGATGGCAAGGACGACGTGTTCGTTGGACGCATCCGTCACGACATCAGTGGCCCCAACGGCATCGCGTTCTGGTGCGTCAGCGACAACTTGCGAAAAGGTGCCGCGACCAACGCCATCCAAATCGCCGAGCTGCTGGTACGCAACGCGGCCAACGCCTAAACGATTTGACTTGTGCCGGGCACCTTCAAACTAACCGTCGCTTACGACGGTACCGATTTCGCGGGTTGGCAGGTTCAAACCAACACCAACAAGCGAACGATCCAAGGCGCCATGCAACGCGCGGTCAAGAAGGTGACTGGCCAAGACGCTGTCGTCATGGGCAGCGGGCGCACCGATGCCGGCGTTCATGCACTGGCGCAAGTCGCCTGCGTTCGAATCCCAAACTGGCGTCATCCGGCCAAGACGTTGATCCGCGCGATCAACGTCCGGCTGCCCGACACCGTATCGGTGCTGGATGCGGTCGAAGCCCCCGATGACTTTCATCCGATCCGCGACGCCATCGGCAAACGCTACCGATACCAATTGCAGATCGGCGGAATGCGCGACGCATTCGACCACCGGTATCGCTGGCACCATCACGCCCAACTTGACCTGGACGCGATGCGGGATGCGGCGGCAAGAATCGTTGGCAAAGCCGATTTCGCGAGCTTCCAAGGTGCCGGTTCGGTTCGCAAGACGACCACGCGAGACGTCCGCGCCTGTGACATCATCATCCAGCCGACCACCACGGACGAGCGAGCCCACATCGCCATCGAAGTCGAAGCGGATGGGTTTCTTTACAACATGGTCCGTAACATCGTCGGGTCATTGGTCTCAGTAGGGCTAGGGCAACACGCCCCAAGCTGGATTGACCAAGTCATCGCCGCCAAGGACCGCCGACAAGCCGCCCAAACCGCACCAGCACACGGACTGTTCATGATCCGAGTCGACTACCCAACCGACACCGACCAATCTCGCTAGGTCGACGATACAGATTCGCCTGAATTCACGGCAAGAAATGCACACGGTTTCTTCACAATCGTTGCAGCGGTGTTTCGCGATCCCTCTGGACAGCGAAAACGCGTCCCTCGACGGCGAAATTTCTTTTGCTTCTCGCACCGCTTTATGGCGAATTCGGGTCCGTTCTCTCGGCCCAATGGACAGCCTCACCAAAATGAAGAATCGCTTACAAAGTGTTCATTGAATCTTCACGGAATCCAGTGGCGAAGGATGCGTATGCTATGCGACGGTCCGATGACATGTCGCTGGACTCCTATCAATGAAGATTGGAAATGCAAACGGGAACCTCGATCAACAGCGCTGCGACGACGACTCAGCCGGTCCCACCTCAACCGGTCCTGGACGAGGCGACTCGTTCGTTCGTGAAACGATCGCTGGCCGCTGGCTTAGTCGAAGTCAGCGACCTGAAAAAGGTCGTCGTGTCACTGATGGCTGAAAGCGTGGTGTTCTCGCCCGAACGATTGGCCAACGGTTTGGTTGGTGCCGGGATCCTAACCCAGTGGCAAGCGACCAAACTTTTGTCGGGCAAAAGTAAAGGCTTTTACTTGGGCAGCTATCGTCTGCTTCGTCCGCTCGGTCGCGGCGGCATGGGCGTGGTGTATCTGGGCGAACACCATGTGATGAAGCGGTTGATGGCGCTGAAGATTTTGCCTCCTGAAGCGTCCGCCGACCCACGACGAATCAAACGCTTTCAAGACGAAGCGAAAGCTTGCGCGCAGCTCGACCACCCCAACATTGTCCGCGCTTACGATTTCTCACAAGCCAGCAGCAAGCTCTACATCGTGATGGAATACGTCGATGGCATCGACCTGCACCAAGCCGTCGCGCGAGACGGAAAGATGTCGGTCGCCGAAGCCATGGATGCGCTGACCCAAGCGGCCGCCGGACTGGCCCACGCACACGAGCGGGGCATCATTCACCGCGACATCAAACCGTCCAACTTGATGTTGCGGACCGACGGTGTTGTTAAAGTCAGCGATCTAGGACTAGCTCGCATTGGCTGGACCGACGGCGAAGACGAGAGCCGAAGGCTGATGGGCACCGCTGATTTTGTCGCACCTGAACAAGCCATCAACAGCCAATCCGTCGACGCGCGAGCCGACATTTATTCACTAGGTTGTTCGCTCTATTTCTTATTGACCGGACGCGCCCCCTTTGATGGCACGACGGTCGCACAGCGATTGGCCAAGCATCAAACCGCCGCCGTCCCTGACGTTCGGCAGCGGCGACCCGATTGCCCCGCCGGAGTCGCGGAACTGTTGATGCGGATGATGGCAAAACGCCCCGAGGACCGCCCTAAGTCGGCGGTCGAGTTGATCTCGCAGTTGAAGCGATTGGGCGGACTTGGCACCGAGTCGAATACTCATCCGCTTCGCCATGTGGCGCCGGTCAGCGACACCGCCATCGATGAAATGACCTATCAAGCAACCATCGACGACAGCTCGCTTTCGTCCGATGGCGAGGTCGAAATCGTTGCTGACGAATCCATGTTCGACTTTGGCGATCTGCCGCCTGTCGATATGGCCAGCGTTGTGATGAGCAAACCCGTCGCAATGGCCGATGCCAGTTCCGCCAAACCCAAGTCAGCGGCGGGCCAACGACATTCACCAGATTCAAACGGCAGTGCTTCGAACAATCAGCAAGTATTGCTGGGTGTCGGACTAGCGTTTGCGATGATCGCATTGGTTGCCGTGATCGGCCTCGGGTTCATTTCCATGTCACGTCCATTGCCTCAGGCGATGCCCAAGATCAAGGTGACCGAAGGTGGAAAAGACGGTTCCGTCATCATTCTGCAGCAACCCTAGTACCCCAACGGACCACTCCTTGATTCGCCCGGCAGTACTCGAAATGGCTTGCGCACGACTGATCCTCCAAACAGGAAGCTTGGCTGGTTTAGAGGCTCCGTTGATGAACGGATTCTACATGATCGGCCGGCATGCGGAATGTCAGATTCGCCCCAAGACTCGGTCGGTCAGCCGACGACATTGCTTGATCCAGTGTCAGGACGAATCAGTGCAACTGATGGATCTGGATAGCACCGGCGGGACCCGTCTGAACGATAAAAAAGTCGAACCGAAAACGTGGCGTTTGCTGTCCGAAGGCGACCGGGTCCGGTGTGGAAAAATTGAGTTTCGCATCAGCCTGACAGCTCAACCGCCACTGCCACCAACCATCCGCGACCGCGCTACCACAACGAACCCAACCAGCGCATCAATCAAGCCACCTCGCAGCGAGGCACTTCCCACAAAACTCAACGCCAAGCCCAACGACCGCATGACTTCCATCGCCTCACCCGAATCCCAACCAAGTCCGCCATCGGCCATCGGCAATCGCATCACCAAACCGGGAATGTCGCAACCATCGATCGTCAACGGAGCGGCTTGGGAATCATTTGACATCGCCGGGTTCCTTGAAACCGAAGACAACCATGATCGCGAAGCACGGTACGACCGAATTCGGACCAAGAATGCCGAGGCGATTGCAGCCGAGAACCTGCGAAACCGCCAATTTGACGACACCCAAATTGACGACACGCTGGTCGAAGACAGCAGCGACGACATTACACCGTACAACGCCGCTGACTCATCTGTTTTCGACGCTCCGTTGGACAATGGTGCGACCACGCGGCCCGGTAAGCCGGTGCCTAGAACGCCCCAGCCCAGGGCCAGGGCCAGGGCCAGGCCCAAACGAACCTGGAACTTGGCCGCTCGGTTCGCCACTGCATACGAAGCCGACGCGATCAAGTTGACTGCGGCTTGGATTCTCGCCGCAGCCATCGTTGGGCTGGTCGCTTGGAAGGCCTATCATTTTTCCGCTAAACCCGATGTACGCGTGATCCAGACGATCGACTGACGAAGTTACTGATTTTTGGATACCGGGTTTAGAAGAGTTTTAGGGCGCGACTATACTCGACGCTCATGACCACTTCTGCCAACCATCCCGATTCGATGCCTCCGCAAGCGCCTGCAACGGGCGGCGCGAGCGCGGACACGCCCTCGGGCGATGTCGAACGGGCGGGCGAGTCGGCGACAGAGTCGGCTAAATCCGCCAGCGGCAAGAAACGCAAAGCACTGCAGTTCGTTTCGACCGTCGGATTCGCATTCGCGATCGTCGGTCTCCAACTCGGCCAAGGCATCCTGCTAGCCCGTTTACTGGGGCCGGTCGGCCGTGGCGAATATGCCGCAGCCGTGCTGTACGTCCAGATGCTGTTGTACGTGGGACTGTTTGGCGGGTTAGAAGTGATCTGTCGCCGGGCGGCCGAAGACAAACAAGCCAGCGAAGGACAGACCGGCGACCATTTCAAACTTCGCCGCGCCGCATTGTGGCTGGGCATCACGACCGGCACCGTCACCTCGCTGGTTGCCGTGGGATTGAATCTGGTCGCCTTGCCGGCCGACAAGCGTTTTTTGATTCCCGTGGCGATCCTATGCTCGCTCAGCATTCTGGGCCAACACGCGATGCTGATCATGACGGCGGTCGATCGTGGCCGTGGCGAGTTTGGCAAGTACAACGTCCGCCGGCTGATCGCCGCGGCGTCGTTCCCAATGCTGTTGCTGATCACAGCATTGATGATGCCGATCGATGTGATGACAGCCGCCTGGTTGTTCGTCGCTGCGTCCGTGATTTCGATGATCGCATGTTTGGTTGGCGTGCCACGTCCATTCACCGGTGCAAGCGAACCGAGTGTGCCCGTGCTGACTCGCGAAAGTCGGCCTTACGGATACTCGATGTTGGTAACGGATCTGTTCGAGCGACTCGATTTGCTGCTGGTGTTGTGGCTCGCACCGCTGATCCAGCAGGGTTTCTATGCGGCGATGGTACCGGCGGTTTATCCGTTGACGGTGATTCCCAATACACTGGGGCTGTTCCTGTTCAACGCCGGTGCCAGCAAGGAAGACCGACTGAAAACTCGTGACATCCACCGAATTCTGGGTTCATCGCTGGCCATTCAAACCATCAGCACGATCGCATTCCTGTTGCTGATCGGACCAATGGTGCGGCTGTTTTATGGCGAAGACTTTGAACCGGCGATCAAGTTCGCCATGTGGCTGGCTCCGGCGTCGGCCATCAAGGGCGTCCTGCAGGGCCTGGACAGCTACTTGAAGGGGCGGGGACGACCGCTGGCACCGATCCGAGCTCGGTTTCTAGCCATCGCGGTCATGATAGTGTCCACTTGGGCACTATTTGGTACCTACGGAACTCTCGCCGTTGCCATGGCAGCACTGGCGGGCCAGGTTGTTTGTCTGATCTGGTTGACTAGCATCGTCTATTCAGATGTTCAGCGTCACGAATGATTCACCATGAAGCCCGCCGCCCCAACCACCGTCGAAGACGCTCACGTCGTGTTCTTGGTCAACTTTGTTGCCCCCAACCTAATCGCGGTGTGCCAACAAATTGCGGCCCGAGTCGGTAAGTTTACGATCCTGTCATCGGTCGCGATGGAATCCAACCGCGACTGGCAAACCGAGTGGGGCGACTTGGACGTTCGCGTTCAAAAAACGTGGACCATCACCCGCCATCCCAAGCATCCGGGCGGCTACGTCGAAGTCAACTACGTCCACATTCCCACCGACACGCTGAGCCAACTGCGACGTCTCAAACCCGACGCGATCGTTTCACTTGAACTCGGTGCGCGAACGGCCTGGTCATCGCTGTACAAGAGCCTGAACCGCAAGTGTGTCCATGTTACATCGGTGTACGCGTCGGAACGAAGCGAAAGCGGCCGCGGACGACTGCGAGGCTGGCTGCGACGACGGTTGCTCCGCCGTGCCCAGTGGGTGACGTACAACGGCCCAAGCTGCCAACGATTACTGCTGTCGTTGGGCGCCGATCCCGATCGCATGTCGCCTTGGAATTATGCGGCCGATCCGAACAAAGCTTACCGCGGCCCGATCACGAAGAAGTCGGATCGATCGTCGCTGAACGTCCTGACGGTTGGACAATTGAGCCAGCGAAAGGGCGTGACGGAGGCGCTTCAGCAATTGTCCCAGTGGGCGTCCAGTCATCCGGAAACAACGATCGTTTGGAACGTTGTTGGCAATGGCCCGCTGCTGGAATCGATGAAGGCGGAAGCGCTGCCGGCCAATTTGACCATGCACTTGCACGGTCACTGTGGTCCCGAAGCGATCGCGGACCAATACCGCGACAACGACTTGATGCTGTTCCCAACGCTGGCGGATGAATGGGGACTGGTCGTTGACGAATCGCTACAGTCCGGCTTGCCCGTCATCGGCAGTTTGTACAGCCAATCCGTTACGACACTGATCACCGATGGCTGCGAAGGCATGGTTTACGACCCCGAAGAACCGTCATCGCTTGCCCATGTGCTCGACCGCATCCTGGCGATGTCCGACGAGGCCTATGGGCGCATGCCCGAGACAGCTCGACTCACCGGAGCCGCGAGAACGCCCGAAGCATCGGCGGACCAACTTGTTGACGCCATCCGAATGGCCATGCAATCCAAAGCGAGGTCACAATGAACACCACCAAGCCGCTGCGTGTGGCCGTTTACACGGCCGATCAAAATCCGCACCGTGACCGCAGCCAAGGCATCACGTCGATGACGCGAACGCTGATGGACGAGTTCGCCCTGCGCAGTGATCTGCAACTGACTCAGGTGATCAGTCGCAGTTCGTATCGCCATTCCGACGCCGCAGTTCAAACCAAGTCGATTCCATTCCGAACCGACGGACGAATCGGACGCGTTTTGGCCGATGCGATTCACCCTTGGCTGGCTCGCCCCGCGGTGGACCTTTGGTATTACCCCAAGGGATACGTTTCGCAGCACTCGCGTCCAAGTCAACCCACGGTCGGCACGATGCACGACACGATCGTGCAACACTATGCCGATCACTATCCCGAAACTCGCAGCCCGCGTGCGTTCAAATACTGGATCGGCGTCACCCGTCGCAGCTTGAAAGAACTGTCGTACGTGCTGACGATTTCCCAGCACGCTGCGTCTCAGTTGAAACAGTTCTGCGACCGCTACGACATTCCGCAACCGCAGATGGAAGTCACCTACGAGGGCAGTTCGTGGGAATCGATTCGCCACATCCGCCACGAAAAAAGCGACTGCGTCACGCACCTTGCTTCGCCAGCGCCGCACAAAGGCACCAACCGATTGCTGACGTTTTGGCAAACGCTGCAATCACGCGGACGCGACCTTCCCACGCTCGAACTGATCGGCAACCTCGACCAAGCTGGGGAACAGCTTTTCGAGTCTCTGCACGGTGTGATTCGCCACAAACCGCAGGCCACCGCCGATCTGCAAGCCTCGATCGGCAAGGCTCGCGCGTTGTTGCTGCCCAGCGAGATCGAAGGATTCGGACTGCCGGCCCTGGAAGCCTACTATGTCGGCACGCCAACCTGCTATGTCCGCGACACATCGGTCGGCGAAGTCGTCACGGACCAGGGCAGGGCAGGGGAGTTTGACTTGTCGGACGTCGACGACTTTGAAAAAGCACTCGACTGGTCGCTGAGTGTTGACCAGCCGACCATCCGCGCGATCGGCGACGCGATGCACGCACGATTTGCCAACCGAGTCATCGCGGACCGTGTGGTCGCAGCCTTCCGCCGTGCGGTCGTGTAGGATATTAGCCTAGGCTGCCAGCCTGTGACGGACAGCAAACACAGGCTGGCAGCCTAAGCTACTTATAGAACCGCCCATCCCCTACGACATCAATCGGTTCACAATGGCCAAGGATCGGAACGCACTAAACGCGTCGCCCGCGTTGTGGCTGCTGATCGACGGCTATAACGTCTTGGCACCGACTGCTCCACCGCGGAACCCCGGTGCGAACTGGCTTCATCAAGAACGGATGCTGTTGATCAATCGTTTGGCCGAAAACCTTGATCACGAAACACGGCGGCGGACCTGCGTCGTTTTCGATGCCGCCAACCCGCCTCGTGATCGACCGCACCAATTCACGATCAACGACATCGACGTCATCTTCGCAGTCGAATATCCCGAAGCGGACGACTTGCTCGAAGAACTGATCGCTGCTCACCCCACGCCCAAGTCACTGGCCGTCGTCTCGTCCGACGCCCGCGTCCAAACAGCGGCGAAACGGAAACGTTGCCGATCCTTTGATTCGCAGCCGTGGCTCGACGAACTTCTTGACGGCCATGTTCGCCTAGCTATCGATCCGGCGCCGACCGAACCGACAAGACTCCATCGCAACAAACCAGCACCGCCATCCGAATCCGATGTCGCCGATTGGATGCGTGAATTTGGATTCGACGAAGACTAAAGGCAAGAAAACTAAAGGTAAAACGATCCATGTCCCCAAGAAATCTGATTGCCCGCCCTCTGCTGGGACTCGCGTTCGTCATCGCCTTGAATCTGACATCGATAGCGGACGACCAAACCGGCGGTAAGACACTCGCCGGCGACCGGCTGGCAAGTGAGTACTTTGAGATCCAAACGAAAGCACTGTCAAAATCAGTGCTGTCGCCGGACACCACGCTTGATCAGTGGAAGGCCGGCCGACCGGAACGGCAGCGGCAACTGCGCGACATGCTGGGTCTTGATCCCATGCCGCCTCGCACTCCTTTGCAAGCCGAAGTCGTCGACAGCACGCTGCATAGCGATTACCGAGTCGAGCGACTGCATTTCCAACCTTCGCCGGGGCTGTATGTCGCCGCCAATTTCTACGTTCCCGCCAAAGTCGAAACGCGGTTGCCGACGATCCTGTATGGCTGTGGCCACGCCCGGCAAGCCAATGGCAAACTTAGCTTTGGCAACAAAACCGCCTACCATCATCATGGCGTTTGGTTCGCACGCAACGGCTACGCGTGCTTGATCATCGACACGATTCAGTGGGGTGAGTTCTTGGGCGATCACCACGGAACGTACCGGCTAAAACAGTGGTGGTGGAATAACCGAGGCTACACGCCGGCGGGAGTCGAAGCGTGGACGTGTGTGCGGGCGCTAGACTATTTAGAAACTCGTCCCGAGGTCGACGCCGACCGCTTTGGCGTGACCGGTCGCTCGGGCGGCGGTGCGTATTCGTGGTGGGTGACCGGGATCGACGATCGCATCAAAGTAGCCGTGCCGGTTGCCGGCATCACGACGCTTCGAAACCATGTGGTCGATGGGTGCGTCGAAGGACACTGCGACTGCATGTACATGATCAACACTTACCGGTGGGACTATTCGATGGTCGCCGCTCTGGCGGCACCCCGTCCGTTGCTGATTGCCAACAGTGACAAAGACACGATCTTTCCACTCGATGGCGTTCTTGCGATCCATCAACAAGTTCGTGATGTCTATCGATTGTACGGCGAAGAAAACAAGCTTGGATTACAAATCACCGAAGGCCCACACCGCGATACCCAAGAGCTTCGCGTTCACGCGTTCCGGTGGTTCAACCGCTGGCTAAAAAACGACGATTCGCTGATCCAGTTTCCAGCCGACAAGACGTTGACGCCCGAGGAGCTGAAGGTATTTGATGAGCTTCCCGCCGATCAAACCGTAACCACGATCCAGGAATCGTTCGTCCCCAAAGTTGATGCGGGCGAACTGCCGTCCACGAACCAAGCACTGACGACACAGACTCGGCAATGGGTTCGCGATCTGAACGCAAAAACGTTCGCGGGTTGGCCAGATGCGTCGCAGCAAAGGCCGCTAAAGACAGACCACTTTGAAACGCTTGGCAATGACTCGGTCGAATGCCAGGTCTACCAATTCGACAGCCAGCAACCGTATCGACTGCCGTTCTATGTCGTGCGTCCACGCGACGCGGCCGAGAAACCAAAGTCGGTGCGTCTGGTGGTGTTGCGAGCGGAAGATTGGCCCGCGATCGAACGCGACTTGCAAACGCTTGCGGATGCTCAGGCAGACAATGCCAAATCGACACCGGCGCTATCCGAGCTTGTCGAAAGCAATCCCGCCGCTGCGGTGGTCCTGTTTGCACCTCGCGGTGTTGGATCAACGCGATGGACCGATGACGACCGAACCGCGGGCCATCTGCTGCGGCGATTCATGCTGCTAGGTCAAACGGCCGATGGCATGCGAATTTGGGACATCCGCCGATGTATCGAAGCCACACGCGACGCCCCCGAACTCAGTGGACTTCCCGTGACGGCGACCGGCCGCGGAACGGCTGCCGCATGGTTGCTGTACGCGAGTCTTCAGTCGTCCCGTCTTGTAAAGTTGAGCTTAGTGGATTTGCCGACGACCAATCGTGACGCAATCTCGCTGCTCAATGTCAGCCGGGTGATCGAGATGCCACAAGCCGTGCTGGCGGCAACGACAATCGTTCCGTCCGTTGAACTGGCCAGCAGCCGATCTGGCGAGTCCGACTGGCAGACGATCGCAGATTCATCAAATCTGTTCGCCACATCAGTTAAGATAGAACGCCTGTGACCGACTTCTGTTCTTCACTGGTAAAAGCAAATGCACACGGACGCCTCACAACAGCGACGACTGTTCTTGCAGGCCGGCGCGGCGATCACCGCGTCGATGCTGACCGGCACAGCCTTGGCCCAATCCCCAGAATCCGACTCGCACACCGCGACGGAAGACCAAGGCAAGCCCGATGGTCCCAAGGTGCGGCTCGCCGTCATCGGAGCCAATAACCGTGGCACGGCGCTAATCAAAGGATTCAACGCCAACCCGAATGCCGAAGTCGTCGCGGTTTGCGATGTCGATTCCGAAGTCTTGCAGCGGACGGCTGCGTTGATCGATCAACCCAGCGGCGACCAGCCGACGACTTACGCGGATCTGCGTCACGTCTTAGACCGCCCCGACATTGACGCGATCGTGGTCGCCACGCCCAACCACTGGCACGCGCCGGCGACCATCCTCGGCTGCGCCGCCAGCAAACACGTTTACGTCGAAAAGCCTTGCAGCCAAACGCCCGAAGAAGGTGTCTTGGCCGTCCAAGCAGCTCGCAAGCACAACCGCGTCGTCATGATGGGGTCTCAGCGACGCAGTTGGCCGGCTGTCATCGCCGCAATGGACTTGGTTCACTCGGGACGAATCGGCAAAGTTCATTACGCACGGACTTGGTACAACAACCGCCGCACGTCGATCGGGTTGGGAAAGCAAGTGCCGGCGCCGCAAACACTCGACTGGGATCTGTGGCAAGGACCAGCACCACGCCGCCCATACGTCGACAACATCGTTCACTACAACTGGCACTGGAATTGGCACTGGGGCAACGGTGAACTGGGCAACAACGGCATCCATGTGCTGGACCTGGCACGATGGGGCATGCAAGTGACGCACCCCAACCGCGTCACCGCCGGTGGCGGAAAGTACCGTCACCAGGACGACCAACAAACACCCGACACGATGATGGTCACCTACGATTTTCCCGAATCCAAAACCATCACCTGGGAAGGACTCAGTTGGTCACCGATGGGCGCTCACGACACCTCGGTCGGCGTCAGCTTTCATGGTTCCGAAGGGACTCTGGTTATCTTCGGACAAGGCTACACGCTGTACGACGATCACAACAAAGAGATCGAAACGGTCACCGACGCGGGCGGCGACACAGCCCACTTGGACCAGTTTGTCCAGTGCATCCAAAACGGCGGCACCCCCAATACCGACATCCAAGTCGCACACGACAGCACTTTACTGACACACCTGGGCAACATGGCCTTCCGCACCGGCGGACTGCTGAACATCGATCCGAAAACGGGCAAGCCGCTCGACAACGAAGCTGCCACGGCATTGTGGGGCCGCGAATACGCAAATGGATGGAAACCCGTTGTTTAGCCGACTGTTTAACAGGTGCGTTCTGGCCGGATTGTTGACTTGCCCAGCATCTGCTGCCTTGGCCGATTCGGCGTCCGCGACAAAATTGCTAGAGGAAGCGATCGCGTCGGGCCAGACCGCTGGCGTGGTCGTCGCGATGTCACGCGGTTCGGAAATGATCTTCCAGGTTGCTCTCGGCGACGCTCAGTCGGAACCCGAGCCGCGTCCCATGACGATGGACACGTTGTTTGACCTCGCTTCACTGACCAAGCCGATCGCAACCGCTACGTCGATCATGATTTTGGTTGACCAAGACCGCGTACATCTCGACGAACCCGCAGCAAGTTACTGGCCGCCGTTTGCGATTCATGGCAAAGACACTATCACGGTTCGTGACCTGCTATTGCACCGGAGCGGCTTGATTGCCGACAACTCGCTGTCCGACTACAGCGACGACCAGTCTGCCAACTGGACCAACATTGCGCAGCTAAGACCAACGGCCCCACCGGGGAAGACCTTCCGATACTCGGATGTCGGATTTCAAGTGCTCGGGAAGTTGGTGGAAGAAGTCAGTGAGATGCCACTGGATCAGTTTGCAAAGCAGAACATCTTCGCACCTTTGAACATGACACGAACGCGGTACAACCCACTGCAAAAAGTCGGCGGCAAGCAAGACGCGGCCCTGGCTGCGGCAACCGAGCGACGAGACGGCAAATGGATGGTCGGTGAAGTCCACGACCCGCGAGCCTTTCGGATGGGTGGTGTCGCTGGACATGCTGGACTCTTCTCGACCGCCGGCGACCTGATGCGTTATGGGCAATCGTTCTTGAAAACGTCCTACCCGGATTCGCCCGCGATCCTGCGACCAGAAACCATCAAGGCGATGACGAACCCCACCGAGATCCCCAAGGGTATCCGCGGATTGGGGTGGGACATGCGCACAGCCTATTCGTCCAACCGAGCGGAATCATTTTCCGATGCCGCGTTTGGACATGGTGGGTTTACCGGAACCGTTTTATGGATCGACCCGGCACAGCAAATCGTATTTGTCTTTTTGGGCAATCGATTGCACCCCGACGGCGAAGGCAGCGTCAATCGCTTAGCAGCCCAAGTGGCCGACGAAATCTTAGAACAGCTTGTCGATTGAGTAAACAATTCCGACGTTGCCAGTAATTCACGGCAAAAGCCGACAGATCCCTTGCCGAGTTCGTGAGCACCCGGAAAGCCTTGCTAACTGGGATGAAGGCCCAGCGATCTCACAAGCGATCGGGCCTTTTTGCGGTCCCCAAGGCATGACCGCCAACGGCTCACATCGGTTTCCGAATCGTTCGCGACCTAAGACTCGCGTTAGGCGAGGATGTCGTTGATCACGTTTCCGTGAACGTCCGTCAGCCGGAAACGTCGCCCCTGGTACTTGTACGTCAATCGTTCGTGATCGATGCCCATCAAATGCAGAATGGTGGCGTTGAAGTCGTGTACATGAACACCATTTTCAACGACGTTGTAACCAAATTCGTCGGTGGTCCCGTGACTGATCCCAGGCTTGATCCCGCCACCAGCCATCCACGAAGTAAAACATCGCGGATGGTGATCGCGTCCATAGTTGTCGGCCGTCAGCACACCCTGCGTGTAGGATGTTCGGCCAAACTCGCCGCCCCAAATCACTAGCGTGTCATCAAGCATCCCTAGTCGTTTCAGATCCGTCACCAGCGCCGCCGATGCTTGGTCCGTTTCCTTCGCTTGCCCGGCAATCTGTTTCGGCAAATTGGAGTGCTGGTCCCAGCCCTGGTGATACAACTGGATGAACCGAACATCTCGCTGTGCCAATCGGCGAGCAAGCAAACAATTCGCGGCGAACGTTCCGGGCGTGCGAGCGTCCTCGCCGTAGAGTTCAAACGTCGACTCGGGTTCGTCCGAAAAGTCGGCCACATCGGGCACACTCGTCTGCATCCGAAACGCCATTTCATACTGTGCGATTCGTGATTCAATTTCCCCGTCGAGTTCTTTACCGAACTGGTGTTGGTTCAGCGAATTGATCGCATCAAGCTGGGCTCGGCGGCGCGAGGGCGTGATGCCTTCGGGATTCGATAAGTACAAAACGGGATCGCCGCCGCCACGAAACTGGACGCCCTGATATTGCGAATCCAAAAACCCGTTACCCCACAATCGAGAGTACAGTGGTTGCCCACCTTGCCCGGCGGTGACTAATACGATGAACGCGGGCAAATCTTCGTTCTCGCTGCCCAAACCGTACGACAGCCAAGCCCCCAACGAAGGCCGACCGGCGATCTGTGAACCGGTCTGGAACATCGTCACCGCCGGATCGTGGTTGATCGCTTCGGTGTGCATCGATTTGACAAAACAAACGTCGTCCACGATGCCGCGATGGTGTGGCAACAGATCGCTAAGCCACGCACCCGACTCGCCGTGCTGCGAGAACTTGAATTTCGAACTCGCCAGCGGCAATGACGATTGGTTGACCGACATTCCTGTCAATCGCTGCTCGCCACGAACGGCGGGCGGCAATTCTTGGCCGTGCATCTTGGTCAACAGTGGCTTGTAGTCGAACAAATCCTGCTGGGCCGGACCGCCAGACTGAAACAGATAAATGATCCGCTTTGCCTTGGGTTCAAAATGAGTCTTTGGCAACGGTGCGGATGGCGCGTCGGCCATCGCATCTTTACCCAACATCGACGCCAAGGCGGCGACGCCGACACTGGTGCAACTGTTCTTGAAAAAGACGCGGCGGTTCGACGCGAATGGATCTGGTGAATTCATAGTGATGTAGAGTGTTTAAAGTTACTGATTTGTTTTCAGGAAGCCGGTTCGATAGCGGATCAGCGCATCACCGTTTCCAAATTGTCGCGTCCAGATTCAGGATCGCCTGACAGACCGTTGTCATCGCCGCCAACTGGGCCGGATCGATGGACTCGTCGATTTCCTTGTCGCCCGAGCCAATCAACTTCTTGGCATCGTCCGGATGGTCCGTATAAAACGCGACTTCGTCCTTCAACAAACCTGCCAGAACGCCGCTTTCTTGGTCATCCGGCTTGCGGCCCGCCAACCGCAAGAACGCTTGCTCGATCGGCGACTCTTCCTTGACCACTTGCTCGGCTAGCACACGCGCCGCTTCGACGAACTGAACGTCATTGAGCAAAACCAACGCTTGCAGCGGAGTGTTCGTGCGTGATCGCTTGACCGTACAGACTTCACGCGTCGTTGAGTCGAACGCTAACATATTGGGCAAGGGTGCTGTGCGTTTCCAAACCGAATACAACGACCGACGATACAGTGCCTGGCCAACGGATTGCTGGTACGGCGGCGACATTCCGTTGGACTCTTTCCACAAGTCTTCGCCGGGCTGGTAAGGCGATACCGGCGGACCACCTGTTTGTGAATCCATCAGCCCCGATGCGGCTAGCGCCACGTCACGGATCTGTTCGGCGGCCAACCGATACGCAGGGCCACGGGCGAGCAATCGATTGGTGGGATCAGCCGTGATCGTTTTCTTGTCGGCTTTTGAGTCCTGGCGATAGGTAGCCGACAACACGATCTGCTTACACAGCCGTTTCACATCCCAACCGGAACTGACAAAGTCTCGCGATAACCAGTCCAACAGTTCAGGATGCGTTGGCAGATCACCCTGCGAGCCAAAATTTTCGGATGTGTGGACCAGCGGCTCTGCGAAGAAGTTGCCCCAAAATCGGTTCACCGCGACTCGCGATGTCAGCGGATGATTGGGATGAGTCACCCACTGGGCCAAGCCCAAACGATCGTTTGGCCCATTGCTGGGAATGGAGATCGCCGACAACGTCTGGCGGCTGACCCGTGTTTCGTCGCTAGTGACCGCGTCGTACTCACCACGTGCCAAAACGTGAGCAGGACGAGCCTCGGGCAACTCTCGCATGATCGGAACTTCGTTCATCACTTCTTCGGCCATCACCCACGCCTTTCGCGCGTCGGTCAGATTACGCATCGCGGCACGGGCCGCCTCGTCGATCGCCGACACGTAGTATTCAAAGTGGGCGTCGTCGTCCGAACTCGCATTGCCAGTCACCAACTGCGAAATCTCGGGCCTCGTCAAGTCGCGAGCATAGACGCGGACGTCATCAATCAATCCTCCATCAAGCCCGCGAGCACGGAAACGTTGGCCCACGACAAACTCGCCACCGTGATCGACATGCACGTTGCAGCTCTTTTTCAGTTCGTCCCGCAGCACGACCGTTTCCAGTGGCTTGCCGTTTAAGAACAGCAACAGACCCGACGCCGCTGATGATCCGTCGTACGTCGCCGTGACTTGGTGCCACTGGTCCACGGGAATGGGATCCACCGTGCGAACGCCGATCGCGTTTCCGGGCCAAACCCGATACATCCGCGATTCAAGATGCCCATCTTCGATCGTTAGATCCCAACCGTTGTATCCACAGTCGGTTCCGCGAGTGTGGTGCGCGATCACACTTCGCTGGGCCGTGCGTTTGGTTTCGCGAAACGTGACCACAACACTGACCGGCAACCAGCGGTCGAACGGCTCAATCCCATGAGTCGTCACGCCTCGTTCGCCATCAAGCTTCATCGCCCGGCGCGCTGGCGAATCAGGCGAATCAGGCGAATCGGACTTTTCTGCCGCCAAGCTGGGGTCCATTCGAACGACACTGCAATCGGACACTTCAACCAACTCGGGCATCGTCGTCCAAGAACGATCGGACTCGGATGGATGATAGATGTCTTTGAATGAGTTGTCGAAATCACGGTCAAAACTAAGTGCCAGTTTTAGATCTGCAATGGTAAGCGTTTCAGGTGCGTCTGCTTTCCAAGCGTTGAACCGTTCGCGAGAACCGTAGACGGCCGCTTGATAGGCTTGCTCGGCTTTGGTGAGTTTGTCGCGAGCTTGCGTGATCGCGGCTTCCTGTTCCGGTGTTGGCAGCAAGATTGAAG
>JBAUHR010000657.1:0-2150 GCA_049680385.1 Rubripirellula sp. | reverse complement strand
GTGTTCGCACGGCCTAACGGTAGGTAAACACGTGCCGCCTGAAAGTGTCGTGGCAGTCGGGGGATAGTCGCAAACAGGCGGCATGAAGGATGGAACATGAGGCGCTCATTCGTAGTGCCGTCGCTGGTGCCAGTCGAAATAGGATGACTGACTCCCTAGCGGCGGCGAAAGCCGCCGTTTGCCGGAGCGTTCAGCGGAGGCGGAATAGGTTCGCAGCCTGCCCCAGCAGGCTCGAACCTCTGTCGGGCGGCCAAGCGAGACAGCGGGCGTCCAGCCCGTCGCGATCAGGCCCCAGCCTGATTGCGAAACCGCCCGTTCAGGGCAGGCGCAGCGTCCAGCGTAGCCGCCGCCGATGGGTCGTAAATGCTCTTGAGAGCTACATCAGTTTGACGCGATTGTCGATTCGTAGGCGGACTTCTTCCAGTGCTTCAGTCAGTGCTTGCTCGATATCGTGGTAGTTTCCCTTTCTGCCAGACCTCGCAACGATTCTCCAGCCGTTCTCAGCAATGAAAGTCTGGGTGCAACCACGCGGCAGTTTCTTCCCGCCGCCGCGTTTCTTTTTTACCGCTTGTGATGCCTGTTGAATTGTTACCAAAGTGTTCTGCTGCGTGACCTCTCTCAATTGCGGCTCTGGCAATTTGGAAAGCTCGTAACCGGCACGTGCTGAAATTTCCCCGTCATCGACTCGGACTCGCATCTCGTGCGGAAGTTTCAACAGTGCCAACGCACGCGAAACACGAGTGGGACTGATACTGAGTGCCGTTGCCAACTCTTTTCCCGTCCAGTGATTGACCTTCATGAGTTTTTGAAACGACTCGGCCTCTTCAATTGGCTTCAGGTCAACCCGCAAGAGGTTCTCGATGAGCTGCTCTTCAAGAATCTGAGTCGGACTCAATGCGTGTTCCTGAAAGTTGCAGTCGATCATTTTCAGACCGGCTTGTTTGCAGGCTCGCCAACGTCGTTCGCCGGAAATGATCAGCCATGTTGATTTTTCATCGGACCAGCGAACACGAATCGGTGCAAGTTGTCCTTTTTCGCGAATGCTGTTGGTCAGATTCTGGAGAGCTTCACCGTCGAACTCAACACGCGGCTGATCGGGATCGGGTTGGACGCGATCAATTTCGATTCGACCAAACGACCGATTCGCTCGTCGTCCAACGTCTTTGGCCATCGCGACCGGGCTGAGCTGCGGGCGAGATTCCGCAGAACGTAGTCCAATCGATTCATTCAAGTTCGCTTCTGCTTTTTTCAGCAGACTTCGTGTATTGCTCATGCTGCCTCCCTGTGTATTTTTCTATTGCTGATCCTTCCGATGATCTCATCAACCAGTTCCCGCGTTCGGACGGCTGCTTTCGATTTTGCTGCGTGCATCTGCACTGGCTGTCGGCAGGCCAATGCAACTTTGAAGGCGGAAAGTTCTGGAATCGTGGTTTCCAGAACCAGCTCTCCGTAGAGATTGCGTAACCGCGATTCATACTCCTGATGCACCAGCATTCGACGGTCGGATCGCGTGACAAGATGCCCGAGTCGTCTGAGCGATGGATTCAACAATCGAGCGTTGGCGACTGCCTGATGAACGGCTCGGATTCCCTGAGTGCCAAAGTCTTCCGGTGGAATCGGAATCAACACGTATTGAGCCGCGATCATCGCGTTCCAACTGCATTGATACAGATTCGGCGGACAGTCAAATAAAACCACATCAAATGCAGTGAGTGGTTCGAGAAAGTCACGCAGTGCATACTGCATCACGCCGCCTCGCTCCGGGCATGGCGAGTTGAATTGCGCCAAGTTCTGATTCGCCGGTAGAACCGAGATTCCTTCAACGTGCGTATGTCGAATCAGGGAGGATGGATCGATGTGATTGCAGCGATCATCAAACAATGCGGCCAGCGTTTCCCATGCAGGCATCTGTTCAACAGCATCAGATCCGAAAAACGCTTGGCTGATCGAACCCTGCGGATCGGCATCAACGAGTAAGACTCGTTGGCCCAATGCGGCGAATGCTCCTGCCAAATGAAAACAGGTTGAACTCTTTCCGCAGCCACCTTTTTGGTTGATCAAACAGATTGATGTGTTTGGTTGGTTCCCGATTGCCATTGGCAATTCTCCTTCAAGTTGCTGTGAATACTTGGGAAACCGTCCCATGGAAT
>JBAUHR010000656.1:0-2729 GCA_049680385.1 Rubripirellula sp. | reverse complement strand
GTTTGGTTCGGCTTCGACGGCAGCGGAGTCTGGCTGGCTGGACATCTGATAAGTTCGCGACAGTACGATTGCGCGAATCATTCCCTTGATACTGCGACCATCCTCAACAAACCTAGTCGCCAAATGGTCCAGCAACTGTGGGTGAGTCGGACGCTGCCCGAGCACTCCAAAGTCATCGGTCGTTGGGACAATGCCCCGGCCCATCAAGTAATGCCAAATCCGATTCACAATCACGCGTGATGTAAGCGGATTTGCGGGATCGTTGATGTGCGCCGCTAACTCCAGGCGGCCGCTACCCTGTGCAATCGTCATCGGTTCGTCGCCAGCGATAGCCGTCAAGAAATGACGCGGTTCGATAGCGCCCGGCTTGGATGAATTCCCGCGAATCAAGATGTGCTCGTCTTCGCCCGTGCCATCCATCATCGCGAGGGCAAGACGCGATTTGCGAATGACTTGAGAACTCAACCGTGCTCGCTCCCGCTGCCAGGATTCGACAATTCTCTTGGCGGCCTCATTTCCTTCGGTCGAGACGCTTCGCTTGCGAAACACGATGTGATCAATGCCGATGTTACCCCAACCTGTCGTATGATCGTCGACAACTTCGATCGTGGCTTCTTTGCCAGCGAACTGCCGAACGTCCCATTTGTTGAGCGACATCTGATTGCTGTTCTGGCCGGTTGCAGTCAAAACAGCTTCGCCATCGATGAGCAAGTTGACGCATGTCCGGCCCTGGTGATCTCCGCCACCGACGAGAAACTCAATCGTTTCGAAGTCGATTTTGAAGGGGCGCGACGTGAGCTTTCCAGTGAGGCTGTCACCGTGTCCCGTGTCGCCGCCGGTGCGAATGTTATGCGAATTGACGAAGAACTTGCCGCTGCCGTTGATCTTCCCTTGGTAGCTGCCGATGGTTTCGAGTGTCTGAGGGATGTTGCCAAAGGCATCTCCGGTGACTGTCCAACCATCGTAAGTGCCGGACTCGAAATCGGCGAACACAGTTTCTTCCAACTCTGCGGTGGCGTTAACGATCGCTTCCGCTGCCTCCGCATAAAGCACAAACTGCTCGTTGGCAGCCGAGAGTCGACGATCAAGGTTCGCACGTCCATCAGCGTCTTGCCCTTGAACCGCCATTCGCACGGAAAGAAATGCATCGTTCGCAGGAACAAATTCAAGATGCAGGCGATGACCAACGTAACGTGACAAATCGAGTGTCACCCAACTTGGCTCAGGTGTCGCGAACTCCTTGATTGTTTGGCCGTGCAGCGGTCCGGCAATCAGTCGATGCGAATCAACGCAAGCCAAGATGTGTCCGCTTCCCTGAACCTGACAGCTTACACTTCCAGACTTCAATTCGAACGTCGGGCTGCGCAGCGTTCGACCGCTCTTGGGGAGGCCGGCCAATGCTGATCGGTCTTGCATCAGCCCCTCACTGACGGACTCCAGGCCGTTCCAGAAAGCATCGCTCACAGCGGCTGCGTGAGTCGCAATCCTGACAATGCCCGGATCATCAAAGTCGAGATAGACGTCCCCCTGACGCTGCGGAGTGACGCCGAAAACGAAACCGTCCTGCATAAAGTCTTGTGTTGGAATGGAACCGTAGTCGACAATGATGCAGTCGTCATCCAAAGCGTCCGGTTGTTGCGGATATGAAATCCCCTCAGCCTCAATTAGGGCGCGAATCTGTTGTCGGTACTTCGCGTCAACTTGTGCTAGCTCCGCAGCGATGCGTCGATTCTGTTCGATCGACTCGAACCTAACCTGCCGATAGTCACTGCTCTGCAGGAAGCCGCACAAGGAATAATAATCCGCCGTGGAAATTGCATCAAATTTATGATCGTGGCATCGAGCGCACGAAACGGTCACGCCCAAAAATGTCTTCGACATCACGTCAATCATGTTATCGAAACGGTCCGCTTCGTCCTTTCGAATATCAACTGGCGAATGCACCCATTCGCCAAGATACCAGAAGCCCGTACCGAGGATCGATTCGTTAGTGCGCGTGTCCGGGTGCAGACGAGGCTCGGAAAGCAGATCGCCGGCAATATGTTCTCGCACCAGTTGATCGTAAGGAACATTTGCGTTCAATGCTCGGATCATGTAGTCTCGATATTGAAACGCATTCGGAGTGTCATTATCAAATTCATGCCCGCGAGATTCAGCATAGCGAACCAGATCCAACCAATGCCGCCCCCAGCGTTCGCCAAAGTGGGGCGATGCAAGCAGTTCATCCACCAACCGCTCCGTTGCTCCGGCTGAGGTGTCGCTGAGAAACTTTGTCGCTTGCTCCGGAGTTGGCGGCAATCCGATCAGATCAAAATATAGCCGTCGCATCAACGCCGTTCGATCTGCATCGCCTGCGGGGGCAAGTTCCGCTTCCTCAAGTTGCGCGAGAATGAAATGATCCAAGTCGTCCCGCGGCCACTTTGCGTCGGACACCTGCGGGATCACGGGTGCTTGAATCGGTTGCCAAACCCAATGGTCAGCCTTGCGTTGCAGAAGATCGAATGCTTCAGCACTCGACTCACCCGTCGGTACCGCTTCATTCGGCCAGGGTGCTCCCATTTCGACCCAACGCTCGAGAGTTGCGATCTCATCATCCGAGAGCTTTCCCATGGGAGGCATTTCGTAGGACCCATATCGGACCGCTTCGATCAACAGACTGCCGTCGACATCGCCCGGAACGATCGCTTCACCTGAATCGCCGCCACGCAGCAAGCCTGCACGGCTATCCA
>JBAUHR010000655.1:0-7621 GCA_049680385.1 Rubripirellula sp. | reverse complement strand
CCCTAGAATCGTAAAGAACGAACTCCAACCTGCCCCCGATGGCCCCCACAGCGACATCAGCATGGGATCTTGCGCTTCAATCCGCTCGACCGCCGTATCCATACCGCCGATCGCCATCAACCCGAACACCGGCAACGCGACTAGGCCGAGCACCATCAAGCAAGCTTGGAAAACATCCGACCAAACCACCGCGACAAACCCGCCGCTGACGATGTAGACAAGCACAATCGAAAACCCAACGATCGCACCAACGTAGTAGTTCCATCCTAGAAAGCTTTCGAATGCTGTGCCAATCGCATCGATTTGTGCGCTGACAAAGATCGTGACAAACACGACCAGCGTCAACGCGGCGACCAATCGAATCCGCTGAGTCGTGTCCGACAATCGCGATTCTAAGTAGTCAGGAATTGTGATCGAGTCATAACGGTCGGTCATGCGTTTGAAGCGACCGCATAAAAATATCCACGCTGCCGCTACGCCCAGGACTTCGCCCAACACCACCCACAACGCCTGAGCCCCGACTGCAGCGCCCATCCCGGTCAAACCGATCAACAACCAAGCCGATTCACCCGTCGCACGCGACGAAAACGACGCCGCCCAAAACCCGAACCGCTTGCCCCCGGCATAGTAATCTCGCAAATCCTTCATCCGCCGCGACGCGACAATGCCGATCAGCAACAGAATGACAAGGTAGATCGCGATGCCGATCAATTTCATGGAAATCTCGGTGTTGGGAACTCATTCGGACGCTGGCAACAAGTCTCGAATTTCTAAAACGTAGGTGGCGTGCAAGCACTGACGATTTCGCAATCGATTTTTCCGATGTTGCGAAAACGATGAGGCAACTGGCTTGAAAAGTAATAGCCGTCGCCCGGGCAGAGTACTTCGCATTGACTGCCAACGGTCAACTCGATCTCGCCGCGGACAACCACGCCCGCTTCTTCGCCTTCGTGACGAAGCATCGTGGGACCGGTGTCACCGCCCGGAACATAGGTTTCGTGCAGCACCTGCATTTGGCGACCGGTTACTGATCCGCCGATCTGGCGAAGCACGACCAGGCCTTCGGAAATGCGATTCATTTCATGGGCGCGAAAAATGATCTCTCGATCCGGCTCGAACTCCTCGGCGAAAAAATCGGCGAGCGACAACCCGAACACAATCAGAATTTTCTTCAGCGACGCGATCGACGGGCTGACCCGACCTTGTTCGATCATCGATATCGCGCCGTTGGTCACGCTGGCATGTTTCGCCAACTCTCGCTGCGACATCCCGTGCGCTGTTCGCAACCGAAGAATCCTTGCCCCTACTTCATTGGACTCGCCAACGTGATCGGACATACTCGCCTTTTCGTTAAACATATTCAACAAAACCCGCTACGAGCTTGATCAAAAGTTACCCATTGCATTGAATGTAGCACTGGGTGTTTAATATATCAATCGCAGACAGGGTTCTGTTGCGATGTCACGTGACCAGCCAAGGGCCGCGACGTTAACTAAACCATGTTCGTCTTGCGACCCGAAAGGCCGACTTCCATGACAACTGATGCGGACCTGATTGCCAGACGTGCTGCCGTGACGCCGCAAGGCATTTCGATGGTCACGCCGTTGATTGCGGCATCGAGTTCCGGTGCCATTTTGCGTGACCCGAGTGGCCGCGAGGTGATCGATTTTGCTGGCGGCATCGGTGTGATGAACGTAGGGCACTGCCAACCGAGCATCGTCCAAGCGATCACCCAACAAGCGACCAGTTGCTCCACAGTTGCTTTCAAGTAGCCACGTATGAACCGTATGTAGCGCTCTGCGAGAAGCTAGCCGAAATCCTGCCGCACGTTGATGTCGCAAAACTTAGCGGTGCCGCCAGGACGGGCCACACAAAAACGATGCTGGTCAACACGGGTGCCGAAGCCGTCGAGAACGCCATCAAAATCGCTCGCCAAGCGACCAATCGCTCCGCTGTGATCTGCTTTACGGACGGTTTTCATGGACGCACCATGATGGCGATGTCATTGACGTCAAAGTTTGGTTTCAAGATCGGCTGTGGCCCGTACGCGCCCGAGGTTTACCGACTGCCGTTCCCCAATCACTACCGCTACGGCGATGGGCGCAGCGAAGCCAAGTTTGTCGAACGCGAACTGAACCGTTTTCGCGAATCGCTAATCAACACGGTCGCCGCCGAACAAGTGGCGGCCGTGATCTTGGAACCCATCCAAGGCGAAGGTGGCTTTGTGCCCGCGCCGCTGGCCTACCTAAAAGGACTCCGCGAACTGTGTGACGAGCATGGCATTTTGTTGATTCTTGACGAAGTCCAATCGGGCTTTTGTCGAACCGGACGCTGGGCCGCGTACGAACACTACGATGTCCTGCCGGACATTTCGACATGGGCCAAATCGATGGGCGGCGGTCTGCCCATCGGTGCGGTCATGGGCCGTAGCGAGATCATGGATGCGGCTCGACTGGGCACGATTGGCGGCACTTACGGCGGCAACCCTGTTTCGTGTGCTGCCTCGCTGGCCACGATCCGATTGATGGAAGAACTGAATCTGAATGCTCGCGCAATGGAGATTGGCGACATCATGTTCAAACGACTTCGCGAGCTACAGTCGCGTTTCCCTGATCAAATCGGGGATGTTCGCGGTCTTGGCGCGATGGTGGGCGTCGAACTGGTCAACGACGGCAATCCAAAATCGCCGGCAACCGAACTGACGACGCGAGTCCTTGAGGCCGCGATGTCGCGCAACGTTCTGATCCTGCGTGCTGGCATCCACGGCAACGTGATTCGCTTCCTGATGCCGCTGGTGATTACCGACCAACAACTCTGTGATGGGCTGGATATCGTGACGGAAGAAATTGCGAAGGCAATCGAAAATTCCTGACGAAAAGTGTCTCGAATCACGACGAAACCGACAACCTAAATTCAACCAAACAAACCTTTTCACCAAAGCAGCTTACCTTGATTCCATTTGCCATCGGCGGACTACAACTCAACACCTCCGGCGTGCGAGACAACCTACCGTACATGAACGCACGACTCGACTATTTCATGTACCTATTTCCATGGGTTCAAATGGTCGTGTTCAGCGAACTGGCGGCCTATGGTCCCAACCCGGCCAAAGCAGAACCGTTGCCCGGCCCGGCCGAACGAAATTTCCAAGACATGGCGGCCAAGCACAAAATCTGGGTCATCACTGGATCGCTTGTCGAAATCCTCAACGGCCAACACTACAACACCTTGTCCGTGATTGATCCCACCGGAAAGGTCATCGGACGCTACCGCAAGATGTTTCCGTTCCTGCCGTACGAGGAAGGGACGACATGCGGCGGATCGTTCTTTGTATTTGATGTGCCTGATGTGGGACGTTTCGGCGTTTCGATTTGTTACGACATGTGGTTCCCCGAAACCACCCGAGTGCTGGCCAGCATGGGCGCGGAAGTCATTCTGCACCCGACGCTTACCAATACGATTGATCGCGACGTCGAACTGTGCATTGCACGAGCCAACGCGGCGACGAATCAGTGCTTTATGATCGACATCAATGGCGTCGGTGATGGGGGCAACGGCAAGTCGATCATGTGCGGCCCGAACGGCGAAGTATTGCATCAATTCGGAACCAACGAAGAATTAGTTCCGATGGAAATCGACATCGAACGAGTCCGACGGTCTCGCGAAGTCGGCATGCGAGGACTAGGCCAACCCCTAAAGAGCTTCCGCGACTCGGAAGCCATCTTTCCAGTCTACGCACCGGGCGGAAAGAACACCGAGTATCTGCAATCCCTTGGCCCACTCGCCAAAATGTCGCGTGGATCACGAGCCGGTCTCGATGAAGATCTTCAGGGCTAGTCGCCAAGAGGCTGATAGCAAGCCGAAGTCGATCTGGCGAAAGATCCTTCGGCCGGTGCCCCTGCGCAGCACGGATCATTGACCAGACGCACAACTAGAACGAGAAAAGACTGTCGAGATGAGCGAGCAAGATTACGACTACTTCGACTTCCAATCACTCGACCCATCCGAGGTGGCGTTTTACAACCTGACGCGATTGCGCACCGACAACTGGCACTTCCTACGTGACAACGCACGGCGATTGCATCGGCTGCACAAATCAGGAACAATGCAAGAGTTGCCCGATGTGATGTGGCTGACGGATGCTTGCACAGAAGTGTTCAGCTTTCTGCAACCGCTGGAAGAGTTCTTCGTTTTTCCCGGGATCCCCGCATTAGAACAAGTCAAAGTCGCTTTTCAGCGGCGTCGGTACGAGGACTTTTCTCGACAAACCGTTCGCATGGTGCGAATGATGACCAACGGGCTGTTTCGCAAGCTCGATCTGACAACGTCGCGACTGTCCGACTATGGCGACCTGTTGAATGTGGCCAAACTGAGCGATGAACTGCACACTCGAATCCGACAAGAAAAGAGACCCTACTTTCAGGTCCTCATTGTTGACGACTTGACCGAAAGCGAATCCAAAGAAGTCCGGCGACAACTGCGTGACCTGCGACGCCCCGACGACCTGTTCTTCTATGAAGTGGTCGTGGCCCGAAGCTACGAAGACGCGTTGCTGGCGGCTCTGATCAACCCCGATATCCAAACCTGCGTTGTCCGTTACAGCTTTCCGTTTCGATCAAAGAAAAAGTTTCGCTTGCTGGACGAACTTCATTCGCTGCTGAAACATAACGTCAAGAAACTCGAATCGTCGATGGCGACCGAACGCAGCTTGGCGTTAGGCAACTCGTTGAAATCACTGCGTCCCGAATTGGACCTGTACCTTGTCACCGACGCGCCGGTTGAAAGTCTCGTCGGCGAACCGAGCCGCGCGTTTCGCCGTGCGTTCTACAACCAAAGCAACTACCAGGAAATGCACCTGAGCATCCTGAAGGCAGTCAATGAACGTTACGAGACTCCGTTTTTCAACGCACTGAAAAAGTACAGCCAGAAACCAACAGCGATGTTCCACGCGCTGCCTATTTCTCATTCAGCAACGATCGTCCGGTCGCACTGGATCAAAGATATGGGCGAATTTTACGGTCACAAAGTGTTTGAGGCCGAAACGTCCGCGACGACCGGCGGACTCGATTCTTTGCTTCAACCCGGCGGGTCACTTCGCGACAGCCAACAGAGCGCATCACGTGCCTTCGGATCGCGGCGCACCTACTTTGTCACCAATGGAACTTCGACGGCAAACAAGATCGTCATGCAAGCGCTCAATCGACCCGGCGATATCGTGCTGCTGGCCCATGATTGCCACAAATCGCATCCTTACGCTTGCATTTTATCGGGTGCCTTTCCGGTGTACCTAGATGCCTATCCGCTCAGTGAGTACTCGATGTACGGTGCCGTGCCGCTGCGCGAGATAAAGGCGCGACTATTGGAACTTCGGGCTGCTGGCAAGCTGGATCAGGTGCGCATGGTGCTACTGACCAACATCACATTCGATGGAATCGTTTACGACCCGGTTCGTGTGATGGAAGAAGTGCTGGCGATCAAGCCTGACATGATCTTTTTGTGGGACGAAGCCTGGTGTGCCTACGCAAGGTTCTCGCCAATCTTGCGTCGGCGAACTGCGATGTGGTCCGCCAAAGAACTGCGACGGCGCTTCAATGATCCAGCCTACCGCAAGAAGTTCACAAAATGGCGTGAGCAATTCGATGCTTCAGACACCACTGACGACGACACGTGGCTGGACACTCGGTTGATGGCCGACCCCGATCGTGCTCGCGTGCGAGTCTATGCAACCCATTCGACGCACAAGACACTGACGGCATTGCGTCAGGGATCGATGATCCACGTTCACGACCAGGACTTCGAACACTACACGCAAAATGCGTTCAACGAAGCCTACATGACGCATACCTCAACGTCACCGAACTACCAAATCTTGGCTTCGCTCGACGTCGGTCGACGCCAAGTCGAACTCGAAGGCCACGACATGGTGGGTCGCAGCATTGAACTGGCCATGATGATGCGCGAGCGGATCACGAGGGATCCATTAATCAGCAAATTTTTTACAGTGCTTGCGGCTAAAGAAATGATCCTTCCAGAATTCAGACCATCCGGCCTGGAAGAGTACTTTAGTAATAGCGAAGGCTGGTGCCGCTTGGACAAAGCCTGGCTGGGCGATGAATTCGTGCTCGATCCGACCCGAGTAACCTTGCATGTCGGAAGCACGGGAATGGACGGTGACACGTTCAAGAAATTGTTGATGGATCGGTTTGATATCCAGATCAACAAGACATCTCGAAACACGGTCCTGTTCATGATCCACATCGGCATGACGCGCGGCACGATTGCGCACTTGGTCAACGTGTTGTCAGAAATTTCGATGGACTTAAATGACAAACTGGATCGTTGGAGCAGTGTCGAGTTGGCGGCGCACCAGCAGAATGTTCGGTCGCTTAACGAAGACCTTCCGCCGCTGCCTAACTTCAGCCGTTTTCATGCTGCGTTTTTGCCTTCACCCGAAAGCACTACTCCCGAAGGTGACATACGACGTGCCTTCTACCTTGCTTATGACGACTCGGCTTGCGAACACCTCAAGATCGAAGATGGATCACTGTTAGACGCCGTTCAGGCGGGTGACCGCGATATCGTTTCGGCCGCTTTCATCACACCGTACCCACCTGGATTTCCAGTGCTGGTCCCCGGCCAAGTCATCACGCGTGAAATCGTCCAGTACTTGATGGCGCTTGATGTCCAAGAGATCCACGGTTACGAACCGATGTACGGAACGCGAGTCTTTAAATCATCCGTGGTGGCTCGCGAAGGTGAAAAGCAAAACGCACGCCTGACTTCGAATCGCAGCGGGTCTTGTTGACGGTTTGTCGCCCCCCAACACCCAATGGCAAGGGACCGCCACCCGCCCTGACTGAATCAACAAACGGCTATCGATCGTAGCGACGACAGATCTTTAGCAAATTCAAAACAACCACGACATCCGCTTAGGAACACTCGAAATGACGACGAACACCAAACGCGTGCTAAAAGGCATTCCCGATATCCGTCTGTACTTTCATCGCAACGAAACACCTATCTATTTCATCAGTGCCACCAATTTCAATCTGATGGGTATCGATGAATGGGTCCGCAACTTTCGATACATCACGTATATCGATTGCTTTGATGGTCAACACCCGCACGTGATTTCACCGTCGGAAATTCCTCACCGACCGTTCACCTCGATCGAAGACATCAACAACTACTTGCTTGAACACAAAGAAGTCGTTGATCTGATTCGCCGGCGTTCCAAAGACGGAAAAGGTGGCAAAGCCGTTTTCCTGTTCTTTGATGAACAGACCGAAGCACTGTGCGAGCAACTGGGGTTAGAAGTTTCTTTCCCATCGGCCCAACTGCGTACGGAAATCGACAACAAAATCATGACGACGCGGATTGGTGATCGCGCGGGAATCGCCAGCGTTCCCAACGTGCTGGCCAAAGTCGATAGCTATGCCCACATGCGCGAACTGACCAGCCATCTTGGCAACGACGTGGTGATTCAAACGGCATTCGGCGACAGCGGTCACACCACGTTCTTTATATCCAGCGAAGATGACTGGAACAAACATGCCTCCGAGATCATCGCCGATCCCGAAGTCAAAATTATGAAGCGGATTCGTTGTCGCGGTGCCGCACA
>JBAUHR010000654.1:0-4315 GCA_049680385.1 Rubripirellula sp. | reverse complement strand
GACATCCGCCAAGCGACCGAGCGGGATTTGTTCGCCTGCCGGTGTCGTTATCGGAATCGCGGCAATCGCATCGGGATCATTGCGGTTGGCATCGGGCAAACGAACGACCAACGGGAATCGTAACTGGCCCTGAAACACATCGCCGACAGGTCGGTTCCCGATCGCCTCGACGACATCAAGCACCGACGAAGCGGGAATGCCATAGCGAGCGATCTCGTTTTGCTTGATCTTGATTTGCAACATCGGTTGGCCCGTCAACTGGGTCGCACCCACGTCCGCCGAACCATCGACGCCGAGCAACACTTGTTCAATTTCGCCAGCTTTCGCCGCGAGCGTATCCAAGTCATCGCCGTACAGTTTCACCGCAATGTCGCTGCGACTACCGGTGCCAAGTTCATCGAGTCGCAACTTGATCGGCTGGGTGTAGGCGAGCCGTTGGCCGGGCAAGTCGCGAAGCGTTTGCTCGAACCGCCGTGTCAACTCGGCTTGCGTTGAAGCCTGTTTCCATTGGCTTCGCGGTCGCAACGTGATGAAAACGTCGGTCAGTTCCAGTCCCATTGGATCGGTGGCTATCTCCGCCGAACCGATGCGACTCCAAACATGCGACACTTCATCGGGAAACGCATCGAGCAATGCACGTTCCATCTGCGAATTGAAACGCAGCGATTCGTCAAGTTCCGTCCCAGCGAGTCGCACGACGTTGATCGCCACCGCACCTTCGCTCAGTTGCGGCATAAACTCGGTGCCAAGGTTCGGAGCGATCATGCCGAACGCGATCACCAGAACGCATAACGCGAATCCGATCACCGCAAACTTTTGGTGCATCGTGAAATGCAACACGGGGTGATAGAGTCGCTTGAGTAACCGGATCAGCAACGGCTCGCGATCTGAAATCTTCTTCGGCAAGAGCAAACTTGCTAGAACCGGCATCAATGTCATCGACATCAGCATCGAACCGGCCAACGCGAAGATCACCGTCAATGCCATCGGTCGAAACATTTTGCCCTCGATGCCTTCGAGCGTCAGGATCGGCAGGTAGACGATCATGATGATAAGTTCACCGAACATCGTCGGTCCACGAACTTCTACCGCCGCATCACGAACGATCTGAAGGCGGCTGCGTTTGAGCGGATTGGCTTCGCTCAAATGCCGCACGCAATTTTCGATCATCACCACCGAACTATCGACGACCAAGCCGAAGTCGATCGCACCGAGACTGAGCAAACTGGCGGCGATGCCGAACCGCCACATGCCCGTGAACGCAAACAACATCGAAAGCGGAATAGCCAACGCTACGATCAAACCGGCTCGCAGATTTCCCAGAAAGAAGAACAGGACCGCGACGACCAGCAAGCCACCTTCAAACAGATTCTTGCGAACCGTGTCGATCACAGAATCCACCAACTCGGTGCGGTCGTACATCGTCACCAACGCCATCCCGGTCGGCAGATTGGTCTTGATGTCCTCGATTTTGGTCTTCAATGACTCGGTGTAGTGATGCGTATTCTCGCCCATCAACATGAAGCCCAGACCCATCACCGCTTCGCCGCGACCGTCCGCCGTCACCGCTCCGCGACGAATCTCGTAACCGATCTCAACCGTCGCCACGTCGCGGACGCGAACGGGAACGCCATCGACGGCGGTAATCACGATGTCGCCGATCTGTTCGATGTCGGTGGTTCGCCCGAGTCCTTGCACTAACAGCATTTCGCCCATGCGGTCGATGTTGCCGCCGCCGACGTTGCGATTGTTCCGCTGTAACGCTTCGACAACTTGATCGAATGTTAAACCGCGAGAAACCAAACCCGCTGGATTCAATCGCACCTGAAACTGTTTCTCGTAGCCGCCCCAACTATTGATCTCTGCCGTACCGGGAACCGTTCGCAGTTGCGGCTTGACCACCCAATCGTGAGTCGTCCGCAACTCAGTCAACAATCGCAAACGCTCGTCTTCGGGCAACGCCGAGAAATCGACGCCGGGATAAGTCAGCACATAGTGGAACACTTCGCCGAGTCCCGTTGCGACCGGCCCCATCTTGGGACGACCGACGCCGATGGGAAGTTCAACCGTCGCGAGCCGTTCGCCGACGACTTGCCGAGCGAAGTAAATGTCGGTGCCATCCTCGAACGTCACGACGACTTGTGAGAAACCGAACTTTGAAACCGAGCGGATGTTTTCTAGCGACGGCAAGCCGCTAAGCGATTGCTCGATCGGATACGTGATCTGTCGTTCGATTTCCTCCGGCGCAAGCGATGCCGCCGTCGTGTTGACTTGCACCATCACCGGAGTCGTATCGGGGAATGCGTCGATGTCCAACTGAGTCAGTGCATAGCCGCCGGTCGCTATAAGCACGACGACGCTGAGCAGCACAGCAACGCGATGATGAAGCGATATTTCGATCAGTCGTTCAAGCATGACAATTCCCTTTGTGTGTTTCCGGCATCGCGGCGATTAGTGACCACAAGTGCATCCGGCACCGAGGTTGCTTTTGAGAAGCTGGGCACGCAACACATCGCTGCCGCTCGACGCCACGACTTCGCCCGGCAACACGCCTGCGATGATTTCGACGAAGCCGTCTTGCTTTACGCCGGGACGAATGCTGCGAGCGACAAAGAACTTGGGTCGCTCCTTTTCAAAGAATCGCGAATCACGCACAAACACCACATGCCCGGTTCCGTCCCACTGCAACGACGACTCAGGAACAACGATCGCGTCAGGTTCTTCACGCAGAACGATTTGTCCTTTCCCGAAAGACTCGTTCCGCAAGTGTTCGCCTTCATTCGCCAGTTCGGCACGCACGCGGACAGTGCGAGTTTGCGAATCAACATCGGTGCTGATCCAAGAAACCCTCCCCTCGTGAACTTTCGTTTGTCCATCAGGCACATAGCGAACGGTTTGACCAAGCCGAACCAACGATGCGGTTTCCGACGGCACTCGCAAATCAAGCCACACGGTTCGCGTGTCGGCGATGCGAATGATATTGCCGCCGCGATTGACGACCTGACCGATCGTGACAGGCCGATCAACGACGCGGCCTTCGATCGGTGCGACGACGGCAAGCAAATTGTCGCTCTGGCCGTCAGTGTTGATACCAGTCGAACCGATCGAATGAATCATCGCTTTCGCTTCATTGAGGCTTGCTCCGCGAATACGGTCGATGTTTACATTCAAGCCAAGATTGACGAACGCCCGCACCGCCTGTTCGACGTCGGCGGTCGCTTGACGCAATTCGGTCTTGGATTCGATCACACGGCTGCCGGAAATCGCACCGCTTGGTGCCAGTTTCGCAACGCGGTCGTACTTGTCTTGTCTTAGTTGCTCCTGCAACAACGCCGACAGCAACGCGGTTTTCAATCGCCCGGCTTCTTGTGAGTCGATTACGGCCAACACGTCGCCGGGTTTCACCCAGTCGCCAACCTTCACGCGAACGTCGCGAACAATCCCGTCGGTTTGCGGTGACACTTGAGCCGTCTTGGTTTCGTCGTATCGAATCTCACCCGCCGCTGCGACGTCCTCGATGATCGTTCGCCGCTCGACAGGTTCCACGTCCACGCCGGCCTTGGTCATCGCGTCGATCGAAGCAAACTGAATCCGTGAGCCGGGACTACTGCTGATCGCCGCGTTTTCCTTCCGACTGGTCAACGTCAACGCACGCTCGGCGCGGGCCAAGTCCTCCGCTGTTGGCTCGGTTGGTTCTTTCGTTTGGGCCAGTTGTGGATTGCACAACACGCAACCATGCACGCCATGTTCACGGCAATACGTCAGCTTCGGTGCGTCGTCAATCAAACCGGGTTGGCAAACGATGCAGGCGTCTTCCGGAACGCCGTGACTATCGCACCACTCCGGGCCGACGCTGGCGGTATCGCCCGCCACGCTTCCGAAACTCGGCAGTTTCCAGTCGTTCTGATGACCAAACCACGCCAGTCCACCCAACGCAGCGAGAACCAAGACCGACGGAATCCATCCAAGAATCGTTGCAGCGATATTTGGCCGCGCTGCCGTTTCTTCGTTTCGCGCGGCTTCAGCGACGTCATTTTGCGTCGACTGGTTGGTCGCCGGCGCGTCGACTTCCGGCTTATCAAGAGTTGTAGACATAGGGGCACACCTAAACGTTTTCGACTTCCAACGATCGAGCGAAACCCACGCAACATCCGCGCAGCAATCCGCTCAGGACTTGACGATCCGCTCGCCAAATGCGTGGGAAAGTCGGCTGCTAGATCAGCAGCGTGCAAAGAGTGGCCAACCGCTCGCCCGTCGTCGGCGGCCATTGGCAAACATCGAGCCGAGCAGACGCCCGATGCAATGAGGCCAGCGT
>JBAUHR010000653.1:0-2406 GCA_049680385.1 Rubripirellula sp. | reverse complement strand
ACATTCTTGGCTTCGCCTTCCGCTTGATAAAACAGGAAACCAACATTGCCGTTGCCGCTGTACGGTGCAACTTCCCACCGATTGGGAATCTGATCCCAAACCATGTCGTGTCGTGAAAGGAATCCAGGCCAATCGATCGACTGAGCGGACGACGTTGTGGCCTGCAAAAGAACAGTCATCGCCAGCAACAAGTAGATTCGTATCATGATCTATTTTCAGACAAACAAAAGGTGTGCGAGGGGACCGTGGCGATTGGTCGATTGCATTTACAAGCTGATGGATGCTAGTTCCGTTCTACTAGCGATCCAAACGAATAGAACAACAACGCAATTCACTACGGCGCAGCCTATTTTCCGGAAACAACCGTAGGCCGGACCAAGGAGCCTCGGCGACGCAGTTCCGGCAACCTCGATGTTTCACCATTGTAAAATTCCGCATTGCCGGAGCAGCGCCGCTGTCGCGTCTTGATCCGGCCTACCTTCCTGCAATCGCCTCGTTGAGATGTTAGACACCAAACACTACGCGAACACCTAGTGTCGATACGAAAACAGCGTAAGTGAATTCACTTACGCTGTTGATGGTTTAACTGTCTTTACAAAATCAATTCTCACGACGTCTAGCGTCGACGACGAAAACCGGAGAGGCCAAGAGCGGCCAGTCCGACCATCGCGAACGAACTAGGCTCAGGAACAGCAGTCACATCAATCGTTGCTAAGCTGTAATCCGTGGTCATCTGATTAGGGGTACCAGTAAGTTGACTTTGCACCGCTGTATAGAAACGACCGGTGCCAAAGTTGTCGAGAAACTCAGTTCCTGCGAAGGTTCCAGAGATCGTGGCGGTCGTGTCTCCATCGGTGTACAGCGGGTTGGTGCTACCTGCCACCAGGATATCCTCCAAGAAGAAGCTGTAACCTGCGGCATTGGCGGTAAGCGTGATCCTAAATCCATCCGCGAGGGCTGCTTGGTTAGAATTAAAATCCAAACTCGCCCCCCCGTCCTGAAACGACTCGGCTATTAACAAAACATCAGAACCTTGATTGGAACCCGCCATCTTCAAGATAAGATTACCCGAGGCTGGTCGGAATCCGACAGCACTCGCCATTCCAAACTCAACACCGTTGGATCGAAGATTGCCGCCTGTCAATGAATCGACAGTCACGGACATCGTAACGGTATCTGCTGCGGCCAGGGGAGTCCCAAGCAGAGTGTTGATGTCATTGGTGCTGGCAAACCCCACCATATTGTTATTTATGCTGGCAGCCGTGACGAGCAGATTCGGCGTCATGCCCGTAAACGTTGGTGCACCGTTGTTTTGTACCACTGTCGAATTACCCGTTGTCGCCGAAAAGACGATCGCAGCGTCTGCAACGCTTGGCATTGACATCGGGATCAGCACTGCCAAGCCGAAAGCCATTAATGGCCCAGTTTGACACAAGTGTGAAAGTTTCTTCATCAGAGGCGGACCTGTGGTAAGGGACAGAGATCGGATTGCCTGTAATTTCCGCATCCAGACCGTCTTTGATCCGACTGCACGAGGGCCTCAGGAAACAATCGCTACCAAGGCCAGAGGGTTAGGCGGAATGCCCAATTGGCCTACGATAGCTCAATCCGCGGACCTGTCATGTCATGTGTTTACTTTGGGGGCATGTCCCCAAACAGCACCGCACGGTTGCTTCATCAAAGGGCACGCCCCGCTTCATCGAAGCGTCTATTCGGTCAAGCTCCGCCTTTGCCAGCGGACCTCCCACCCAGTCCGTCCATCCGGGACGGCGACGGATCGGCAAAAAACTGAGCAAAGACCGTCCAAGAACTGCTTTGGACTGCTAGTGGCAAAGACTGGCGCAAGTTCACGACCGGGAAGCCTCGCACAGTGGGAGGTTAGCGGAGCAGGCGGTCCGCTCGACGTAGCGACAGGAAGCGTTTGTCCGCCTGCACTGGGAAGCTTTTGAAACGTTTCGCTGCGTGCTCGCTTCCGTCCCTATTCCAGGCCTGGACCGGACGACTCTAGTCTTTGGATGCGGAACAGACACGAGTGGGTTCCCTTTCCTCCGTTTACATTTGCACCGGAGGCGACGTAGAGGTGCGTGGGGTGCCCATCCTGCATCAGCACTTGCGGCCTTTCGAATTTCTTACCACGAAACACGCTGGCCTTCGAAATTGGCTTCGTATCCAGATAGTGATCCATCTTGTCGAAACCCAAAACGGGATCCGAAAAATGAATACCATCGTTCGACGCCCAAAGGTAACCGGAGCCTCCATTGTTGTGCGTGGTTAACAGATAGACGTTGTCGTTTTCACAGAAAGCATAGCCGTCTTCAATGGTCGTCTTGTTGCTGGTGAGCGGTTCCGGGTTGAAGACATACGGCCCTTCAACCTGATCTGCAATCGCAACCCCCATGCGACGCA
>JBAUHR010000652.1:0-4858 GCA_049680385.1 Rubripirellula sp. | reverse complement strand
TCGGCTTGTTAATCGAGAGACTTGAGTTTTGTTTCTCAGTTTCTGACAAGTTTGACGATCTCGCCGGTGTGTACAGCGAATCCCTGCCGTTTCTCATCCCTCGGGCCGATCCCTGCGATCGCGTCGGGATTGGCATGTGGACTTTTGCTGGTGATTTCGAGCGGTTGCAGCAACCGTGCTCATCGCGACATCTACGCGCAGCGAATGATGTCGGAATCTCGGGTACTCGAAGACCAACTGTACGCCGCAGACTACGAAAACCGAGTCCTGCGCGACCGACTGGAACAATACCAACGCAAAGTCGCTGCTGCCCGAGTCCCCACGCCATCGACGATGCAGCCGCATGACCACCCGGATGCACTCGGTGGATCCGCTAGCGCGATGCGCAATTCGTTGCCGCCGTCGCCCTATGCCGATCCCGCCGCCGACTTGCCGACGTTCGACATGGGCGAAGGTCTGGAAGGTGACGAATACGAAATGCCGATGTTCGACGAGGGCGAACCCGTTGACGCCGGCGCGATCGACCCCGACGCGATGGGCGGGCAAAGCGATGAAGCCGATGAAATCACCGACGGCGATTCCTTCGAAGGAATCTTGCCCGAACCAAAGCGGACCAATCCCAACGCACTTCGCGATCCCGAGCCACTCGATGCTCCGTCGCCGGTGCCGGACCCGCTATCAAAACCCAATATCGATGCCCTCAACGCCGATGACATCGACGAATCATTCTTGTTGCCGGCACCCGGTGGCCCGGTTCCGCCCGGCAAAAATGACTTGATGGTTCCACCGATCGAAGAGGGCGATGTTCTGCCGCCACCGCTCGATGGAAAAGACGCCAAACCGCCCGGCCAGATCATGCTGCCCGATGCGTTGCAGGCTGCCCAGGGCTTGCCCGAGAAACTGCAAATTCACCCCGTCCTTTCGGTCGGCCATCACACCGATGGCGAACTCGACGGAGCCGTGATTGTGGTCAACGCCATCGACGCGACCGGACGCCCCGTCGACATTGCCGACTTTAACATCGAAGCCGAATTGTCGGTCGTCGTGCTTGATCCGTCGCGGCCCAGCGAAGAGGCGATGATCGGCCGATGGGACTTTGATCGCTGGCAAGTCCAAGGGTTCGTGCGGCAACATCCGGTTTCCGGATTGCATGTGCCGATCCAGTGGAAAGATGAAATCCCCAACGGTGAAGACGTCGTCGTCCACGTGCGTTTGCGAGGCGAGGACAACGACATGCGTTGCGAAAGCGAGTTGCGGCTGGCCGATAAAGAACCGATCAGCGACTGGACGCCGCGAGCACGAGCACTGCGATAGCGGACCTGCGGCGTAGACGCAAACCGCCCCGAACCTGGCTGTCTTGACGCCGCTCTTTACACACACGCGGCCAGCGGCGACAATGCTGGATCGAACCGAAATAGTCGTTTCGGCCGTATACTGAAAACAAGAAACCTTTCTCTGCACCGGGAAAGGTTTTCTTTTTGTTGAACGTCAAAAAAATTTAGGAATGGTGGGATGATCGAATCGGTACCCATGACCCGAGCCGGCTACAACAAAATCAAAGCCGAAATCGAACGCTTGGAATCGGAAATTGATATCTGCACTGAAAAAATCGCCGAGGCTCGCGCCGAAGGTGACCTGAAGGAGAACGCAGAGTATCACGCTCAGCGCGAAAACCAGGGAATGTTGGCCGCCAAAGTCGCTCAGCACAAAGACAAGATCGCGCGTGCTTCGATCATCGACATGGCGTCGCTGCCGAAAGACGAAGTTGTCTTTGGATGCACCGTCACGGTTGAAGACGTAGCTTACGGTGACGAAGAACAGTTCACGCTCGTTGGCGCCGGCGAAGATGACGTTAACGCCGGCAAAGTCTTGGTGACCAGCCCGTTTGGGCAAGGCTTGATTGGCAAGAAAGTGGGCGAGACGGCCGAGATCGACGCGCCGGCCGGTAAGTTGAAGTTCAAGATTTTGAAGATCGAATTCTTAGACTGATCCGTCGCAACCAAGTCGCGGCTTGCGTGTTCTGGCAAGACGTCCGCTCCACCGACAAAGACGCAAACAAAATCCCGTGACTGAAACACCTCAACCGACCGACGAACAATCTCCATCGGTCCCCGAACTGACGGCCGAGGAGATCGCGGAGGGCCCGGGGTGGCTGCCTGCCTGCTTGGCGGGCGGCGCGTTGCTGGGAATCGCGTTCTTTATCTTCTGTGGCGTTTCTACTTGGTACCTGTTCCAAAAACGAACCGAGTTTGCGATCCGCACGCTGCGTGATGCCTATGTCCCCGAGCTTGAACAGAGCCTGCTTGAACCGGACGAGAAATCCAAGGTGATCAAGCAGATCACCAAGTTGGTCGGCGAGATGGAACGCGGCAAGTACGAGAACTGGCAGTCAGCCGGCATTCTGCAACGACTGCAACGACTGCCCGTCATCCAGTGGGGCGAGCTTTACGCGGTGGATGCGTTCGCACAGAAAAACGCCAGCAGCGAAGTTGCCGCCGAGACCACCAAGCAACTGTCCCGTCTACGTCGTTCGGTCGAAATCGGACGCACCACTTCGTTCGATTTCGAGGACGTACTAACGCCGGTCTATGTCGCCGACTCGAACTCGCCAAACGGCCACCGACTGAACCTGCCGTTCGATGTCGATTCGATCATCGAGGTGGTCAATCTGGCTCGCGCGGTTGCCGACCGTGAAGATGTACCGGATAAAACGTTTACGGACGTGGCGATCGAGTCAATCGTGCTGGATCAGATCAATTCAGGGATCGCCGAAGGCGGCTTCTAGCTTTACGATTTTCAGACGTGCTCCCTTTCACCCACAGACTTCTTTTTGATTGGGAATGTCGACTGTGTCTGCTCGCAAAGTCGTTGTGGTTGGTGCGGGCCCAGGCGGCTTGGCAACGGCGATGCAACTGGCCCATGCCGGTTGTGATGTTACGCTGCTGGAACGTGCCGATCGAGTTGGCGGGCGTACGTCGGCGATCGAGTCCGACGGATATCGATTCGACGTCGGACCAACGTTCTTTTTGTACCCGCGAGTGTTAACGGAGATCTTTCGATCGGTCGGTCGCGACCTGATGGAAGAGATTCCGATGACGCGACTCGATCCGCAATATCGACTGTCGTTCGCCGCCGGCGGACAACTCGATTGCACGCCCGACATGGACGAAATGGATCGCCAGATCGCCATGATCTCGCCCGCCGACGTCGGCGCGCTGCGACGATACATGGACGACAATCGCGTCAAGCTTGCCAAGTTTCGGCCGATCCTCGAATCGCCGTTCAATTCAGTGCTCGACCTGATGCGGCCATCGCTGTTAGCAGCAGCGCCGCATCTGCATCCACTGCGCTCGCTTGGCACCGAACTGGAACGTTACTTCCTCGATCCACGATTGGTGATCGCGTTCGCATTCCAAGCCAAGTATCTGGGCATGTCGCCGTACCAGTGCCCGAGCTTGTTCAGCATCCTGTCGTTTTTGGAATACGAGCACGGCGTTTGGCACCCGCACGGCGGATGCAGCCGAGTCAGCGAACGAATGGCAGAAATCGCCGAATCGATGGGCGTAGAAATCCGACTCAGCGAACCCGTCACCTCCGTTGAAATGCAAGACCGACGCGTCACAGCGCTGCATACCGACCAAAACCGCTACGACGCTGATGCATTTGTCGTCAACGCAGACTTTGCCAACTGGATGACCACGACGATTCCAAACAGTTTTCGGAAACGATGGAGCGACGAAAAGTTAGCAGCCAAGAAGTACTCGTGCAGCACGTTCATGCTGTACCTGGGCATCGACGGCGTCTACGAGAACCTGCCGCACCACAACATTCACATCGCCAAAGACTACGCGAGAAACCTACGCGAGATCGAAGTCGACCACGTGCTCAGTGACGATCCGTCGTTCTATGTTCAAAACGCATCCGTCACCGACATGTCGCTGGCACCGCCCGGACACAGTGCGTTGTATGTCTTGGTCCCCGTCACCCACCAGCACAAGAATGTGGATTGGTCAGTCGAGTCGGACCGTTTCCGAAACCTAACGCTCGACAAACTAGCGGCGATTGGGATAGACGGCATTCGTGACCGAATCCGATTCGAGCACCGGATCACGCCCGACGATTGGCACAACGACTATTCCATCTACAAAGGCGCCACCTTCAATTTGGCGCACAACCTGGGCCAGATGCTCCACAACCGACCACGCAATCGATTCGAAGAACTCGACGGCGTCTACCTAGTCGGCGGCGGAACCCATCCCGGCAGCGGCCTGCCCGTGATCTACGAATCCAGCCGAATCAGCAGCCGACTGCTGTTAGACGACCTAGGCATCAACACCGATTTTTTGTCAGTCGGATCAGCCAAGTCATTCGAAAGCCCCCGATAGTTCGCAGACTCAAACGCTCAAGCCGGTACCAGACGATTCCCAACAAATCAAATTTCGTAAACGTAAAGGTGCCACCCACCTAACAGTTGACTTTCGGCGGTTGATCGGTATTCTGATTGGAGTTCCTCATTTCCACACGGAGTTGTTTCATGCCCAGGCCTAAGCGAGAAGAACAGTTTGATAGCTCCGAGATCTGTATCGTTCATGCGGTGCAGAGGTGCGTTCGGCGTGCGTTTCTTGCTGGGGTCGATGCGGAGACGGGGAAGGACTACTCGTTTCGCAAAGAATGGATTCGCCGCAGGATGGAGGCGCTCGCGTCGGTCTTTGGGATTGATGTGCTCTCGTACGCCGTGATGAGCAATCACCTGCATGTGATCTTGCGAAATCGGCCCGATGTCGTGGCAAGCTGGAGTGATGCCGACGTGGCTATTCGGTGGTTGAGGGTGTTTCCTGGCCGCCGAATGGAAGAGCAT
>JBAUHR010000651.1:0-3180 GCA_049680385.1 Rubripirellula sp. | reverse complement strand
ATAGATGGCGATAGATCGCGCAAGCCCACCGAAGGACAATATTGTGGCGATTCAACGCAGATCCAATCGGCGCTGGGCGAGCATGCAATGAGTCCGCATGGACAAAGTCCGTTGCTTATCATCGACTTGAGCACTAAATGTCGTTTTGCATGACATAGCATGCACGAATCGTGTTCATGTGGCACTGGAGAACATGACTGTTTCGACTCAGCATTGCCAACGTGACAGCACGGACATGCATCAGGGCTCGATTGAGACGTGAGAGTTGAACCGAAAGGTGAGTTGGCGCAGTGGCAATGCGGGAAAAATTCGAACAGCAATAGCAGCCCGATGAGTACCCATGCGAAAGGTGATTTGTAGCCATCCATGGCATACCACTCTGTTAGATAATGCTATCACTCAAGTAGCTTTGCCCTCCTGGCTCAGCCATCGTCACTTGGAATCGGCAGGTTCGACCTTCGAGAATTTCCCTAAAACCCGACTTGCAAAGAATTGGCGAGGACATTCGATGCACTACGGCGCCGATGCGGCAGAATCGTCAATGTCACTGGCGTGCAAAGGATCAATTGCATGCAATCGCGGATTGCGGATCAAATCGATTTTCTACGCGGCTCTGTATGGCAAGGATCACGCATTGACGTCGAGTTAGACGAGCACGTAAAGAGCGTGAAGGTGTTCGAGCGAACAAAATTTCAATCGCTCGCTACAATAGTGTGTGCTGGCGTGCCTGCTTCGGCGACTCAAGATCCATGTAGTAGTAAGACGATGACAATTACGTGCCTCGGCTAATGCTCAATTGCCAGCAATAGTTAAAATGCGTTTCTCCTTGAAAACGGCTCGTCGATGATTACCCGGTACTGCAAGCCGATTCCCCAACCAGTCATTGTATGGCTGATGGCGATCGCGCTTGCGCTACCATCGCCAAGCTTTGCTTGTTGCCCATGTTCGCACGACGAATTGCAAATCGACTGTGCACGTTGCGATAGTGCTGAATTGGCACCACGTACAAAGGCAATTGGTTGTTGCGACTGTGAGGCCATCGACTATTGTTGCTCAGCGACTCATTGTCGATGCCCAGATAATTGCGCATGCCATCTTGCGGATGGCAGCCGCGTAAGTGTACTGCAGAGACTGGTCGCCGACGAGGATTCGTCCACAGATAGCGTTATTCAAGACGGTCCCTCCGTTCGGCTTCGTGAGGCTTGCAAGCAGCTCGCTGTAGATACTTCTGCATCCGTGACCACATCGGCGCTTGAACGCTGTATCGGTCTTTCCCGATTTCAACTCTGAACCTGCACTGCCGAGAGCTTCGCGATCAAACTTGATCCGCTGCTCTGAAATCCTGTGCTTCCCGTTTCCACAACTGTTCAGATTTGTCTTTGCGGGAGTTCTCTCTATGTTAAATGATACTATGCAACTTCGTACCTCGGTGGTGAAGCCTCAGTTCAACCACTTGGAAGGTCGATCGTCACTGTCACCTAATTCAATTTCTGGTTGTGCATTAGCTTACCAGCGTGTGCTGATCATCGAATATCGCGACGACCACTATGTTGACCTCAAAGAGCTTTTTGAGAGCTACGGATGCCAAGTCTCGCGTGCGGCAAGTAGTGATGTTGTCTCGGCGGAGGCACGAATTTTCTCCCCGGACCTGATACTCGTTTGCGAGCGAATGCCCGGGGAAAGTGGGTGCTTGATCGCATGTAAATTGAGATTCGGCCGTTTAAAGCAGCCAATCTGGCTTTACACAGCTACGGGGCAGCACGATTGCACAGACTGGCAAGAATGGAGCGGCATCAATGACGTCTTTTTCTACGCAGGTAGACTCGGACGACTTCGCGAACTCCTGCAACGACGGCTTAAGTCATGTCCGCTAGTTGGTCGCCCAGCTTGACGATGCCTCTGCCTGGAAACCAGCCTGAGCGTGTCCAAAACTGGGAAGTAGACGCATGTCGTCAAAGCGAATGCAATGAGACATCACATTGACATCCTTCAACATTGCACCAGCCTTCGTCATTGCAGGAAACGCCATGAAATATGAGGTTTTCCTGCCAAGGGGTTCAATGGCACTGCACTTGCACCACGTGACAACAGTCTTCCTTCCGAAAAAAACTATTGAACGAGCCAGTCTATATGCGCCGAATCATCCCTGCTACCGGACTCCTTATCGTCGGCTTCGCTTTGACAGCGACATCGGCTTCTGCTCAGTATTACGGGCACTACGACTACGGTCATGTACAGCATGAGCACCATGCACACTACGATCACGGGCTTTATCGAGGTGGACACAGCAATCACGGTGACTACCACGGTGGCTATTACGCGCCAGACCATTTGACCTACCCAGTTCATCCGCCCACCTACGTGTACGCTGCTCCTATTTCTGGTGAACCAGTGTATGTCGATTCGATAGGCAGCGATTACGGCTGTCCCAATTCAGGCTACTGCCCCCAAGCCCCGAACGATTTCGGTCAGCAATACGCGCCGGTGCCATTGCATAGCCAACAGGATGGTTTTGCCTACGGGCCAACGCAAGGCTTGAACGATCCGTCACACGACGGGCATGATCACTCAGGACACAATCACGCCGGTCACACTCATTCCAATCTCGGCAACGCCTACGCATCTCCGTCGGATCCGCAGGACCGCAGCTACGTCCCAGCACCTTCGCTGAATCAGTCCCCAAGTTTCCAGCCAGCGCCGCCGCAGCCCGACAGTTTTTCCGACGTTCGCTCGAACTTACAAAACGCACCGCCAAACCTAACGCAGCGCCGCGAAGCCCCCATCCGTATGGACGTACCCCCACCTCAGCTTTGAGGTAGAGCTTATTGTTTTCTACGTTGCACGCTCAGTTATTACCGTAATCGTCGCTCAGTAATCGGAGACCGTTAGCGATTACTAACAACGACGCGCCCATGTCGGCGGCGATGGCGGCCCAGAGCGATGCGTAGCCGGCGAAGGTGAGGATCACAAATACTGCCTTCACCGCCAGAGAAAAGGCGATGTTCTGGCGAATGATGTGGAGCGTTCGCCGTGAATGATGAATCAGCCAGGGGATTTTGGAAAGGTCGTCGGACATCAACGCAATGTCGGCGGTTTCAATCGCGGCATCGCTTCCAGCAGCTCCCATTGCAATACCCAACGACGCTCGCGCCAGTGCCGGCGCATCGTTAACTCCATCAC
>JBAUHR010000650.1:0-3597 GCA_049680385.1 Rubripirellula sp. | reverse complement strand
GGATGCGTGTCCGTTGTTCCCCTGTTGTTGCGGATGCGAGAGCCCCGACAGCAGCGTGATTTGGTCGCGATGGTCAGCCAGTTTTTCCAAATACGGCGTCAGCTCGAAATCGCGACCCTCCTTTTCGGGAAACAAAAACGGCGTGTGAAAACCCAGTGTCGCACACATCGCAACAAACCGTTTCGGCGATGCCTGCTGTTCCGCCGCCATTGCCAAGGCGCGTTGCCCGAGCGACGGCGACATCGCGTCCAACATCGGCAGCCCAATCGACGCGATGCCCGTTCCTTTCAAGAACGTCCGGCGACTGAGCGGACGCGACTTGGCAATGTTCACAAGCGGAAAAGCCGACGGGCCAGACGCGCGTGCTTGGCGATTCAGTTTTGATTGATCAGTCATGATCGCACGGGTACTCTTGCAGGGGAGACGGTTGGATTTGGAAAGTAGAACGTGACCTGACAAACTATTTGTAACGGAACAGCTCGCTAGCGACGATCGTTTCGATCAGATCGCGTACGCCGTGACCGTTTCTTTTCGATTTGGCAACGATTTCTTCGATCGCGGCTCGGTCGCTGAACCCCATTTCACGCCCCGACGCGAACGTCAGCAATTTGGTCGCAAAGGCACGTGTCAGCCCGTCTTCGTCACGCGCCAGCAGATCACGGAACTGTCGAAACCCACTGAAAGTCTCGCCGCCGATCCATTGACCAGCCGCGTCGACGGGCGGCCCAAGTCGGTATCGCACCTTGCGGCCGTCGATCACCTTTTCAACCTTTTCGCCTTCGCCAAGCCGACGAAACCGATCGCGCCAACCGCCCACCGGATCAAAACTTTCCAGTGCGAAACCAGGCGGATCAATCTGATTATGACACGCCCGACACTGATCCAGGTTGCGATGCTTGTCCAACAATTCGCGTAACGTCGACGCACCGCGAATGTCGGGCTCGACACCCGGAATGCCCGGCGGTGGCGGTGGCGGATGGACGCCCAGAATTCGCTCCATCACCCAAACGCCGCGAACCACTGGCGACGTGTTGGTTCCGTTGGCAGACACTTTCAAAACGCTGGCCTGAGTCAACACGCCACCGCGTACACTGTCATCCGCCAACGAAACGCTACGCATTTGCGGACCATCGATGCCGTCGATCTGGTAGTGCAATCCCAGTCGGTTGTTCAACATCGCAAAGTCGGATTTGACCAAATTCACGACGCTCAGATTCTGGGCGATCAGCGTGCTGAAAAACTGTCGTGATTCTTCCAAGATCGAATGCTGCAAGAACGGATCGTATTCGGGAAACAGATCGCGGTCCGGACTGGTGAAATCGATCTCTCGCAAATTCAACCAAGCGTCCGTTAAGTCGGTTACAAATCGCTGGTGATTGGGATCCGCCATCAGTCGGCGTGTGTGCTGCAGCAAGACGTCGCGATCCCTCGTCAGTTCGCCCGACGCAGCCGCGGCCAATAGTTCTGTATCCGGTGACGTCCGCGTCAAGAAATACGAAAGCCGCGATGCCAACGCGTAGTCATCCAGCTTGCCGACCGGCTCTTGGAGATACAGAAAATCTGGCGAACACAAAATCGCAGCGACGGCGGTCTTCAAGCTGGGTTCGGCCGGGACACCGTCGGCGCGTTGATCCTGATAAAGCTGGACATATCGGGCAACCGATTCTCGGGTCACCGGTCGCCGAAAGACGCTCGTCGCGATCTCATGCAACCGATCGGGAATCAAGTCGTCAACATCGTCACGAAGTTTGAACTGGGGAACGTACCACGGCTTTTCCTTCACGTCGGGATTGCGCGGCGGGATCTCACTGCGGCCCAGACCAGCAAACATCAAGCGGTGTCCGCGACTGGGGAACTTGTCAACCAGCGGCCCGACCAGTTCAACCTGGCTGATCGCCAGCCCCGGTCCTTCGTAAGCGTCGACGCCGTGCTTCTTGATCAGATAGTTCGGATCGCTGATCCCCCACGGCGTCAGTTCGATCATGTACCGTTCTTCGATCCAAGCTTCGACTTCGACCGTCATCGGACCGCCCGGGTTCATTTCACGATAGGCGAACGTCGGCCGCTCGGCACCACGTTGAAAGGTTGTCGCGCCGATCGCAAATGTGATCGGTTCGTCGGACTGGTAGGCGTACCCAGTGACGCGAATCTTGTAACGGCCCGCCGTGCGAACGTCGGCCGTTCGCAGCATGCCGGTCGGGTAGCTAAGGTTGCGAAAGAACACGACCGCCCCATCGTCGAGCTGCTTCCAAGCCGTCCCGATATGCTTTTCGCCCTCGCGAGTGTCCGCATAGTTGGCAAGTTTTATGTCGGCCACCGGCTTAGCGACCGTCTTGGCCGTCGCCGTATCCATCACCAAATCAGCCGCTTCCAAATACCGCTGCATCTGGACCATTGAAACATTCAGCGACGCGCCGACGTTATCGAACTCGCCCGCCCGACCATCCTCTGGTAACAAGCTTGCCAAATCCAAGTTCGTGCCGAACAAATCGTTCATCGTGTTTTGATATTCACGCCGATTCAAACGTCGATACACCGTCCCCTTGGCATGCCGATGCGCGGCTTGCATTTGCCCATCGATCAAACGGCGAAACAAATCCAAATCGTCGGCTGAAACGGGCGTCGAATCCTGTGGCGGCATCTCGCCAAAAATCACGCGATCGAACAACCGTTCCCAACGAGCAAACGTTTCGGCGTCATTCAAATCGTCGCCCAAGACATCTAGATCGAGCCCACCCTCGTCCGATCCGCCCGCATGACAGTCGCTGCAATATTTAGCGAACAGCGGTTCGACCTGATCACGAAGATCACCCGCTAACGCGACCGAGCCAGCGATCATGCAGACAACGGGACACAAAATCACAAGAGAGAAAAATCGACGGCCAAAATGAAGCGGCATTTCGCGGGACTCAGTTGTCAAAGGTAGACGGCCACCAATACGAGACAGCCGTTAAATTCTATTTCACGCGGCTATTCAAGGTCATGCGTTTTTTAAGTTCATGTTTGTCAAGTCGGACGCGGTAGCGGATTTCTGAACCGACGGCGCTCGCCGCGGGTTCTGGGGCCGTGAGCGTGACGTACTCAAAACCCGCCGCTAGCGGTTTGCCAATTTAATCAGCCGGAACGCGCAAGCGTCCGGTTCCGCGACGTTAACCGTGGGCTAGCGCCCGTCGGCTGATCTTTGTTCCCGAAGCAACGCATAGTTTCTGAAGCAACGCATAAATCGACAAACCGCTAGACGCCGTCGGCTCAGTTGTTGAAGCCGCTATGTCGCCCGCCCAGAGGGAGCGTGAACTGAACGTTTGTGAAATAACGACTTGAAAAACTGCACGAACTTCAAACGGGAACACCATTTTGAGCTGGCGACGACCCGAGAAACTTCCCAACAAGTCTCGCAATGCACACCGCCACACTCGACCAGTTTAGCCGAAGCCGGCCTCCATTTCACGGAAATGGACGCAATAATCGATCGTGCGACGGCACTTCAGTCGGTCGGTTCGAAACGGTATCCCACGTCACGGATCGTGTGGATGAACCGAGGGCGACTGGGCTCGCTTTCCAACTTTGCTCGCAGTGTTGCCACACACCGGTCGACAC
>JBAUHR010000649.1:0-11922 GCA_049680385.1 Rubripirellula sp. | reverse complement strand
GCCCTACTTTGATCTGCCTACCGGAAACTTGAGTTGACACGGACCGCTAGGCTTCGTCGTTACCCAGTTTCGCTAGCACTGACAAGTCTTCTAGCGTCGACGTATCGCCGACCACTTCGCGACCCGATGCGACGTCCCTCAAAAGGCGTCGCATGATCTTACCGCTTCGCGTCTTGGGTAGAGTTGCGGCGAATCGAATGTCGTCGGGCTGAGCAAGAGCGCCGATTTGTTTGCGAACGTGCAGTTTCAACTCTTTGCGAAGTTCCTCGTTGGGCTCGCGGTTGTGAATCGTGACGAACGCCGCGATCGCTTGCCCCTTCAAGTCGTCATGGCGGCCGACGACGGCGGCTTCGCAAACGGCATCGTGGCTTACCAGTGCGCTTTCGACTTCGATCGTGCTCAAGCGGTGACCCGAGACGTTGATTACGTCGTCGATCCGACCCATGATCCAATAGAAGCCGTGTTCGTCTTTGCGAGCGTTGTCGCCGGTTAAATACTTGCCTGGGACCATCGACCAATACTGTTCCACGAAACGTTGCTCGTCGCCATAGATACCTCGCAACATTCCTGGCCACGGTTCGGCGATGCAAAGCATACCGCCGTGTTGTGCGTCGACGACGTTGCCGGCTTCGTCGACAATTGCGGGGACAACGCCGGGCAACGGAGTGGTGCATGAACCAGGAATCGTCGCTGTGATCCCCGGCATCGGGCTCATCATGATGCCGCCGGTTTCGGTTTGCCACCACGTGTCAACAATCGGGCAGCGCTCGCCGCCAATCATCTTGTGATACCAAATCCAGGCTTCAGGATTGATTCCTTCACCGACGCTGCCGAGTAATCGAAGGCTCGACAGATCGTGCTTTTCAACGTGCTCGTCACCCCACTTGATGAAAGCTCGTACGGCGGTCGGTGCTGTGTAAAGAATCGTGACTTTGTATTTTTCGACCAAGTCCCAGAATCGGTCTTCGGCCGGATGATTCGGCGCGCCTTCGTACATCAAACAGGTCGCGCCGGCTGACAGCGGGCCGTAAACGATGTAGCTGTGTCCGGTGATCCAGCCACAGTCCGCGGTGCACCAATAGATATCGTCTTCGCGGTGATCGAACACCCAGTCGAAGGTTCGCTTTGCCCACAGATTGTAGCCAGCCGTTGTGTGCAGAATGCCTTTGGGTTTACCCGTGCTGCCGGACGTGTAAAGAATGAACAGTGGCGTTTCACTGTCTAGCGGAACGGCGGGGAAGTCATCCGATTGTGAATCGACGACGTCGTGCCACCATACGTCGCGTCCGCCGGTCATCGGAACTTTGTCAGTACCCGTTCGTTTCAAAACCAGGCAGTGCTTGACCGTCGGCGATTTTGCGAGAGCGTCGTCGACGGTTTCTTTCAGTGGCAGTACTTTTCCGCGGCGGTACAGACCGTCGGCGGTGATCACCAGTTTGGCTTTGGCATCGTTGTTTCGGTCGGCGATCGATTCGGCGCTGAAGCCGGCAAAGATGACCGAGTGGATCGCACCGATGCGAGCACATGCCAACATCGCGATCGGCAACTCGGGCGTCATCGGCATGTAGATGCTGACAACATCGCCGGCGGTAATGCCGATTTGCGTCAGTGCGGCAGCGCACTTGGCAACTTCGGATCGCAATTCGTTGTAGGTCAGCGTCCGCGTGTCGCCCGGTTCGCCTTCCCAAACGATCGCCAATTTGTCACCGCGACCTGCTTCGATGTTTCGGTCCAAGCAGTTGTAGCTGGCGTTGGTTTTGCCACCGACGAACCACTTGGCATGCGGCGCGTTCCATTGGCACACATCGCCGAAGGGTTCGAACCAGTGCAGATGCTCGTTTGCCTCGGCTTTCCAAAATCCGTCGCGATCATCGCGAGCCTTGGCGTACATTTCGTCGTACTGGGATTGGGACGATATGACGGCCCGCTTCGTAAATTCCGCAGATGGCGGGAATTTACGGTCTTCGATCAAAATATGGTCAATCTGGCCGGATGAGTCGGTCATTTCTGCGTTGCTCTGGTTCAGTCGAGGTGTAGACGAATGAATGGAAGAGCAGCAGTTTAATGCAATCGCACGACCGGTGTTGTGCAGTGGAGCGTCAGTTGAAGCTTGCCAGTCGTGATTTACAGACAAGACGAAGCAAGTTTTTTCTCAGGGCAGCGAGGAAACGGCTTGCCAGTGTGCCGAGCCACGCTACTCGCTAGGGAATTCTGCGAGAGGAACGTTTTTGTAAAGCCCCGCCATTCCTTGGATTTCGATCATCGCCGTCTTGTCGGCTTCGGTCACTTCGCCAATCGCCATTGTCGACCGGTATTCGTCGGTCTGATCGCCACGTTTTAGCGTCAAAGTGGTTTCAAGCGGAATTTCGCCTGCGGAGGTGACTCGGTCGTTCAGCGTCATTCGTGCGAAAGGTGGCAGCGGGTGTCGTCGCACTAGATTTAGCCGCGCGGCCAAGTCCGATAACTGACCAAAGTCGGCCGCCATCGCCGGGTTGGACGGTTTTTGAGTTGATGTGTGATAAGTCGCGCCACCGAACTGGATCGAGTATCCGACCATTCGGTTGCTGGTTTGCACGCGAGCGTTGAGGCCGAGTTGTTCTTTCTTTTGCTCGTCCGCTTCGGCTGCGGCGCGAGCCTGAGCCGTGACGTTGATCAAGTCGTCAATGCTGATGGTGGTTTGCACTTGCCGAGGACGATCCAACAAAGTGACACGTCCTTGTGCTGGGTCGTAGAGTGTGACGGTCGAAGGATCGATTTGAGGCAAATCGTAGACTAGCCCGTTATCGAACACGATCCGATGCTCGGCAGAGGGTTCTAATGCGGCGCCCGAAAACGTTTTGACGGTCACACAAAACGGCGTCGACTGGCCTAGTGCATTGGAAACGCTCGTGGAAAAAATAGCGGCCAATGCAATCACTCGAACCAGTCGCGAGTACTGGGAATTCAGTCGTGACATCGTTTCGACAGACTCCGGATGATGAAGTGCAAGATTTGCCAGGCTGCCTAGACTTCGCAAATTGAGGTCAATGGACGAAGCTAGGGTCGCTCTGGACGGTTAACGTGGTCGCAGCGTAGAAAAGGCGAGCACCCCCAGTCCAGGTCAATGCCGTGCATTGCGGATCGGACGATATCATTTCGCGATCCAGACCATTTTGCGAAACGGGTGGGCGAATCGAATTTCGACCTCAATCGAATACCTTTAACGCGTCTTTGCGGCGACGGATGACATGCGACGAACCTTGCTGATGATCCCCCACGAAATCGGCGGCCTGACCGTGCTCGGTTTCGGATGGCTGTTGATCGCGTTGATGATCGGGTTTTTGATGCGGCTGGCATTCGCTCGAACGGGTGATCGTTCGACAGGCCGTTTGAGTTGGGGGCAAGCGATCGTGAAAGTCTTGACCACCGAAGGTGTCGTTTGGGCAATGGCGGCCGTCGCGATCGTGTTCGTTTTGCCGATGGTCGAGCTAAAGAACCTGGACGGCCAACCGGTTGGCATGGCCGTGCGAGGTTACGGTGCGATGCTTTTGTTGGCAGTCGGTTCGGCAGTTGCGTTGGCGGCTTACCGAGCCAAGCGTGCAGGCATGGATCCGGATTTGATCTACGCGATGGCGCCGTGGGCGTTTTTTGGCGGCATTTTTGGTGCGCGAGCGTTTTTTGTCATTCAGTATCGCCAGCAATTCATCGGCGACACGATGATGCAGACGATTGGCAACATGTTGAAATTCACCGAGGGCGGCTTGGTCGTCTACGGATCCTTTATCGGCGGTTCGTTGGCGGTCACCTACTTTCTGATTCGGCACAAATTGCCGGTGCTGAAGTTCGGCGATGTGATTGTGCCTTGCATGTTCTTGGGGGTCTTCTTCGGCCGAATTGGATGCGTGATGAACGGGTGTTGTTACGGCGGTCGATGCGAGGAAGGGCCGATGACGTTGCACTTTCCGCCCGGCGCAAAGGTGTATCAAGATCAGTTGTACGACGGCCAGTTGCTGGGATTTGCTTACGATGCCGAGACGCGCGAGATTATCAGCGTTCGGCCTGGATCGCTTGCTGATAAAGCGGGAATAAAGACGGGCGGTCGGCTGAACGAAATTAGCAACGACCGAACCGTGCTGGCCAATGCGCCGCGGACGATTCCGGCCGAAGACGTCCGCAGTGGCGTGATAGTAACGGTGGACGGGCGACGGCACCGGTGGGCGCCCGATCAGTTGCCGATGCAGGCTTTGCCCGTCCAGCCTGCGCAAGCGATCAGCAGCGTTAGCTCGCTTTTGCTATGCTTGGGACTGTGTGGATTGTCACTCATCCATTTTCGCGATGGCACAATCATGATGGTTGGCTTCGGTTCTTATGCGGTGCTGAGATTCGGGATGGAGCTGATCCGTGTTGATGAAGCGGGTCAATTTGGAACCAATCTTTCGATCTCTCAATGGGTCAGCGTTATCGTACTTGGATTCTCACTTGCTGGACTTGTCTGGATCTACCGATCGTCTTCAGCCGCGGCTATTCGTTCGGAAGCTTCGCCGAATAACTGAGTGTGCCGAATGATCAAACGCGAGCTGCCGCCTGGCGGGGCCGGGCAATGTGGTCGGTCAGATCGCGAGTACCTTCAAGCGTCGGCTGGTTTGGCAAAGCTGAACCAGTTCACGGGCGTTGCGGCCGCGATGTATCGCCATCTTCGTATCAATGCGCGGGCACGTAAGAGCAGCCCGATGCGAGTGCTGGACCTTGCCAGCGGTGCTGGTGATGTCCCCATCGCTTGGGCGCGGCGTGCTCGTAGGGAGGGCTTGCGTCTGCAGATCACGACGCTTGATCTGTCGTCAAGCGCTATTGAAGAACAGCAGCGTCGTGCATCGGACGCGGGCGTGACAATCAAGTCTCTGCAAATGGACTGCCTGAGCGGTCCGTTGCCGTGCGGATTCGATTTCGTGACCTGCTCGATGCTGATGCACCGACTTGAACAACGACAGGCTGTTCGGCTGTTGCAATCGATGCAGGCCACGTCCGAGGACGGGATTTTGGTCTGTGATTTTGATCGGTCGCGGCTGAACCTTTGCTTGGTTTCAACGGGCGTTCATCTGTTGTCGCGTTCGCCGGTCGTCCATGAAGACATCGCGGCGCGTGTGCGTTCGTCGTTTACGGCTGATGAGTTCAAGAATGTGGCCGAATCTTCGCTCGGGCGTCCCGTCCGGGTTCGGCGAGTTTTGCCGTGCCATTTTCTGGTGACCTTGGAAGCTAGATCCGTGCCTGAAACCACGGTCGCGTTTGCATAGCGGGGACCGATCGACGGGGTGATAAAGCGATCACTCTTACTTTTTCGCAATCCGGCGTTGACTCCTCCCTCTTGCGGTTGTTAATCACTTGGACACCGTTGCGGCTGGCATGGCTTTCGCAGTCGATCCGTCGGTTGCTTCGGTCGAAACTTCCACTTTGAAGTTTCGGTTTGGTGAACACATTGCGGGATTTGTTCACCGGTCTCAACTTGAGGCCGGAGCGACAACGTTTGCATGCGACGGTTTCTGGGTCAATCGTCTCGGTAGACGGCTTCACACCGAAAGTTCAACTGCGTCGGGGTGCTTGCTACACGGCACCACCCCGACGTTTTTTCGACGGTTGATTCTTCCCGTCCTCTCGAGTCTGTAAAAATACGGCTATGGAAAAAAACGAAAACGAAGCCGATCCCTCTGGCCCGGACGACGTCGATTCGAGTGACGTCGCGCCATCACCATCGGATACGTCTGCCGAAGTCGAAGCGTCTGCTGACGTCGAAGCGCCTGCTGAAGATCCGGGCACAGCCGAAACTTCGGCCGAGTTGGATTCGGCAGACGAGCCCGTGTCGTCGATTGCTGTTGAAAAGCAGGCGATCGCACGTCGCCGAAAAAAGATTCTGTTGGCATCGCTGTTGGCTGCCGCCTTGGTTGGCATCCTGATTTGGACAAGCATGGGGCAAGGCGATCCCGATGGCGAGTCCAAGCTTGCGATTGCTCCGGCAGTTTTGTTTGACGACCTGTGTGAGAAAGTGCTGGCTGACCCTGAGCTATCGAAGGTTCACGTCACAGACTTTGAGGTCGACGACTCAATGGTCAAAAAACTTGCGCCCCTTGAACAGGTCAAGACGGTCATCATTGATAAGGGAGCGGTCACGGATGCTGCGATTCCTACGATCGCGGCTCTGCCCAACCTGCAACAACTACGTTTGCGACTTTCGCCAATCACCGACGAAGGGTTTCGTGAGCTTGCGAAGTCGCCGACGTTAATGTTTTTGAACCTGCCGCAGTGCGAATGCACGTCCGAAGGAATCAAGTCGTTGGCGTCGATGCCGAGACTGCGTAGCTTGCGAGTTGGTTCGCCGCATTTAAGCAACGAGTCGGCACGCGAAATCGCAAAAATCACAACGCTTCGTACGATCCATCTGATCAAAGTCCCCATCACGGACGAAGGATTAAAATTGCTGGCCGAAATGCCGCAACTCGAATCGCTCTATCTAGATGACTCGTCGATCACCGAAGCCGGATGGGCGTGGCTGTTTGATCATCACGGCAATCTGCATGTTCACATCAATCAAGACCACCATGATCGGGATCCTCAAAAGCATCGGCATCATGACGATTGATCAATCGCCCTCCATCACCGCTTCTTTGATTGCCGCGACCAACGCACTTCGCCCGAGCGTCGTCGACTGCAGTCGCTCAACATCGATGCCGATGCTGTGTCCGATTTTGATCGCCAGATCGATATCTCGGACGCCGTGGAATTGATTGGTCCCTTGCCGGTTGGCGAAATCGATTTCATTGAGATAGATCGTATTTCGGTCTTCGTCAAAACCCGATTCAAACGCACCTGATAATTCGTCGATCCACGATGGTGGGATTCCACGTGTTTGGCAGTGGTCGACTGGCCAAATCGTGTCGCCCGTGCATTCGGTTAGCAGTGCCAGAGCTCGATGGCGTGAAATCATCGTGGTTCCTTAACGGTGAAAACTGTTTAAACTCATCGGCATTAACACACCCGCTGTCCAACTAGGTTTCCGCTATGCCAACCGCGCTTGCCATCGCAGCTCATCCCGACGATATCGAGTTTCTGTTTGCCGGAACGATGTTACAGCTTGCAGCCCGGGGTTGGGATTTGCATTACGCCAACCTTTGCGACGGATCGCGTGGTTCGACGACGATGAATATGGTCGACTGTGCAGCGAAGCGTTTGGCGGAAGCCCAGGCGGCCTGCAAAGTCCTGGGGGCAACCTTTCATCATCCAATTTATCACGACATGGAAGCTTGTTACACGACTGCGAACTTAGCAAAAGTTACCGCGATCGTCCGCAAAGCGAAGCCGTCGATTGTGCTAACTCACTCGCCGATTGACTACATGGAAGATCACGAAATCGCTTGCCGATTGGCCGTCAGCGGCGCGTTCTCGCACGGTATGCCAAACTTGGAAAGCGATCCGGCGGTTCCCGTCTACAACGATCCTGTGACTGTGTATCACGGACAACCGGTTCACAATCGACTGCCCACGGGCGAACTTGTCGTCCCTCATTTCTACGTTGACATCGCCAACGTGATCGATCGGAAAATCGATTCGCTTGCCTGTCACGAAAGCCAAAAACAGTGGCTCGATGAAAGCCAGGGCCAGGACAGCTATTTGCAAACCGCGCGCGAGGTCGGTGCTGAGGTCGGATCAATGAGCGGGAAATTCGAATTTGCCGAAGGATGGCGCCGCCGCGAGCACTGGGGGTTCTGCGGCGCAAACGACGACCCACTGGCTGAAACGCTGGCCGATATCATCGTCGACAACCGTAAGTGACACGCTTGCCGGTCGGCCAATTATCAGATCGGCTTTGCCGTTCGATCCGGCCAACGGAGTGGTGGGGCCACGATGGTTGCCGGGGTTGTTCTAGCCTAAAACGCCAGGGTTCAGTCCCACGTCAAATCGTCGGACAACGAGTTTAGGTTTCTGGCACCGTCTTGAGTGACCACTAGCATGTCTTCGATTCGGACGCCGCCGCTGTCGCGACCGTACAGGCCTGGTTCGATTGTGAACACTTCGTTTTCCAGAATCTCGCCGCCGCCGTTGTCTAGCAAAATGGGTTCGTGCAGATCCAAGCCGATGCCATGGCCGGTTCCGTGCTGGATACTGGGGCCGTCGGTCAGCTTCCCGCGTGAAAGTTTGTAGCCGCGTTTGATCAATACGTTTTCGCCGGCCTTGTGGACTGCGTCGGCGGTGTTTCCAACTCGCAGCATTTCCGTACACGCTGCTTTGGCTTCACGGACGGCGGCATGCATGTCGCGAGTTTGATCGGACACGTTGCCATGCACGACGGTGCGCGTACAGTCGCCCCAGTACCGCGTGCTCTCGTCGCGCGGGAACAAGTCGACAATGATCGGACGCCCGGTGTGCAGTGGTCCGGATCCGCTGTGGTGACAGTCGGCGACCAACGGCGCGGTTGCGATGATGGCGCCGTGCGACATTGTGAAGTTGCGTTTCAAGAACTCGAACGCCACCATGCTGCGCACGCGTTCGCTCGTCATGACTTCGCTATCGTGCATCAGCACACCGTCACTGCCAACGTCACATTTCGCGATCGTCTGGCAGATCCACTTCATGACTTCTTCGGTCGTGCCCTGTGCCTTAGCCAAAGAATCGATTTCGCTTCGAGTCTTGATTCGTCGATCAAGCACGCCAAGTTCGGCGTCGTATTGGACTTCAATTTCGGCTTGCTGAAGATGCCAGGCAAAGATGAACGGCAGTGATCGGTCCGCCACGACACGCTCGACTTTTGCGCTGCGCAGAATTTGAACTGCCGCTTCGGCGGTCGCCGTTTCGCGATCGGCGCTCAGGCCAGCAGGCGGCGCGTGTTCCGGTGGGCTGGTCACGTCATCGCAATGTCCGGCTTGGCGAACGCGATCCATTTCCAAGTCTCGAACCAGCCCAATGCGTCGCGAATCGAGTTCGATCCAAGCCGCTGGATCACCCAAGGGGACGCCGAGTCGGCGGTACAGCGAGCTGTTCTTCTCGGGGAAGCCGGCCAGGATTCGTGCGGAGTGGATTTTCATAAAAGCGCAAAGTAAACAATGGTGAAAGAGCGAATGCCGGCGTTTGGTCACGCGTTCCGGCGTCGCTGTCGGTTATACACGATTCCGCCGCATGTCTGACCTCAGGGCCTGCGCATTTCTGATTCCCGGCGCTCTGCATTCGATGGAGCGCGGTGTGTCTTGATCGGCGCGGTTCGCACTGGATGATCCAGCCACAGATTCGTGTGGTCGAGTTGGCGACGAGTTCGAATGATTCAGTTAAGCTATGGAAATCGCTGCCAGGGGAAACCCGGTGCATTTCGAAATGTTTGAATGATGGAAAACGATTGTCGATGTTGACCGTAAAATGCCCTAAATGTGCTGCGGCACTTAAGTTGGCCCAAGCACCTGCCAGCGGACGCGTGAAATGTCCCAAATGTGCAACCGTCGTTGCGGTCAAACCTTCGGCGGGTGGCGCGGCACCAGCACGCCCGGCACCTTCGCGCGCACCGGCACGCCCCGCCGCGGCACCGACGTCGGTTGACCCGGATGACGAGAATTTTGATTTCGGCCGGATCAGCTTTCCAACCGCATCTACCGCCGCAGCGGTCAGCCATTTTCCAACCTCCGGTCAGGCGACGTTGTTCGACGGGCCTATTCCCGGCGACCCTCTGGAAATTGAAACGGATGCATCGGGTTCACCATCCGGCGGTGGCGAACCGGGCGGGCCGCCTGCGAAGCCTGGTGGAAAGACGAAGTCTGGTAAAAAGAAAGGTGGCGGACTCAGTACGACTGCGGTTGTGCGATTGGCGGTTGGGTTGATTGCGTTGATCGTCTGTACCGGCATCGCCGTTGTGGTTTGGAAATCCCGCGGCAGTGGCGGACCATCGGCAGCCGAGACGATTGCCAAGCTGCAGCAGAGTTCGCCGGACGGATACAAGGCATATGGATTCCAAGGTGCGGTCGCGTTGATGCCCAAAGGAAGCGAATACGACAATTTGCCCAGCGTGATCGATTGCATGGCGGTGACGACCGACAAAAGCATGTCGGTCTACTTTTTTGGTGCGATGAATGGCGGCAGTCGACCGCTTGATAACGAGCAGATGCGAAAGAAGGCTGGTCGGCAACTTGGCGGTGAAATTTTGGGCGGCAACGACACCGAACGAAACGGATACAAAGGCATCAAGGGGATCCTTGATGGCAGTATCTTTTTGCCACGCATGATGGTCGAGGTTTATCACATCGAAGAACGTTTCTGCATTCTCGGCTGTGCTCCGGCCAGTTTTGGGGCTGACCCGAGCGCCCAGGTTGACCGAGCGTTGGAAATGGAAGAACAAAAGGTCTTCTATGATTCGTTCAAGGTAGGCGCCAAGCCAGCAGGTTTCTGGGCGAATTAGCTGAACTGGACCGTCAACACGATCGGTTGAAACGGGACGTGGCGGATCGCGGCACCGCCGTTAAAAAACTCGTGCGATCCGATTCGGAATCCGTTGATTCGCCGGTGCGTGTGTCCAAAGACGACGCGCCGGACGCCATCGGTTTGGTGGGTCGGTTGTTGATGCAGCCATCGAATCAATCGCGTGCAAGTGTTTTTGCGGCGATGGGCGGCGAAGGCTGCCGCCTTGTGAACTCGCGCGTTCACTGCAACGTCATACGCCAAACTGGCAAGCCTTCCGCTAGTGGATTTGTTTTTCCATTGGTATCGATAACGCGCGAAGGCGTCTGCACTGCCGTCGCCTTCGATCACGTCACCATGCAACCAAATCGTGTCACCGATTCGCAGACACTCGCCGCCGAGGTCAAACCGGTCTCGGGTTGCCGCCCAGTCAACGAGTGCGGTTTGAAACGACTCGTGCGCGTCGTGGTTTCCGTTTAGAAACACAAATCGAGTTTCTGGAAAATCACCGTACCACCCGTCTAGCCACTGCAGCGATGCTGCGACCGCCGACGCATCGTCGCTCCGTTGGCTCCAGCGAAAATCAAACAGGTCGCCGCCCCAGATGCACAAATCGCTACGTCTGACTGCATCGCGAATCGATTCTTCATGAGACTCGTAGTTCGAACGAGCACTCAACCAGTGAAGGTCAGACACAAATGCAACGGTCATCGCGGACTGCGTTCGGCTGAGTTGCGAGGATGGTTCCCAACGATCGATCATCAGCGTTTGGTTGTTTTTGTTTGAAAGTTAGCGTGGAAAGCCAATGTTTCGGCACTTTCCTACAATACGCACAAAGCAGCCCGTCCGGTACACTCGGCTGGCAAATCAACTTGGACGATGGAGAACGACGTGACCGCAGATTCAGACGACTCAGCCGCAGTATCGACGCAAGAATCACCTCGACGGTCTCGTCGACCTCGTCGGCGCCTGCGACGCGGGTTGATCGCTGTGTTGGTCTCGTTGGTTGCGATCGCAGCGATTCAGGGAGCCGCAGATGGTACCGATCACCAAATGGCAAACTTCGGATGCTATTTAGTCGGGTTGGTCGGCGTGATCTACTCGTTGATCCAGGTGCACCTGCACGCCTCGGCGTTAGGGCGACGCTATTTAGTTCCGGCCGTGGTCGGAGTCGTCATGGGCGGCATCTTCTCGCTGGTCCGATTCGACGGATTCAGTGGCGAAATGGTGCCTCAGTTTGCTTCGCGTTTCGGCAAAGAATTGCAACTTGCTAGAGTCGCCCCGGATGTTGCGACGATCCTCGCTGATGAATCTCCCGAGGCTGTCGCTAGCGCCGATTCGAGCGGGTTCTTGGGCAGCAACCGCAATGGAGTGATTGCCGAGCGGCGTTTTGCGATTCCTCAATCAGCAAGCGATATCAAGACGCTTTGGAATCAAGGGATCGGCGAGGGGTGGTCGTCGTTTGCGGTCGTTGGCGATCGGGCGGTGACGCTAGAACAACGCGACGCTCGCGAGTGT
>JBAUHR010000648.1:0-4472 GCA_049680385.1 Rubripirellula sp. | reverse complement strand
GTTTGGTTGTGTTCCTAGTGGCCCTCTCCGCTCGATACCTTGCGACTCTCCCGATGGGAAAGTGAAGTCGAAAACTTAACTCGTTCAACCGCTCATTTGCATTTCATCATGCCAAGCGTTGCCCGCTATCACCGTATGAATTAAGGCTACTGATTTGCCTTCCAAAAGTTATCAACGAACGCGGTCCGATCACGCCAGCGAGATCGCCGAGGACTATGTCGAAGCGATTGCGGAAGCGATTGCTGCGAAAGGTGTTTGCCGTGCGATGGATTTGGTGGCTCATTTCGATGTGACGCACGCAACGGTCAGCAATACCGTCGGGCGGTTGCAGCGGGACGGGTTCGTTGAGACGGCTCCGTATCAGCCGATTTCACTGACATCGCAAGGCAAACGACTTGCCACAAAATCGCGCAAACGGCATGAAACGGTGAAAGCGTTCTTGCAGCGCATCGGTGTTTCGGAATCCACCGCAAACGTGGACAGCGAGGGGATCGAGCATCACGTCAGCGACGAAACGCTGAAAGCGATGAAACGCGTCTTGAAAGCTGGCTTGCCGCCTGCCTAATCGCTCGTTCGCAGACTGGGGTTTCTCGTCGACGTCGTCTTCGGCTTGCAGACAAAGCTAATCCGCTTCAATCGATTGTCGCCATCGCCAGCAGTTTCTCGACGGTTCGGTAGTTGCGAGCCGTTGCGGCTACGCCAAGAATCTTCTCTGCCTTCTTGGCTAACTTTGACTGACCAAATCCGTCGGGTGTGTGCAGGTAAAGAACTTGATCGGTGATGGCATAAGATTCGGAATCGATCTTCGCTCGGTCAAGCAATTCGGTGTCTGGCGAAGCGGCCGGTGTCTGCAGAAAAAAGAAATGCAAGTGTTTCGGTTCCTCCACTGCCCCGGCGAACGGGTTTCCGGCTCTGGCGGCTTGTAGATCCGCGGGCGATAGAATCAGGACCTGGGGCTCGAAGCCGAACTGGTCGCTGACCGCCGCACGGATCTTTTTGGCAAGTGAGGCAGCGGTTGTGTTTCTGGCTTGAAAAACGACGTTTCCACTTTGGATGTAAGTGCGGACGTCCTCGTACTGCAACGACTTGAGCGTTTGCTTCAGGCTCGCCATCGGCAAGGTGTTCTTTCCACCAACATTGATCCCACGAAAGAGGGCGATCCAAGTTTGCATCGTTGATTGGCTCTGGCTATTTGGCGGCTAAGTGGACAACGAAAACTTGATTGACGAATTCAGACGCCGACGGTGCCGAGTCGCGAGGAAGTCGGCGAACGTAGGCGATCATTTTTCCGTCTGGCGAATAGACGCAAGCTTCCGGGCGTGGTTGCGTTGCATCGTGACTTGGCGGTGTCAGCCGATGTGTGTCACCGGTTGCGGCGTTCGTGACACAAACGCTGGTGTCCATCACATGCGCGATCCATTTACCATCGGGGCTAAACGTGAACGCTGACCCGATGTCGTGCAGATTGCTGGTCAGCATGATCGTTCGCCCATCCCTTGGGTTAACCGTCCAAAGCTGAACCACTCCGTCATCATCACGCTTAAGAAAAGCAATCTGGCTGCCGTCCGGCGAACTGCGCAACCAGTGACGAGGCCCGTCGATACCCGGAAACTTGTGATCGGCAGTGTGAGTCAATCGGCGCTGGACGACTCCGGCAGGCGGCATCGGCCGCGTCGTTGCGGTTCCTTCAAGTGGCCCGCCGCCGATGCGAGTCGGATCGTCGGGCAAGTCGACCACGAAGACTTCGCGGATCAATCGGTTGCTTGCGGTGACAACTTCACCTTGAAACGCGATCGCCCGACGTTGGCGAATTCCGTCGCTAGTAACGTATCCGTTGACACCGACCCAGGCGTCTTCGATGGCCCGGCAAATTTCGTCGGAACCTGGGCATGGCCGATCATGAAGTTCGCTGACGAGAACCGAAAAGTGTGAACCGTCATGGTTCCGGTCATGCGACTTTGGCACCACAACCATTCCGCCCGGACGATCACTCGCCGGGATGCTGATGCCAACACCACGCCGGTTCCGTTGGTGATCGCCGACGTCGCCTCGGCTGGCCAGCACATGGTCTTCGTAGGTGAACGCGATCCATTTTCCATCTGGCGAGAACGTGTGGACATGACTGCCGCCGCGCAGGGCACCCGGCGTGAATGGCGGCGTCAGGTTTCGAGCGTCGACCGTCGTTGCAGCGCTGCGTTGGTTTGATCGCACGATCACACCACGCCGGTGCGACGCGCTGTAACGCCAATCAGCGGTCGGGTGTTCTGGTCCGTGAATGAATACAACTTCATCCGCTATAGGGTTTGCCGTCACTACACCGACGCAGGCCTGGTGTTCCGATTGATAAACGACTTCAATTTTGCCCGTGACGACATGCACGCGTTCGATTCGAGTGCCATCGAATTCTGAACCGGCCGCATCGCTGCGCACGTCGTAGTAGATCCACCTTCCGTCCGGCGACCAAACGTTTGCGTTGGACAAAATGTGGTTGGTCGTCCCGGTCGTCAATTGCCGCTTGGTGCCTTTGCCACCAACCATCTTGTTGTGCTCTCCATCACCTAGCAGGTGCCTATGGTTGCAATCGGTTTCGTGTCACGGAAATAGTAACGATCGACACGATAATTGCGAGTGCGGCTGCGCACCTTGCCGTTTCTGAACGTCAAGGTGTATGTTGGGCGAGCCCCTGACTTGCTTGGGCCACGCAAGTCCGCCCCAATCCGTCGATAACCCGAAGCACACGGAGTGCTGTGAATGAAATCCCCGATCATTGGATATCACACTGACGAAGATTTGCATTGGGTTGCGGAGTTGCAGTGCGGACACAATCAGCATGTTCGTCACGACCCGCCCTGGATGAACCGGGACTGGGTTACTACGGCACGCGGTCGGCGGTCGATGATCGGCCATGAACTGGATTGCAAGAAGTGCGACGAAGGTGCCGAGCGAGATTTTGAACTGGTAACTCGCGAGAATACCGAGTGTGATGCGCCCAGGCATTTGAAAGATTGAAGTTGAATGACGGATCAAACGCGGATAGACTTCGGATGTGCATGTTGGGGTGCAGGATTGTGCGTGGGCGCTTTCCACTGTTTCACGCTCGACTAGAAATAGATCGCTATGCTTTCCAAAACCGCCGAGTACTCGTTGCGCGCTGTCGCGTGCCTGGCGGGCAGAGCTGGAACACCGATATCGGCGGATCAGCTCGCCAAACAAACGAAAGTGCCTCGGCGATACCTGACGCGCGTCCTGCAGGACCTTGCGGCAGCCGGCATGGTTCAGTCTCGACCTGGCCCCGGCGGCGGATACGAACTTTCGATCTTGCCCGAAAAATTAACAATCCTGGACGTCGTTAACACGGTTTCGCCCATCCAGCGGATCCATACTTGCCCGCTCGGGTTGAAGTCTCATGCACAACTTTGCCCGTTGCATGCCGAACTGGACAAAGCTTACGCAGCGACCGAGAAGTCTTTCGCCAACGTGACGATTCGACAACTCATTGAATCGACAAGTCCGATCATCCCTCTTTGCGAGAGTGTCTAAGGTGCCGTTGAAACGTTTGCTAAAACAAAAATCCGGATTGTGCCTAGCACTGCTTGCTGTCGCCGCAACGATGACTTGCGACACCGGCACGTTTGCCGACGATTCGCAGATTGGTTCGAACTTGGCCAAGCCCGAAGCCGAACTGCCCGCGATCGCAGCGCCTGCCAGTGCTGATGAAGCTCGCGACCGCGCTAAACTTTTGCACGAGATTTTTCGAGGGACATTGCAAGTGGTCCATCGTGACTTGTTCGACGAGGACAACGGCTTTGCAATTCCCTCGCGTTCGCTTGAAGACGTTTTCTCGGAACTTAGCCTCAGTTATCAGGTCGACGTGAAGTGGTTGATTGTCAACACCGACGTCTTGAATATCGACCACGTCGCGGAAACCGATTTTGAAAAACAGGCTGTCAAGTTCCTCGCCAAAGGGCAAACTGCTTTCGAACAAGTGACCGAAAACCGCTTCCAATACGCTGGCGCAATCACGCTGCAATCGCAGTGTTTGAAGTGTCATGTCAAACGCCGAAGCAGCAACGAAAATCGCACTGCGGGATTGTTAATTTCGATGCCGATCGGATCGCCCCCATTGAAACGCTGAACGCTCGACCGGCACGTCAGTGGCCGTGGAAAAAATCCCGCGTTTTTCTCACCGCAATGCTGCTTGTGTGTAAGAGTCAAGGTGTACGGTCAGGGGTAAAATTAGCACGTTGGGCAATGATGACGATGGCAATTGGGGATGCGAACGCGGTTTCGGCAGCGGGCACAAGTCAGGATGCGGCATTAGTTGTACTTCTACGCGCCGAGAACGAGCGTTTGAAAGAAGATTTGGCCAAAATTCAGGGCAACCTCGCTGATTCGGTTGCTCTGAATCTAACGAATATTGAAAATTGTCGGTCCATCGAAGCGATCTGCGTCGAATTGGCCGGGGATTCAAG
>JBAUHR010000647.1:0-8229 GCA_049680385.1 Rubripirellula sp. | reverse complement strand
GTCCAACCCATAGCCGACCACGAACTCGTCCGGAATCTCGAACGCTTTGAAGTCGGGCCGCAACTCGACGACGTGATCGGTTCGTTTGTGCAAAAGCACCGCCGTTTTCACCGACGCGGCACCAAACTCGACCATCATCCCGCTGATCCGATCCAGCGTCTTTCCCGTGTCAAAGATGTCATCGACCAGCAAAACGTCTCGGCCGGCCACGTCAATCAGCATCTTTGCATCGACCGTTAAATCGCCAGATTTCATTCCACCGCGATAGCTTGACGCTTGCACCACGCCGACCCGCTGAGGCATCGACAAACGACGAATCAGATCGGCGAACAACACCAGCGATCCTGTCATGATGGCGATGACAGTCAACGGGCGGTCGCCAAAATGCTGGTCGATTTCTTTCGCCAACCGGTCGACACCCTCGGTTAACTGAACTTCATCCAACAGAACTCGCATCCGGATCAACTTTCGATTGTGTCTGATTTCTAACAAGCAAGACCGACAGCACGCTTCTCGAGCGCCCCGCCGTCGGTGGAAAACTAGCTTGGAACGCCTCCGGCGACAATTCTAAACGCAATTCTGATCGGTGAGAGCCGGGCACGGCTGATGGCGACGGCAAAATACGCAAACTGGGTTTAATTTGCGTAAATTGGGCCCCACGTGCCGACCATTCCAGATGGAGTGATGGTGAGTGCGTGAAACGGTCGATGTTTCAAGGGTGAGTGCTGGGTTTCAGCGTTCACAACGACGTCACGGACCTCTCGATCCCGTCGCAAACGTACCACCTTTTGACCTGAATGAATGACAAATTCTCAGCGATTGGCGACCGTCCGCGAGTGCTTCCTCTGCTGGACAGAAGGCGGCGAAATCGAGTCCGAATCGATTCTGATTCGCAATGAATTCTTCTGCGGACGTCGATTTCGATCGGCAAGCCATCATGCTGTTTGGTTCATCGAAGAAGACACGCTAAAAATCTTTGATCAGGACAACCAACTCGCTTGCGTATTGCGAGGCGAAGAAATCGATTCGTTCGTGACTTCGCATGATCACGCCGATGAGAGTGCGCCGACCATCCTGGCCATTCCGACCCGACCTGCGGCAAAACCGGCCGAAGAATCGGGTGACGAGCTCGGCGATTCGATCCGCCGCGCAGCCTGATCTGTCAGTCTTTCGATCGCAGAAAAAAGATCAGGTCGCCGATCTCCTGGGTCGACAAACTATCGGCCAGATTGCTGGGCATCAGCGACCGTCCACCTTCGCGGCGGCGTTCAATGTTCGCGGAATCAACATTCACTTTCCTCCCATCAGTCTGAACCACGTTGATCTGGTGGTCGTCTTCCGAAGCAATCAGCCCCACGATGACGCGTCCGTCGTCCAATAGGAAACTGGTGGTGCGGAACGCTTGGTCCACGTTCTGATCCGGCGTCACGATGTCCTCTAGCAAACGCTCAACACTGCGAGTCGTCGCGCCGTCAAGTTGCGGGCCGACAACGGCGCCTTCGCCTCTTAATTGATGACACACCGCACAGTGTTTTTGGTAAACACGTTTGCCGTTGTCACGGTCACCGGAATCCGACACCAAAGTGGCCGTTAAACGTTCCAGTGTTTGCAGGGCCGAATCGTCAGCGACGATCCCCGCCGTCATCTCGTCCAAACGATTCCGTTGTTGATCGGTCAAACGAGGATGGATGGCCTGCGTCGCAGTGGCATCGACGAACACATCACGGCTGATCCAGCCCCACTGGGCCATGTCCAGCAAAACGTCCATCTGGGCACCGTTGGTCGCCCAAGCGGTCGCGAAGTCACGTTGGCCGCGTGACGAAAAGCCTTTGCACAGTTGCTGTGTTGCGCGCCGAAAGGCATTCTGATCATCGGCCAACAACGATTCGATCGATGTCTGCACCAGATCTGCCGAAGCCTCAGAGGCTCGCAAGAAATGCAGCACCGTTGCCGCGTCCGAATTGTCACGCAGAATTGCAATGGTTTCGGCCAGTCCGATTCGCATTTGATCAGACAGCCCGCCGGAAACAAGCATCGTACGAAGTTCGGGTAACATTTCGCGAAGCCCGAGACGTTTGGACCAATCTAGCGCCGTTGCCAACGCCGCGGAATCATCAGCGCCGCGTAACCAGGCGGGTTCAAAACGGCCAATCGCCAACCATGCGTAAGCAGTACCGGAATCTCCATCGACGCACTCGATACGAACCGTGCGTCCCGCGACCGCAGCGGTGTCCCAACCAATTTTCCGCGCGGTATCGTTTCGCGGTGGCGTCGCCTGGTGCAGAACTTCGCCAGTCTCGTCCAAAATCATCCTGATCCGGTTCTTGCCTTGATCGTTTGCTGTTGGCACGCCATTGTGTCCCGCCATCCAAAACTCGATCTTCGGCGGCGCCGCAAACCCATCACTGCTTAACTTGCCCGTGTACGTTTCACCGCGGCCAAAACTGCTGACCAGAATCGCAACTTCACCGTTTTCCAACTTACGTTTTTCGCTAGCCCATGACACACCATCGTCGGTGAACCAGCGCAGCCGCTGGCTAGTCGTATCAACGTTTGCTAGTTCGGCTTGCACCAACTGCAGAGCCCACTTGCGAAGCGACACCGCCACCTTGCCTGGCCCAGCGTTTTGCGAATCGCAAAGCACCTGCAGCAATTCGAATTGTTTTCCGCGATCATCGCCAGTGATCTCACGAGCCACTCGCACACATTCATCCAAATGTTCGGCGCCCGCATTCTTAGCGGCATGCGACAGCAATTCATCGCGGTCAGCGGTCGCGGGATGGGCCGTCAAAAACGCCAACAAAGTCGTCGTTGTTTCTGGCCGCTGAACCGCGAATAGAATCGACGCCAAATCGGCGTTCGGAATACCAGTCCAAACGTTTGCGTCGCCAGCGGCGCGCCTCATCAGATTCGCTACTGCGATGCGGATCGTTTGACGCAGCACCGGATCACGGCTGGGAACCGACGACAACCGTTCCAACAGCAGCGACACATCCGCGGTTTGACCGTAACGCCCAAGCAGTTCGGCCGACGCACGGACAACATGGTCGTTGCCGGCCGACAAACGCGATCGCACTTCGTCCAGATGTTGGTCATCACTACCACCTTGCTGCAAGATACGCTCGACCTGCCGCAACGAATCAAGCGACTTCAAACCCGATTCAGACTCCGGTGCATCGATCCGTTGACCCGTGTAGCGAATTTGCCAAATCCGGCCGCTCGTACGATCTCGTTCGGGATGTTCCAACGGCACTTCGTAGTGACCGATGATTTTGTTGTAAAAGTCAGCGACGTAGATATTTCCGTCCGGCCCCATTTGCACGTCGACGGGGCGAAACCACGGATCGTCGCTCGTCAAAAAGTCCGGCTGCTCTTCGCCGATTGCCGTCGCGCCGCGAAAGACTCGCTGATTCCGATTCAGCCGCGACGTCATCACGTTTCCGCTGATGAACTGTTCGCGCAGCGGAACCACCGGACTGTCGGGCGGAAAAAACAGCAACCCCGAGATCGCCGTGCTGCCGTGCAAGTGATCAACCATTGGCGGCAAAAAACCAAGCCCATCATGCGGTCGGCCGAAACTGGGGTAGCAGGCCCCACAAATCAACTGCGAGATCGGCTTGCTGTGGCAATCAGCCGAATAAAAGTAACCCCATTCGTCTACCGTCATTCCAAACGGGTTGACTTGGCCCTGTGTGTACAGCTCGACACGACTGCCATCGGGTCGAAACCGGAACGTGTTGCCCGAGTGCATCGTCACGGCGTGCCCATCAGTGCCCGCGACCTGGCTTTGGTTATTGAATCCGTGGCAAGCATGGATCCAGCCATCACCCGAGTCACGCAGTGAATTGATCATCCCGTGCGTATCGCGAGTCGTATCAAACGGGCCGAGCAAGATGTCGCGGCGATCGCATTTGCCATCGCCATCGGTGTCCCGCAAATACAGTAGATTCGGAATGCTGAAACAGAGACAGCCTTCGCCGTACGGCAGCACGCCCATCGGAATGTTCAATCCATCGGCAAACGTTTCAAAGCGATCCGCCGCACCATCACCGTCGGTATCTTGCAGAATCGAAACCGCGTCGCGAGCCTTGGCCGGATCCGTCGCCGGATAAGGATACTCGACACTGTGAGTCACCCATAAACGCCCGCTTTCGTCAAACGCCATATTCAGCGGCTTGGCGATCTGCGGTTCCGACGAAAACAAACGGATTTCGAATCCGGGCGGCAAATGGAACCCTTGACGCTCGGATTCTGGCGACTGCCAATCCGTCGGCCGCACTCCTTCGCCGAAAATCGCTGCGTCCGTCTTTGGTTCGGCCGCAGGCGACAGCACGCTGTGATCTGCACACCAACCGGCACAAATGGATCCCATCAACTGAAACAAAATCAGCACGATCGTTTGGGCCATTCGTTCCGTTCGATTCATCATTCCGCCGGGTGTTCTCTTGTCGAAGCAACGTTCTGATTTCAAAAGCCACAAGCAGCGGCGTGCTAACTCGATTCAAGTTTTAGCCCAAGCCTTTCAAGATCGGCGATACGTTTTGACCAATCGATTCGGCAAGGAGTTCCGATCGGTTGATCATAGCGATAGACGCCCATCGACAAGGATCGAATTCGGTCGTGACGAACTTGTTTGTCGACCAAAGGCATGGCCGACGATCGATCCTGTTTGGCTTCGATCACTCGTTGTTGTTCTTCTTCTAACCAGGCGAGCGCAATGCGGTGCAGGGCGACAATGCGGAACCAATGCCAGGGTTTTTCGACTGACACGCTTTCCCGGCACCACTTCCAATCAGCAAACCTTCGCAAGTCGTCGGGGCGGATCAGAAAACACCGCACGCACTTCTTGCGCACCACCGTTCGGTCCTCGCACGTCATCGCGAACAGCCACGGTTCACGAGGAATCGACGTCACCGCGAACAGGCCCGCAATATGCCCCAGCGCGTCATTGACCAGTTCAAAACCAAGCGTGCCTTCGGTCCGCAAAATGGGATCGGCAAGCGTACACTTATCAGCCGCTTTCGCGACGGCCTCGCGAACGGCAATGTTGTCGTACAGATCGTTCAGCGTGGTCTTTGGTGCCATATTGCGGAACAACAAAACCCATCGCTGTGGCATTTGCTGGGCCACTTGCGACGCTGGATCCTCGCCGCCATTGGTCGCTTGATCAACGACGATGGAACCGTCTTTCGAATCATCGGGTGCCAGGTGATGGACTTGAAAGACAAAGTCGTCCGAGTCACCGGACTGCAAACGCTGGATCGCGTTGAGCCGGCGTCGGAACAGCAAGAACCAACTGACGAAAATCCCCGCCAGGAAGCCGCCAGCTTTGCCAAGAAATTCAGGCAGCAGTCGTTCCCACTGCAGCGTCATGAGCCAGTCGATGAAAGGTTGCAAATTTATGTCCATGAGGTGAAGAGGCAAACGTTGGAAAACGCAGATTGGGCTTCGCAACGCAGTTCACGAATTTTAGCGGAAGAACGCGAGACCTCCGGTCCTGAGGCACCGGACGCCCCGCGGTTTGTCGATTGAGTACTACATCCAGATCTGTTGTTCAACCATTAGCCGCAGGCGTACGCGAAGAACAATACGTACGCCTGCGGCTGACGGTAAAACGACTAGATCTATAAGGCTTCGGCTTGATCGAGCATGGCTTGGAACTCGTCTTCGGTCAGAACGGTGACGCCGAGCGTTTTCGCCTTTTCCAATTTGCTGCCGGCTTTTTCGCCAGCGAGCAAAAAGTTTGTCTTCTTACTTACGCTCGTCGACGCACGACCACCAAGCTGTTCGATCAGAACTTTGATCTCGTCACGTTTGAATTTCTTCAGCGTTCCCGTCACGACCACCGTTTTTCCCGCAATCGGCGTATCGCCTTCGACTTCGACGGGTTCGGGATCAGAAAGTTCGACGCCCACGCGAGCGAACTCTTTGAACAGATCTTTGCCGACGTCGCTGGCACAGAATTCACAAACGCTGTTGGCGATGCGGTCTCCGATTTCGTGGATCGCCGCCAAGTCTTCTTCCGACGCCGCCATCAACGATGCAATCGTAAAGTGGTCATGCGTGATCAGCTTGGCAACTCGCGGTCCGACGTGACGAATCGAAATCGATGCCAGCACTCGTGCCAAGCCTCGCTTCCGACTAGCGTCGATTCCTTTGATTAGCGCCTCTGCATTGGCCTGTCCAAACTGGACATCAATCATCGCGCCGTCCTTGCCCTTTCGTTGCTTGGGCCAAGTCAGCGCCGCGACTTGATCGACAGTCAACACGTACAAATCCGGGTAACTAGCGACCAGTTTGTGCCCCAACAACAAATCGACCACCTCTTCGCCCAACCCTTCGATGTCCATTCCCGTGCGGCTCCCGAAATAGACCAAGCGTTGTCGAAGTTGGGCCGGACAAGATGGATTCGGACAACGGATGTAGACGCCGCCTTCGTCACGAACCAGTTTGGTTTGACACTCGGGACATTGGGTGGGGAAGGTCCAGTGAGGAAGGTCGCCCTTGCGCAAGTGTTTTTCGACACGCACGACTTTGGGAATGATCTTGCCTGCTTTTTCAACGACAACCGTGTCACCTTCGCGGACGTCCAGTCGGTCAATCTCGTCCGAGTTGTGCAGCGATGCGCGGGACACCGTCGTGCCAGCAATCTCAACCGGCGTCAGGTTTGCAACGGGAGTGACCGTTCCCGTTTTTCCGACTTGGACCGTGATATTGTTTAACGTCGTCGTCGCTTCATAGCGTTCAAACTTATACGCAATCAACCAACGAGGACTCTTGCTGCGCATGCCAAGTTTTTCACGCTGCGCAAAATCGTTCACCTTGAACACGATGCCGTCGACTTCGAAGGGCAAGTCAGGCATTTGTTCTTCGAGTTCCGCAACCGCTTCAATCGCCGCCGCCGAACTGCTTAGCAATTGAACGTCCGGTGTTGGCGGAATCCCCAACTTGCCGACTTCCTTCAAAAACTCGATGTGTGTGGTTGCCTTCAATCCTTCGGTGGCACCGACGCCGTGGCAAAAGAAACGCAGTTTGCGTTGGGCGGCGATGGCCGGGTCCAACAACCGAATCGTACCGGCCGTTACGTTACGAGTGTTCTTGTACGGTTCGTCACCGGCATCGACTTGACGCAGATTCAAATCCGCCAAGTCGTTGTTGGTCATGTAGACCTCGCCTCGCACTTCTAAGATTGACGGCGGCGTTTTTCCGTTCAACAGCAATGGTAAGTCGCGCACCGTACGAATGTTGTGCGTGATATCGTCGCCCACGTCACCGTTACCACGGGTCAAAGCCAGCGTCATCGCACCGTCTTCATAGCGGATCGAACCGGCGACTCCGTCGATCTTGTATTCCATCACCCACTGGATCGGTTCACCGCCGAGCAATTTTTCAGTTCGATCGAAATACGCCTGCAATTCTTCGCGGCTGTACGTGTTGTCGATCGACAACATCGGCACCGAGTGAGCAACTTGAACCAAATGCTCGACCGGCGCGTCACCGACGCGCTGAGTCGGCGAATCCGACGAACGTAGTTCAGGATGCTCGTCTTCGAGCGTCTTGAGCTGCTCGAGCAATCGGTCGTACTGCAGATCCGAAACCGCCGGCTTCGCCTCGACGTAGTACAAATGGTCAAGACGGCGAATCTCGGTTCGCAATTCTTCGACTTGTTTCGCAACTGAAGACGCCATGATTGCCCGCTTCTGCTGAGTTCGGTTTGATTCGGTTCAGAGGAAAGGCGTCGCCATTTCACGCCAAAATCTAATTTCGCTACGCGGCGGGCGACATCGTTTTCAAATTTCCCACATTTGGACGGTCGGCGAAAGCAGACTTGAAGTTTCAAGCCGATCACGCATGGGCATTCCGATTTGATTTACAATCGTTTGCGATGGACAGTCGCTCCGTTGCCCCTTCCTTCTCGATCAGATATTTCTTGATGAAAAATACTCTCTCCGTCGTCGCCTTACTGGCGCTGTGGTGTCTGCCCCAGATTTCTTCCGCCGCCGACAAGCCTAATGTTGTGATCGTGATCACCGACGACCAGGGCTACGGTGACCTGGGATGCTTGGGCAACCCGGTGTTGAAGACGCCCGAAATCGACAAACTGTACGCGGACTCAGTTCGCCTAACCGATTACCACGTCGCGCCGACTTGCTCGCCAACGCGGTGTGCGTTCCTAACGGGACACTGGACCAACCGCACGGGCGTTTGGCACACGATCATGGGCCGGTC
>JBAUHR010000646.1:0-5669 GCA_049680385.1 Rubripirellula sp. | reverse complement strand
CGCCAAGAGTGTGCTCAAGCAAATCAAGACGCACGAATACGAGTCTTGGTTCGAACCCAGCAAGGATGTTCGCGTACGTTTTTGGAACGCCGGACACTTGCTGGGGTCCTTGTCCGCCGAAGTTCAGGTGACCGAAAACAAGAAAGCGATTCGCTTGCTGTTCAGCGGTGACTTGGGGCCCGATGAAAAAGCGTTCCACCCCGAACCCGACGCGCCGGCCGGATACGACTACATCATTTGCGAAAGCACCTACGGCAATCGTGATCGCGAAGAATACACGCTGGTCCAACGCCGCGAAGCGATGAAGAACGAACTCAACCGCGCGCTCAAAAAGGGCGGTAACGTGGTGATCCCTTCGTTCGCCGTCGAACGCAGCCAAGAACTGTTGCACGATATCGCCGTGCTGCTGAACTCGGGCGAGATTCCCAACACAAAGGTTTACTTAGATTCGCCGATGGCAAGTAAAGCCACCGAAGTCTTCATCAAGTATGCCCGCACGATGGAAGACATCGAAGTCGAACCGTCCGAGTTGTTCCGGCACGAGAACTTTCGCATCGTCGAAAGTGTCCAGGAAAGCAAAGCGATCAATGATGTGAAGAAAGGCGCGATCATCATTTCAGCTAGCGGTATGTGTACGGCTGGCCGAATCAAGCACCACCTCAAAAACAATATCTACCGCCCGGAATGCACCATTCTGTTCGTGGGATACCAATCACCGGGAACACTTGGACAGATCATTACCAGCGGCGTCAAAGCCGTTCGAATTCACGGCAAAGAATACAAGGTCCGCGCCGAAATCCGACGTCTCGGAAACTACTCGGCGCATGCCGACCAACCTGAACTGTTGGAATGGTTGGTCGAGCGAGGACCGGTCACCGGCGGGCTGTTTCTAAACCACGGCGAAGACGATGGACGCACGGTGCTTGCCGACTTAGCAGCGAAAAAAGGCTATGACCGCAGCAAGATCTACTTGCCACAGTTTGACGAAAGTTATGAACTTGTCGCCGGCGGTCCGGCAACGTCGGTCGAACGTCCTGAACCACGTTTCGATGTGACACAAATCGAACGCGATTGGCACAACGACTATGCCGCATTCATGATGAATCTAAGCAACAAGTTGCAAGCCACCGAAACGGCACATGATCGTCAAGCTCTGATTTCGCGGCTAAGCGAAGCGCTTAAGTAGACGCGATTCGCTGGCAGGGCTACGCTTCACCGTAAGTGTTGTGAACAAAAAGAACTTGTTCCTTGACTGCGAAAAATGCATCAAGGACATTCGGATCAAAGTGCTTGCCGCGTCCTTCTTCGAGGATCGCCAAACACTTTTCCAATGGAAAGGCTTCCTTATAGGGTCGGTTACTGCCAAGAGCGTCGAAGACGTCCGCCACCGCAGTGATGCGACCGGCCAACGGAATCTCATCCCCCTTCAATCCGCATGGGTAGCCGCTACCGTCCCATTTTTCGTGGTGCGTGAATGCGATCTCACTTGCGGTCGTCAACAGCGGTGAAGTCGGCTTTCCAACGAGTGGCCCCCCTGACTGCAAAGCCTCGGTCGCATCACTATGCGAAGCGGTAGGATCACAGATTGCTTGACCCAAGACACAGTGCTCTTGCATCAAGCCAAACTCTTCGGCAGTAAGTTTACCTGGTTTTCGAAGGATCGAATCCGATATTCCGATCTTCCCAACGTCGTGCAGAATTGCAGCCAATTCATAAAGCTGCGCTGTCGCGTCGTCGACCCCAAGTGACCTAGAAATCAATCCGACGTACTTGCCGACTCGAAGAACATGATTGCCAGTGTCTTCATCTCGATGCTCGGCAGCTCGGGCAAGGCAATGGACAACCTCTACTCGCGAAGCTTCCAATTCACGAGTCCGCTGTCGAACCTGTTGTTCCAACGTGTCCTGATACTTCTTCAGCACTAGCGAATTGCGGACTCGCGGAATTAAGTCATCAGGGTCAATCGGTTTCAACAGAAAATCGGTTGCCCCGGCGTCTAATGCTGCTTTCCGAAGTTGCCGATCGTCACTAGCCGTTAAGATCAAGACGGGCAGGTGCGAGAACGTCGGATCCGCTCGCACGACACGCAGAACATCCAGTCCGCTTACGACCGGCATCATCATGTCAAGCAACAGCAGATCCGGAACCTCTTGATAGAGCGTCCCGATCGCCTGGCTGGAATCGCTGACCTTAACAAACCGCTCATAGCCTTCGCTGCGCAAGTGAGCGCAGACCACACTGATGTTCATGGGCACGTCATCAACGACCATGATGTTTGCGTTCTTTGCCGCGGTGAGCGTCTGCGGACTTTGATGGCCAAGGGTTACAGTCGTCATGCCGTGTTCTCCTTCAATTCGGGAATCACGATGCAGTCAGCCAGTTGACGTAATTCTGACACGATCGATTCAAGGTCGACTAGATCACTCTGTGCGGTAACCGATTCGAGGCGTGCAACGGATGGATCAAAGTCAGTGAACCCTGCGCTGCCCGCACTGCCCTTCAACAGGTGCGCGATCCTTGAAACTGCTTCGAGATCACCTGCGACATTCGCTTGGCTAAGCTCTTCGATCTGTTGATCTAGGAAACTGGAAAACTCCACGACAACCGCGGCAAAGTCTGGAATTTCCGTGGGCAGCGTTGAATGCAGCGTATCCGGCATTAACCTTCGCTGACCTAGCGGGGCCTTCGATTCGATCGCAGTACTCTTTGACGAGCTAGCCGTTGCACCAGAGGATTGTTTTTTGTTTTCCAACGCATTGGCGATGGCATCCAGCAGCAGATCAGTTTCGATCGGCTTGCGCAAATAGCCGCTGCATCCCGCGTTCTTGCATTTGCGATAGTCACTGCTCATTGCATGTGCGGTCAATGCAATGATGGGGGTCTTGACCCCAGCCTGGCGCAACCGTCTGGTTGCGGCATAGCCATCCATCACTGGCATCTGCATGTCCATTAAGATCAAGTCATAGTCATTTGCGATGGCGAGATCCGATCCGATCTGACCGTTTTCAGCAGTTGTAATGTCAATCTCTTCACCAGACAGAATCGCAACGATCAGTTTTCGGTTGACCTCACCATCTTCGACCAACAAGACCTTGCCATTTGGGATGAAGCGTTTTTCAGCAGCAAGCTCACTCGATCGGAACGACAATGAATCGCCAACTGGAGCCTCGTTCATTTCGACATCATCAAGGTCCCCCGTCGAGATCGACGCCCTGAATGTCGTGCCAACCCCCAGTTCGCTGCAAAAGGTCAAGTCGCCGCCCAGTGCGTGGGCAATATGCCGACTGATGGTTAGACCTAGTCCCGTTCCGCCGAATCGCCGAGAGATCGAACTTTCACCTTGAACGAAGGGCGCAAAAATATCACCCTGTTTTTCTATTGGAATCCCGATCCCCGTATCGACCACCTTGAGGATTAACTCGGGTTGCTCGCCGGTTCGATCTAAACCGGCATCGATCCGGACACTTCCCTTTTCCGTGAATTTGATCGCGTTGCCAACGATGTTGATCAACAGTTGACGCAGCTTTGTCGGATCCGTTTTGATCGTACTGGGCACTTCACTGTGCCAGTCGTACGCGATTTCAAGCTGTTTGTTGTGAGCCTGTACTCGCATCAAGCTAATCACTTCGCAAATCACTTGATGAGGTGAACAACGGATGTGTTCCACTTCGATCGCGCTCGCCTCAATTTTTGACAAATCGAGAATATCGTTGATCAGTCCCAACAGGTGACGTCCGCTGGTGCGAATGCTGTTTAGATAGTCACTTCGTTCGGCTTCGCTGCAGTCAGCGTTCCGCATCAGCAAATCGGTAAATCCGATGATTCCATTGAGTGGCGTGCGAATCTCGTGACTCATGTTCGCCAGAAACTCGCCCTTGGCTCGGTCAGCCGTTTCCGCAGCGTTCTTGGCATGTTCAAACGCCTCGGCAACCGCAGCTCGCTCGGCCATCGCCGTTTCGATATTGTGATTGATCGTTTCCAGCTTGGCTCCGCGTGCCGCCCCGAGCCACATTTCGCGGACGCTATGTCGACACGACAGCAATAGAAAAAAGTCTTCGAACAGAGCCCAGGCTGCGTGTTCGAAAGATCGCCAAATAGGGGCCGACGCCACACCGAAAACAGACTGTGGCCAGTAAATCCCGCGTCCTAAGTGGTCGGCAGCCACAATCGTGGTGGCAGTAACCAGCACTTTCCAGTCGCGATACATCGCAAGAAACGCTAACGAGCCAAAGACATGAAAGTGAGTCTCGATACGACCGCCGGTCAAGTGAATCAACAGACTTGAAAACAGCATTTGCGCAATCGCGATCACGTGCCGAGTCGTCCCGTCACCCGGTCGTCGCCAAGCTAGAAAAACGGGAAGCACGGTTAACATGCCGCCCAACACAACGGCGCACCAAACGTGAAAATGGATCGTGCTGAAATCGCCCTGCCAAGTCGTTGGAGTTGTCAATAACGCAGCTGCGATGGCGCCAAACCACTGAACGACCAACAAGATCGCAAACAAACGATCGGTGTGACGAAAGATCTCGTGCTGTTGCTCAGCAAACAAAACCCGTGCACGACTTTCGATCAAGTCGTCCGACTTGGACATTTCGATAATTGCATTCGACATATCGCCCCTTACTCCTCGGCCTGAGGACGACTAAGGGAACAGCCATAGACCGGGCCAGTGATTGGCCGATTGGTTCCCTGTGCCAGAATCGAAACAACGGCATCATGTCCGGCGTTGTCGCCCGCATGCCCGCGCGACAGAGTGATGCCGCCATGATATGCCAGCTTTCCGTCCGCCTCGAACAGGAACGTTTCGCCTGAACTACTCGCTTGAAACAACTTGCTGATGCGTTGTTGATGGTCCACAGCGACGTGCAGATTTGGGATCGCCTTCGCTTGCGTCCAAAGAACGGATTCAGTCACGGGCTTGTCGATCCCTTTGTATTCAAGAAAGACGACCGATGCAGTGACCTGTTCTTCACACTTCGACAAAATGCGTGCCAACTCACTCATGCTGGCGCGAGTGCATGGGCAATAGGGATGCGCAAACATCACCAGTGTTGGTTTCTCCGTGGTCGTCGGCAGTTGACCGCTAGCAGGCCATTGGCTGACCTGATGGTTCAACTCGGCTGGCGTGTGGGCGTATCGCTCGACCACAATGAAGCCGGCACCCGTGGCAAGGCACCACAACACCAGTAGCAAATGACGAATGGAAAAAAACATAAGAACGGAATCTCAACTACCCCTGCACTCCGCATTCAACCCGTCGACGTTTCGTCGAATATGCCCCCCAGGTTGAATTCGGCATTGCTGGTAGATTCGGGACGCCAGCAATCTTTCTCACTTCAAGGCTTGATGACAGAACTGCAAGTTGCGCGAGCCGGTCAGTCCGCATGGTGAAAATTGCGGGAAACAACTGCGGTCTAGGTCGCCCCTGTCGATTGCACCGATTGTGCGGGCGGCGATTGGTACAGGGGTTAGGACAGAGCTTGTCGACCGCTCGCACAGAAAACGCGTGCGACACTCCCCACTCCATCGAGATCGTGCGGTTTTTTAGTCGTTGCTTCTGTAGCGTTCGCTTCACTCTCCCTGTAGCGGCCCCTACAACTGAGCCGACGGCGCTAGCCGCGGGTTTTTGTACGTCACGTCACGTCACGACCACAATACCCGCGGCT
>JBAUHR010000645.1:0-8035 GCA_049680385.1 Rubripirellula sp. | reverse complement strand
CACGATCGCACCGCAGTCGACGCTGAACGTCACGACCGATGGTAATGGCTCGTACTCGTTCACCGGATTGGCGCCGGGCAGCTATGAAGTCATCGAAGTCAGCCAACCCACTGGGCTAAACGACGGTTTGGATACGGCCGGTACGATCGATGGACGAACGGTAGGCACGGCTGAAAATCCAGGTGACCGAATCTACGGCATCGATCTGGCCAGCGGTAGCGACGGGATCGAATACAACTTTGGCGAGACTCCGTTCGGGTCGATTGCCGGTGCCGTGTTCTTGGCTGCGCCGGGCCAAGATTGTTTTGCCGACCACGCTGCCGATGGAAGCACCCCGATCCCCGGTGTCGAAGTTCTGTTGCAAGACGAACTCGGCACAACGATTTCTCGCACCACCACTGGCGCCGACGGCGGCTATCAGTTCAGCGAGATTCCCAACGGCAACTATCGTATCGTCGAGTTTACGCCCAACGGATTGATCGACGGCGGCTCGCATGTTGGCCGAATCAACAACATCACCGTTGGCACGAGTGTCGACGGTGGCTTGATCTCGCAAATCGCGATGACGCCAGGCGGTGTTGGGGTGGAATACAATTTTTGCGAAGCCGCTCCGGCAACTCTTTCCGGCATGGTCTACCACGACCGCGACGATGACGGAATCATCGACGCGAACGAAGAAGCCATCCCAGCGACCAAGGTCACGTTAGTCGATAACGCTGGACAAGTCGTGGCGACAACGGTGACCGACTCGGCGGGCAAGTACCAGTTTCCAAACTTGATGCCCGGCGAATACTCGATCGTCGAATCACAGCCTGACGGATTCATCGACGGCAAGGACACACCCGGAACCGTTCGCGGCGTCACGCGTGGGACCAGCACCGGTGACGACACACTGGCCGCAATCTTTTTGAAGCAGGGCGATGTCGGCGTCGAATTCAACTTTGGCGAAATCCGACCTGCATCGCTGTTCGGAAACGTGTTCGTCGACGTCGACGCAGATTGCGAACGTGACGACGATGAAGTTTCGCTTGCCGGTGTCGAGATCCGGTTGCTCGATATCTCTGGACGCGAAGTGGCGATGACGACCACCGACGCCGAAGGTAACTATTCGTTCACGAACTTGGCGCCAGGAACTTACACCGTCGTCGAAACACAGCCCGACGGTTACTTCGAAGGCAGCGCCAAGCCGGGCAGCGAAGGTGGAACAGCAGTCGACGGCAGCCGCATCGGCAGCATCACGCTGGGGTCCGGCGTGGTCGCGGTTGAGTACGATTTTTGCGAACGGCCGCCGGCCGAGATCCGCGGCAACGTGTTTGCCGATCGCGACGAAGACATGGTGTTCGATGCCGATGAAGCTGGCATCCCAGGCGCACGAGTGGAACTGTTCGACGCAACTGGATCGATGATTGGATTCACCACCACCGACTCGTCCGGTCACTATCAGTTCACGAACTTGCCGGCGGGCGACTACACGCTGCGCGAGATTCAACCGGCCGGTTGGTTGCAAGGCAGCCAAATGGCGGGCAGCAACGGTGGCGACGATTCACAACAGGACGTGATCTCGCGTATCCCGATCGGATGGGGCGAGCGTCTGACACAGTACAACTTCAGCGAGCTAGAATCGGCCAGCATCGCAGGCACCGTCTATGTCGATGGCAACGGCGACTGCGTGCGAGACGAAAACGAACCGCCGCTGGCCGGCGTGACGATCGAACTGCGCGATGCATCGGGCGACTTCGTAGCGCGTACAGTCACCGACTCGATGGGGCAGTACAGTTTCGATGGACTGCGTCCTGGTCGCTATCAAGTCTTCGAAGAACAACCGGACGGTTATTTCCAAGGCGGACAGGTTGCCGGCACGGGCGATGGCGAAGTGCTAGGCGAAGACCTGTTGGGCGCCGCGTTACGATCTGGTGATGCGCTGGTGAATTATGATTTCTGCGAACTCCCGCCAGCCTCGCTCGGTGGCCGTGTTTGGCAGGAATCGGAACCCAATCAGGTCTACGATTCGGGTGACGTTCCGATCCCAGGCGTGATCGTGGAACTGATCGATGAAAATGGTGACGTGCTAGGCCAAACTCAGACCAGCGATTCAGGACACTACCTGTTCAGCCACCTCGCACCCGGCGTCTATTCGGTCCGCGAGACTCAGCCCGCCGGACTCTTTCACGGTGGTGAAGTGGTCGGTGACGCGGGCGGTCAAATCGGCGACGACGACTTGTTGGTCGGCATTACGTTGACCGGCGGAATGTCGGCGCGCAACTATGACTTCCCCGAAGTTCCCCCAGCGATGATCTCGGGGCATGTGTTCCAAGACGGCGAAGCGATCCAGGTCAATGCAGTCCCCGCGGCGGCCGAACTGCGTCAGTATCGCGACGGACAATTGACGTCCGACGACACGCTGCTGGGCGGCGTGACGATTGAACTGAGAACGTTGACGGGATTGCCGTTCACCGGCGACCGCGCGTTGCCGGGTGTTTACGATGATGGTCCGATCCGAACCACAACCGACGAAAACGGGTACTACGAATTCACGGGACTGCGCCCGGGTACGTATCACGTTTACCAGGTCCAACCGGACGACTTTATCGATGGCTTGGACACGCCCGGAACGACAGGCGGTGTCGCAGTGAACCCTGCTGATACGGTGAACGAAAGTGACCGCATCGTGATCCAAACGCTGTCACAGAACGAAGCATCGAATCCGAACGACGACGCCATTCTGAACGTAAAATTGGTCGGTGGCGGGCAAAGCATCAACAACAACTTCAGCGAAATCGTCATTCGCCCGACGCTGATTTCACCGCCGCAACCGGAACCCGACGAACAACCACGCGTGTTCACGCCGATCGAAATCTTTGATCCGCAGATTCGTGTGATGACCTTCGCCAATCCGCTGACGTTCGTGGCTCCTGCGGTCGCCTATGACGAGTGGGCGGTTTCGTGGCACCTGAGCGTGATCAATGGTGGCTTCCCACGCGGCACGCTTGGCGAAGACGGTTTGATCCAGGGCGTTTCGTCGAAAACGACTTCACCGGACTGGATCGAAGGCGGCCAAAACCAAGGCCGTTGGACGATCGCGGACAAGGACGGCAATCGCCGTTCAACGAGCGACAAATACTCGCTCGGGATGCAGTATGGAATCGCACTGGCGGGCGACTTCAACGGCGATGGATCCGACGAAGGCGTCGTCTACAAGAACGGTCAATGGTTCGTCGACTTCAACGGCAACGGCAGGTGGGACGCTGGCGATCTGTGGATGAAACTGGGCACCGAACTTGATCGCCCCGTCGTCGGTGACTGGGACGGCGACGGCAAAGACGACATCGGTATCTTTGGTCGCCAATGGAATCGCGACGAACAAAAGATCAAGAAAGATCCCGGGCTTCCCGACCCCGCCAACAAGCGCCGGCGCGAAGTCGATGCAAGATCGCTGGCCCAAGTCGACACCGAAGCAGGCGACGATCGCAAACGACTGCTCGTCCGCGGCGACCAAGGATCGCTGCGAGCCGATGCAGTGGACCACGTGTTCAAGTATGGCGAACAAGTCGACACACCGATCGCCGGCGACTGGAACGGCGACGGCATCGACCAAATCGCCGTCTTCCGTGATGGCAACTGGTTGCTAGACGTCGATGGTGACGGACGTTGGACCGATGTCGATGAACGAGTCGCGTTTGGACGCGCCGGCGACGAACCCATCGTCGGCGACTTCAACGGTGACGAGATCGACGAAATCGGCGTCGTCCGCGGCGACCTGTGGATCATCGACACCGACGGCGACCGACGGATCACGGCCAACGACACGCAAATCGTCGTGCCACGAACCGGCGAAAACAGCCAACCCGTCGTCGGCGACTTCGACGGCGACGGCACCGACGAACCAGCGTACTACGACGAATCCGCGTAACGGTTAAAATCGCTAAAACCGCGAGACTCGAACACGCCAAACCTGTTGTAGTCTGCCGGTCATTTCTGCCTGTCTCCTTTGGCACGCGTGTTGCATTGTTTTCAGTTCTGTAGTGGCGAGTGTGCCACTTCGACAGACAGCAACTCAACTCAGTTCGCTTAGACAAAGGAGGCAAAAATGTTGAGTAATCAATGGCACCCCATGGCAGAAATGAATCGTATCCGTAACGAAATGGACCGAGTTTTCGGGCGACATGGAAACGGCAGCGGTCGCGCAACAGCCTTCCCACCGCTGAATGTTTGGGAAAACGACGACAGTCTGTTCGTTGAAGCCGAACTGCCGGGATTCGAGCTGGACGATTTGGAAATTTACGTCACCGGCGGCAACCAACTTTCAATTGCCGGCGAGCGCAAGCAGCCTGAACACGAAGGCGGCGCATGGCATCGCCAGGAGCGAGCGTTTGGCAAGTTCCAGCGCACGTTGGACCTGCCTGGCGACGTTAACAGTGATGGCGTTGAAGCGAGTTTCTGCAACGGCGTTCTGAAACTCTCGATGCCCAAAGCGGAACAAGCCAAACCGCGCCGCATCCAAGTAAAAGCAATCTGATCGCCGGTCAAACTTAGCCAACTCGACCCAAACGTGAATCGACTCACACGTAACTCGATCTGGCTGATTCGTAACTTTGAAACAAACTAGACACTGGAGGAAACGTCATGAATGCAACGATGACCACTCCCGAAAAACAGTCCGGTGAAAACGGGAGCCCGGAAACAACCAAGCAATCAACTTTCATTCCTCGATTCGACATTTGGGAAGGCGAAGAAGAGTTGCTGCTTTACGGCGACTTGCCAGGTGCAAGTGTTGAAGACTTGGACATTCGATTCGAAAACCGAGAATTGTCGATTCGCGGTAAGGTTGCCCCCCGGCACCAGGGCGGATACCTATTGGACGAATACGGCATCGGCGATTTCCATCGTACGTTCACGGTCGGTGAAACGATTGACGCCGATAAAATTTCTGCCGAAATGAAAAACGGCGTGCTGGTACTTCACCTGCCGAAGTCAGAAAAGCTGAAGCCGCGTCGAATCGAAGTGAAGGCAAGCTGACAGCCGCGACGTTCCCTGACGGTCTGGGGCGATTAACGCCCCGGACACCCGCTGGCGATGCTTCGCGATCAAGTCCGATCGCGACATCGCCTTTGGCGGCGGGCTAGCTGAACTTGCCACAACAAACGTTGCGGCCCGCTACTTCTTCGCGAACACTCGCTTCAGTTCATCCAGGCTGGTTAGCCCTCGTGCGACGGTCAAGATCGCTTCGGCCTGGATGCCGCGGTGACCTTCGCCCTTGGCGATTTGGTTCAAACGGCCAATGTCCTGCGTCTGCAGCAACGCTTTGCGCAATTCTTCGCCGGGCGTCAGCAATTCAAAGATTGCGATCCGCCCCAAGTACCCGCGTCCGTTACAGACGTGACATGGAATCAGCGGCGCCGGCTTTCCGTTTTCGTCGACTTGTTGCTCGATCGGCGGTGGAATGAACGGCCCATACAGCATCGCGACTCGGCCAGCCGGAATGCCCAACTGTTTCAACAACTGCGGCGGCGGTTCGAAACCCAACTTACAATTGTCGCAAAGTCGACGAACCAGTTTTTGGCACAACACCGCGCCGATCGTTGCAGCAATGTCTTTCGACGAATCACGGTATCGGCCAACCAACCGCACCAAACCTTCCATCGCGCTGCCTGCGTTCATTCGCAAGTAGATTTGCTTTTCTGAATTCTTGACGTGTTCCAGGCAAGTGCTCATCGATTCGGATTCAGGCAATTCCGGAAAGATCAAGACATCCGGTTCCTTCAACACCGCTTTGACGACCACTTCGATTTCGGTTTTACCCGTTTCACCACCAAAGTAGTTTTGGTTGACATTGATGATGTCTGGTTCGGGCTTTGTTTCGTCGTCAAATTCTTGGAAGTCACGTACCAAGCGGTCGGCCGCGTTGATCGCTACGCCCCAAGTCGTCGTTAATCCTTCACCCTTGGGTGTCGTGATCAACACAACGTTGCCGTGCGCGTCCAACTTTTCCTTGAAGACTTCGAACAACTTGTCCCGCATTCCCAAATCGCTCATGCGATCGAACGGAACCTTCGTCGATTCGATCTTGCATAACACACGCTCACCCGTCGCCACGCCTTGCGACTGGGTACTGAGATTGAACTTTTCCTTGGCGATTTTCAAACCCAACGACCCGCTTTGAGGCGAACGTCGATCGGCCGGGTTCATCAGGGAAAGCTGCTTGAGCGCGTACAGCATCGCGTCGCCGGTTTCGCGATCAATCGGCGGCAATTGTTCCCAGTTGCCGTCAATTTGGTACCGGATCGCGCATGCGTTTTGCGAAAAGTCGAACAAGACGTGAGTTGCCCGCGACTGGATCGCGTGAGCCAGTTGGCCGCCGATGATTTGGTATCCAGCACCTTGGCGAGTTTGAATCAGCAGGGACTGAGCCTGATTTCGTTCCGCGATACGCGGCTCGAATTCGACAGGGGCAACCGTTTGCCAGAGTTGGATTTCTTCTTTTTCAGCCATCGCGGCAAGATCGTTTGATAAGGAAGTAAGTGAATAGAAATATCATGACCAAGTATCGCTCGGTTCGGCGCGCCAACCGCGGCGTTGCCGAACTTTTTGACTCTGGGTCAAAGTATGCGAAACAAAAGACGCGTTACAGAATCCCCGGCGCCTTCACGTCGATGCCCTTCAGCGCCATCTTCAACGCTTCTTTGTTCGGGGCAACTGCGAACGCGGTCGGGCGATCAATCAGTTCGTCGTCGATCAATTGCTTCAGACTCATCGTAAAGTCTTGCATGCCATCTTCGGCACCAATTCGGATCGCGTCGGGTAGCTTATGGTCCTGGCCTTCGAGCACCAGTTTGCGAATCATCGGCGAGAACGTCATCACTTCGCACGTCGGCACACGCGGCACGTCGGGGCGAATCGTCTTCAACAATTTCTGGGCAACGATGCCCTTCATGTTGAACGCGATTGCCGAACGGATCGCGCCGTGCATTTCTTCGGGGAACAAGTCCAAAATACGGCCGATCGTCGTCGACGCACTCGACGCGTGAATCGTTCCAAACACCAAGTGACCCGTTTCGGCCGCGTGAATCGCCGTCATGAACGTTTCTTCGTCGCGAAGCTCACCGACCAGAATGATGTCGGGGTCTTCTCGCACCGCGTGCTTCATACCGACTTCGAAGTCGACCACGTCTTGACCGATTTCACGTTGGTTGATCAAGCACTTGTCTTCGGTATAGATAAACTCGATCGGGTCTTCGAGCGTCAGAATGTGCTTGCGATAGATGCTGTTGATGTAGTTGAGCATCGAACCAATCGTCGTCGACTTGCCCGATCCCGTCACACCGGCAAGCAGCACCATGCCTTGGTCAAAGTGGCAAAGCGTTTCCATCACCGGCGGCAAGTACAACCCTTTGAAGTCAGGAATGAAGTTGCTGATCCGGCGGGCGACCAAACCGATGTTGCCGAGCGACTTCAACATGTTGACGCGAAACCGCCACCGGACTCCGTCGACTTGAATGACGTGCGAAAAGTCAGCACCGCCTTCTTGTTCGAAAATCACAAGGTTCCGCTCGTCCATCATCGGCAACAGCAGCCGAACCATTTCCTCCATGTCGATCAGCGGGCGATTGAGCGGTTTCAGCTCGCCACGCACACGAACCATTGGCGGCTGGCCAACTTTTAGGTGCAAGTCGGAACCTTCTAGCTTCACCAGGGCTCGGAAAATCTTGTCCACTTCCAGCTCGCCACGATCCTTCAGCAAGCTCTCTCTCAGCCGGCCGGCGACTGCTTCGGCCGAATTGTCTTGACCGGGCGGTGGGGCGGGGTGAGATTTTTTTTTCGACATGTTCGGAAAATATCGCTGGGAAATCGATCGTTGGAAAACGGCCGCCGCAGCAGCCGAGGCCTATTCTAGGCGATCAAACGACCATAGCGAGACCTAAGCTTTGAAAGCTATTCCAAAACGAGGCCGCCGTCGCCGATCGTGAACGGCACAATCGTTTCATCACAGGCGCTGCCACGGTGCTTGGCAACGCACAATGCACGTCCCATTTTGTTG
>JBAUHR010000644.1:0-2519 GCA_049680385.1 Rubripirellula sp. | reverse complement strand
AAGCAGAACTGAGAAACTTTGCCGAACAAAATTTCCATTTTGCGGGTGTCGAAAACGTATTCGGGGAACACGTATTCGTTGGTTGGATCGCGAGGCGAACCGTGGACGAATTTAAATTCGCCTTCATCGATTTGGCGAGGGAGTTCACCCAGGAAATCCCATCGCTTGTTGATTTGCGCCGATGAACCGGGGCCGTTATCGAGCTGGTCACGGGTCCAATAGATCGCTTGAAGCGCCATTGGGTTGAACCCGTCTGGGTCAAACAGGGCTGCTTGATCGTGGTTGCCAAGAATGGTTGCCTTGCAGCGCTGGATGACTAAATCAAGGCACTCGCAAGGATTGGGACCATAGCCGATGATATCGCCTAAGCAATAAATTTCGTCAACCGACATGACATCAATGTCCGCCAGCACCGCCTCGAGAGCTTCGAGGTTTCCATGGATGTCGCTGATCAACGCTCGCTTCACCGGTGAATTCCTATGGGTTCGATGGGGATTTGTTTGGCCGAGTTGGGCAGAACGTAATTGTAGAGTTAATCAAAAATGACCGGCAATCCCACAGACATGGATTCCTTCGCGACCAACTTGGACGCTAAGCATAGCCTGCAACTGGCAATCGAGACGACATCAAGAGCGGGGTCGGTGGCGCTTTTTTCCAATGATGGCCTGATTCGATCCGTCTCACTTGACCCAACGCGTCGATCGGCTGCAACGATCACAACGGTGATCAATGAGGTTACTTCCGGTTTAAGCGGATCGGACCAGCGGCTTGGCATGGTATCCGTTGCGGCCGGACCAGGGTCATTCACAGGTCTTCGAATCGGTGTGACGACGGCAAAAACGTTGAGCTATGCGCTGAAGGTTCGCCTTGTCTCAGTCGATTCGTTGGCCGCGATCGCGGCAGCCCAGTTTGATGCAAATCCATCGGTGGACGAGTTGCTTGTTGCTTTGGATGCCTATCGAGGACAAGTGTTCGAAGGCCGTTTCCAACGTGCGACGCTGTTGCCACCGATGGATTCTGGCCTGTCTGGGTGGTCCGCCTTGCCGGAAAACGTTCGAGTTCGGTCGATGGCCGAGTTTCAAGATGACCTTAGTCGCGATGATGGTTTCCAATCCGGTACGCTTTCGGTCGCTGGGGACGCCAAGCCATTTGGTACCGCGGCTGATCGACGCATGGGGCCTGCCTGTGACGCGATCGGCGTCGGGTTGCTTGCTGCGCGAGCTGCAGCCAAAGGCGATTTCATCAGCCCGATGGAATTGGTGCCCCGATATCTGAAGGCCAGTTCCGCGGAAGAAAAGGCTGCGCAAACGGCCTGACGCAACCGCCTGAATCAGGGGGCGCCAGCTTCAAGAGTCGATTCTCAGGCCAGCGTTCTTGCTACGACTCGGTGAAAGTGCAAATAGACTTCTCGATTGACGACACGGCGGACGCCTTCGACCAAGCATGCCGGCTCGTTTTCTCGGCCGCCCTTTTCGATGATCGTTTCGAGCGATGTACCAGGCGACACAGAGAAGGTTCGCTGGTTGATCGTTTGGTTGCCTGCGTCGAGTTCGGGGATGATGAAGTGGCACGTCGCGCCGAAGGTCAACATTCGGGCGGCGAAGGCGTCGTGGTAGGGGCGAAATCCGGGGAACCCCGGCAGCAGGCCGTGGTGCAAGTTGATGATCCGCCCCCCCGCGTACTGCCAGCACGTCGATGGTGGCAAGACTCGCATGTACCGCGCCAGCACGATGTAATCGACATCGAATTCGTCGAAAGCGACGACCATTTGCGAATCATCCGCGCCGCCTTGGGCATCGCCGATCATTCGAAAGGGAATGCCAAATTCGGCGGCCAGTGGTGCCAGCTTTTTTCGGTTGCTGATCAGTACTGCTGCTTCGGCGTCGATCGTTCCGTCGGCAATCGCCTCTAAAACGGCACGTGGCGTGTGTTCGACATACGTTCCGCAGACCGCTATCCGAGGCTTCTTGCCGGGGTTCCGTTGGCTGCCCCAGACTCGGATTGCCAGTTTGGTGTGGTCGCCGATTTGTCGCATCGCGTCGACCAGCGGTTCGTACTCGTTTGGTGGAATATCAATCCGACAAATCATTGCGAACAGTTGTTCTTCGTCGTGGTCATACATCTGGATTTCGGCGATCCGTGCCCCCCGTCCCGTGACGTGGTGAATGATCGGATCGGCCAAGCCAACGTTGTCGGGGCCAAGAGCGGTGATGACGACTTCCACGGTTCTGCGAACTCCCAATCAATGACGGTGGCCGCATCGGGTGATCGGCCATCAAGACACAGTATTCTATGGAACGCCATTTTTGCCGACCCCCGGATGCCAAAACGCCGTATGGCGGAGGTCGTGCGGTTATTGAGTCGTTGTTTCGTAAGCGTCCACTTCACTCTCCCTTTGGCGGATCCTACAACTGAGCCGACGGCGCCGGCCGCGGGTTTCGGGGACGTCACGGCCCCGGCCCCGGCCCCGGCCCCGGCCCCGATACCGATACCGATACCGATACCGATACCGATACCGA
>JBAUHR010000643.1:0-3623 GCA_049680385.1 Rubripirellula sp. | reverse complement strand
TCGGGACTCCGTCTTTCGCCACAGTGTCAGGGTGAACGGGATATCTCTCTTGAGCGAAAGTCAAGATTGTGGGCAACAGAAACAAGATGGCGAGAACGCGAGTTCCGGCTCGCGGAAAGCTTGTGGTCAAAGATCCAGCAAGCCGCAGACCAGGGCAAAATGGAATTGCGAAGTTCATTTGAAATCGTTTGGCTAAGAATGTGAAATGGCCGGAAAGGCTTGGCGTTTCGGTGCCCGTCTAAGATAGTCGAAAAGACACGCTTCCGAGTCGCAGTTGATCGAAGCGACGATTGAGGCGGCGATTGAGGCGATACATTCGTAAAAAACAGCGGGCCGCGTCTGTAACGCGTTCTTCAGTGAGGTGACGCTCGCTAACCGTTAGTTTGAAGTCACCGCCGATGATCACCTCGCAACCGCCACCAAAGTGCTAGTTGTCCGAGGCGATTTTCAGTTGATGCTCGTCGGCTAGTGGCGTGGATGCAGGCTGGCAGCCCGCACTACTTTAGAAAGCTTCGCAGTCCTTCTAAGACGCCGCTGGGTTGCGTGTGCTTTGGCGATGACTAGTCGGTCGGTCCAGCCTGCGGAATCGTGGGCGCGTTGGGCTTCGGCGACCACGGACTCGTCGGCGTTTCCGACGATGATGCTGCAGTACCCGGCGGTTAGCGCGGCGAGATCGTTTCCTGAATCACCGGCAAAGGTGATCGCGGCTTGATCGGTGCCGGTGTGAATGGCCCACCACTTCAGCGCGTACGCTTTGGAGACTCCCGTTGGCAACAAATCGATCAGTCCGTCGCCGGTGAATGGATCAACGCTATCGATGACACGGTAGGGTGCTTTGTCTTGGCCGAGTTGATGTCGGATCGCGGTGACCGACTTGTCTATGGTGGCCGCGCCGCAGTAGTAGCTGATCTTGTACCGCGATTGTTTCTCGTCTTCTTGCATTCGCAGGTTCGCGATTGCACCAAGGCATTGCACAATTCGACTGCGGTCGTGGTCGCCGACTAATTGGCCCAAGTGATCGGCGTACTCTTGAACCAAATCGTAATTGCGACCATTTTCTGAGTGGTAGATCGACGCGCCGACATCGCAAATCATCCATGGCGGCGACGGCAGGCCATGCGAGCGGATGGCATCAAGAACCAGTTCGTGATGGCGGCCGGTCACGTACAACAACGCGATGTGGTTGCAATCGAGTTCCGACTGAAGCTCAACCAGATCCGCGCTGTTTTGTTCGTTCCCATCAAGCGGAATGAACGTTCCGTCCATGTCGGTTGCCAGTACAACGATCGAGTGCGATTTAGACACGACTTAGCCAGAGGTATTGGTAAGGTTGAAGGTGTAAATCTTCGCTGGTTCGAAACGTCTCACCGGTAATGGCGTCTTGGAAGAATCGTCCAAGTCCCGCCGTTCGCAACACGTTCCCGCTGAGCGTTTGGGGTGATTCCGAAAAGTTTGCCGCGACGATCAAACGGTGCCCGTCGTGAAACCGCAGGAAGCATAGCACATGCGAATTGCCGGCTGAGACCAACTCCATCGCTTGCCCCGACAGAGCCGGCAGCGACTTGCGAACGCCGATCATTCGCTGCAGTGACCGAAAAATTGACTTGCGGATCGATCCCTCACGTGACTCAACATCGTCGCCAAGGTCATTGAGGAACTCCCACTGCATCTTCGGACGATGGACCCAACGAGTATCGCCCGCTTTGGCCGGATCCATGACAAAGTCATAGTCGTTCAGCATTCCCCACTCTTCACCCAAATAGATCAGCGGGATGCCGCCAATGCTAAGCGTGATGCTTTGCAGCAACAGCATTCGACGCAGCGCCAAATCACGCTGCTCGGGCGAGTCGTTTTCGATCGCGAGTTCGAGTCCTGCCAGCGAAGCAAGTGTCCCGGCGATTCGCATGTCGCCGGTTTCGACGTTCTCTTGAAAGGGAACGCCACGGGCGAACGAATTGGGATACTGGCCGGTGTAAAACCGATTCAGGAAGTTGCGATGGTCGTACGCATTGATGCCAAGTGCCGCTGCATCGGCGTCGTCAAATGTCCAACCGATGTCGTCGTGGCATCGCAAGTAGTTGACCCAAGCCGTTTGCTTGGGCAACTCGTGACGATGGCTAAGCGAACGGACCAGCAAGTCGACTTTGCGTGTCGCCAGCGATTCCCACAGCAGTGCCATCAGCGTTGGATTGTACGAAATTTGGCACTCTTCGTCGCTGATGTATTTGACCACATCATCGGGATGCACGATCGCTTCGGATTTGAACAACAGGCTTGGCGTTGCTATCCGTGCCAGCTTATTGAACGCACGTATCAACAAGTGAGCTTTCGCCAAGTTCTCGCAGCTCGTCCCCATCTATTTCCAGATAAACGCAACCGCGTCGAGCCGCAACGCATCGACGCCCGTGTCGGCGATGAAGAACATCTCTTCCAACATCGCACGAAAGACGGCCGGGTTGCTGTAGTTCAAGTCCCACTGAAAACTGTTGAACGTCGTCCAAACCCACTGCTGCATTCCGTCGTGCCACGTAAAGTTTCCCCGTCGCACGGTCGGAAAAATTTCTCGCAGCGTTTTTTCGTACTGATCGGGAATGCGGCGGTCGGGAAAAATGTAATAAAAGTCTTGGTACTCTTGAATTCCCGCCTGTGCCGATTGAGCCCATTGGTGGTCATCCGAAGTATGGTTGAACACAAAATCGAGCACCAACGTGATCCCTGCGGCGCGCAAGTCGTCGGCCAACATGCGCAAATCCTCGATGGTTCCCAACCGCGGATCGACACTGCGATAATTGCTGATCGCGTAGCCGCCATCGTTGTCGCCGGGACGAACGGCGAACAGTGGCATCAGGTGCAAGTAGGTCAACCCAAGCTCTTTGAAGTAGTCAATCGACTCGCGCAGTTGGCCAAGATTGCCGCTGAACAAATCCACGTACAGCGCGCCACCGACAATCTTCTCGGACGAGAACCAATCGGGTTCGTTGATACGGTGCCGGTCCAGATTCCGAAGTGACTCTGGGCGATGCAGCCACGCCGTTGCTGCGGTCAACAGAATCTGTTCGAGATGATAAAAGAAGTCGTAGCGGTTGCCATACAGGTCAAACAACAACTCGAACAGATCGGGCCAATGTTCAGCAAGACGCACGTCAAACTCGTGCGTCAGCTTTTCATCAGCTTTTTCCGCAGCCCAAAGTGTTTCCAGACGTGGCTGCAAACGCTTCAGTGACAGTTCGGCCTTCAATCGAATGGGACTCTACGCACCGACTGCTCCATTACTCGGCGCTGGTCGGTGGTTCGATTCGATCATTCGGAATTACGATATTTTCTAAGAAGTTGTAGTACTTGATGCCTTCGATAACGCCGCGTGCATGATGCCCGTCGGCAAAATAGACTCGGGGCTTGGTCCGCAGCCGTTCTAATTCCGGGCTGTAATTGCCAACCACCACGCCAAGTGTTCGTCCCGTCAGCATCCCAGCATCGTTGCCCGAGTCGCCGGCGACTAGTGGATTGTCAGAGATGAAAATTAGGGTTGCGTCGAATTGAGAAATCGGCGCTGATTCGCAGAACCAAATCTAATCCAAGGAGGGTTCTGTGATGAGTGAGAAGAAGTATATCGTTCGTTTGAC
>JBAUHR010000642.1:0-28428 GCA_049680385.1 Rubripirellula sp. | reverse complement strand
GGCCGCCCTTTGCTTGTTCGCCGCCGACGCAAGTGCTCAAGTCACCGCCAGCAGCTACTCAAACGGCGGCACCGCCATCGCCAATGCCAGCGGCCGCGGCAACACGCGATTGAACGCAACCGCCGTTGCCCGTAACGGCGGATTCGCACGAGCCAACATGACCGGCAGCGGCCGCAACGGTGGCTTCGCCAGCGGCAACAGCACTGCCATCGCCAACGGTGGCACTGCGATCGCCAACGGTCGATCGACAGCCAACGGTTGGGGCGCCCGATCGCACGTCAACTCGACCGCTCGATCGACTTGGGGCGGCGTCGCGCAATCCAACGGCCAAGCGATCGCCAACGGAAACTGGTCCAACGCCCGTGCCGACGCAAGTGCTCGAGCCAACTGGGGACAGGACAGTTTCAGCGGTGCCCGCGCCGTCGACAATCGCTACAACCCACAACCGGTGTACCAACCCGCTGTGATGCCTTGCTACGGCTACGGTTGGTAACTCACTCGCCAAACGAATGCCCCCGTTTATCCCTCGCACTTGCAAAAGGTGCGAGGGTTTTTCATGCGCGGTCAGTAGTACCGGGCGAGATGTTATGTTGGTGGACCGTCACTTCGATCGGCTTCCAACCGCGTCTTCACACTGAGTATCTGTCATGTCCGAATCGCCACACGAAGTCTCGGTTCTGCTGCAACGAGTCAAGTCGGGCGACGATTCTGCCAAAGAAGCTCTTTTCACCGAACTGCAAAGCGAACTTCGCGGCATGGCGGCGGCGCTGATGAGTCGCGAACGGCCCGATCACACGTTGCAGGCGACCGCATTGGTCAACGAAGCCTGTATGCGGCTACTCGATTCCGACGCCGTCGCCAATGCAGCCGACCGACGGTATTTTTTCGGAATGGCCAACCGAGCGATGCGTCAGATTCTGGTCGATCACGCCCGCGCCCGGCGCACCACCAAACGAGGCGGCGAATTCCAACGTGGATCGCTCGACATCGTTCTGGACAACTTCGAAGCCAGCAACCAGTGCGACTTTGTCGATCTAGAAGCCGCCCTCGACGAGCTGGAAAAGGAATCGCCCCGCCAACGCGAAGTCATCGAACTGAGGTTCTTTTCCGGTCTATCAATCCCCGATGTCGCTGAGGTGTTGGACGTCAGTGTGGCGACAATCGAACGCGATTGGCGACTGGCCCGAGCCAAGTTGTTTCAGAGTCTGCGAAGCGAATAAGAAAAAGCAATGCGAGAACACACGATCCAGCAACGAGTCCGATACGACGAATGCGACCCGATGGGGTTGGTGCATCACTCGCGGTATCTACAGTACTTTGAAATCGGCCGAACCGAACTGCTGCGAGCCAGTGGCGGCAGGTATCGGTCGATGGAAGAAGCCGGCCAGTTTGTTGTCGTCGTGCGTGTCGATTGTCGCTATCGCAGTCCCGCAAAGTACGATGACGTGATCGACATTCAAACGCGGATAGCAAAAGTCACCGCGGCTAAAATCATCCACGACTACACGATCACTCGCGACGCAGTCACGTTGGTCGAAGCCACGGTGACTCTGGGCGTGATCGACCGAAACGGTAAACTGCAGCGAGTTCCGCAGGAACTGCTCGATCTGTATGCCGATCCCGCTTAACAACTTGACACTTATTGACACTTAGAATTCGATCGCACCTTGCCATTTCCTCATTCCACCGACGAATCTTCGCCCAGCTTCAGTGACGCTGGTTGCTTTGCATCGGATGCCGAGATGGTGTTGCTTGGCGTGATCGATATCAGTGGGCGTGACGGCCCAAATGGTCACGACGGACAAAACTTCTACAACGCGCCGGCATCACCAGGCACTCGTGGCAACCGCGGCGGCGATGCCACCGAAGCGGTCCCCGGCCAACACGCCGGCGCCGCGCAATTGGTTCTGGACTACGAGCGCGGCGACCGCACCAGCGGCACGCTAGCGATCAGTGGCGAAGTGCAACCGGCCGGCAAACAGCGATCGGCTTTGCGTGACCAAGTTGCGATCGCCGCCGAAGGATACCTCTACATCCGTGGCACCGGCGGCAAGGGAGGCAACGGTGGACGCGGCGGCGACGGCGGTCCGGGCAGCCAAGGATATCGCGGCCGCAACGCGACGCGCTTCACCTCGGGCAGCAACGGTGGCCCCGGCGGTGACGGCGGCGATGCGGGCGAACCCACCGATGGCAAACCAGGTGGGGATGGTGGCTCGACCGTCGTCTCGGTCGACGAAAACAACACCGGCCTATTGATGCTGATCAAAGGAAACTTGGTCGGCGGCGATCTTGGCTTCGCCGGCAAGGCAGGACGCGGTGGACGGGGCGGTCCCGGCGGCAAAGGCGGCAGCAGTTATCACTGGACCGAAACGAAAACCTATCGCGACTCGCAGGGCCGTACGCAACGACGAACGATCATGCGATCCAACCCCGGCGGCATCGATGGCCGACGCGGTCACACCGGATCGATGTCCCGATACCGAGCCCGTGATGCCGGGCCCGGCAACGACGGCCGATTCCAAATCGTCGTTACCGATGCACGCGGCGGCCATCAAACCTATGACTCGCCGTACGATCTGGAATTAGTCACGTTCGACATCGCCAGCGAATACAGCGTCGTCGAACCCGACTCGCTGGTTTCGATCGACAACCTAACGGTGCGTAACTGCGGCGGCATGCCAACACCGCCCAACTACACGGTGCGAATTTATCTGGAAAGCGACCAGTGGTTGCTCGTCAACAGCGTCGACCTGCAGATCAATCAATCGATTGCACCGGAGGAAACGTATACTTTTGACACGGCCGGTATTCGACTTCGAATCGGCGACTACATCGCTGACGATCCTCGCAAGCGAGCATTCCGGCTTCGTCATCCGGTTTCACCGCAGTCGAGTTTGGAAAGTGGCATCGGGCGGCCGTTTCGCAACTTTGAAAACGGCGAAGACCTGCGCGTTCGTTTCCCGGTCGAACTGTCACCGATCACGTGTCTGAACAGCCTGGCGCCGGGCGAATCCACGCGAGTCATCTGGGGCGTGACGAACGTGGGCGACGAAACGTTTGACCAAAAGTACCTGTATCGCGCCATCCGATCGCACGTTCGACTGCTCGGCGGCGATTTAGACAACCAGCAAATCGTATTCTTCGGAACCGACAATGCCGAGTTCGATTTGTTGACCGACGCCTACGAAAAACGGGTTGGTGAATTGGCACCTGGTGCGACCACGGTCATTGAAACTCGCATCGGAATCCGTGACTCGGCTAACGCGATTCCCTATCAAGGGTTCGCGCTCGGTGTCGACTTGGACCTGCAGCGGCCAAAATCGAGCGCCGACAACGAAAAGTACCGCCGCGTCGATTACCGCAAAACCTTCATCCGTGTTTCCGAGCGTTACCTGCGAGAAGACGGATCGCGGTTCTTGTTGATCGCCAACGAAAAAACGACGACCACCGACATCGACAAATGGACTCAGCTTGCTGATTACTTTGGCAGCAGCCTGGATGTCTGGGACGTTTCGTACTACGGGTTCCTTGACCTGATTCGCGCCGTTGACCATGACCAATCGTTGCTGCAACAGTGGTCGGGGATGACAATCATCATCCCCAACAACTACTACGAAACACCATCGGGATCGACCGTCGCATTCAAGCAGTTAGCCAAGAGCCAGTTCTTGCGAGCGGCCGCCGATCACGACATTAACTTCTACATCGTTGGCGACTCGCGAACCGGCGGCGAAGCGATGCTGGCCGCTTCATTGATCCCAGTCAGCGACGAAAAGAAACCAAGCCAACTGAAAACACAGCGAGAGTTCCTGAAAGCGGTGGGCAGGTGGAACCAGTACGTCGCGCGCAGCCAAGAAGTCGTCGGCGGAATCGCCAGCGGTGCTCAAGACTTGGCCGACGTTTCGCTCGGTGCGGTTCACGAATTTGACATCAACCGCCGAACGTTCCTGTTTCAACCGAAAGCAAAGTGGCTGGAAGCGGAAGCGAATCGTTTGCAGCGGAAACTGTCCAAAGACGATCCGCTGCACCGCTGGATCATCGTGCATCGCTATGACACCGGCGACACGGATACGAAGTGGGGATTTTTCAAACGTCGCAAGATCGGCAAATTGGAAGTTCGCCGCACCCTCGACTCGACCAAGGGTTCGGCCGTGCTGTACGAAGTCGATGGGATCGACGCGATCGACCGTGACTTCATCACCAGCAAGGCGAACAAGCACGGGATATTTTTGGCGCTGAAGTTCGAAGACAAAGTTGACCGTTTCATCCGTCTGGTCAGCGAGCGAACGTTCCCCCGTTACAGCGAAAATTACATCGATCGTCCGATGACCGACGACGAGGTACGGCAAATCGGTGGCGAACTGGTCGATTCGATTCTGACCGATCTGTTCAACGAGCAACGCGTCGCGCGGACCTGCAAAACATGGGGACGCGGCGGCGTACGAAACATCATGCCGAAGCTGAATTACCTGACCGAACGGTCGCTCAATTACGGCGTCACGTATCGCCAGATGCTTGAAAACGAAGTCAGTTTGGGACTGTTGTACGAATTGATCGCCAATGTGCGTTACATGGCGGTGAAGTCAAAAACGGTCTGGGACCACGCGTTGATTCCGACATCGTTCTTCAAACGCAGTCGTGCCGTTTCCAGTTACATGATGAATCGATCCGACCGCATCGCGACCAACATTTTTGGCCGCTATCCGAGTTGGTGGGATCGGATCACGCACGCCGGTGATGACTACGACCCGTTTGGCAGCGCGGCGAAGAAGGAACCTCAAGGGATCGCTCGCAAAACCGCCGACGACCGTGTCGCCGCGATTGAACAAACGTTGTACGCAGCCAAAGCTGGCATCGAAAAGTACGCGACCGCGCAAGATCATCCGGGACTAACCTACGACCCTGAATTGCTAAGTGAAACGACGCGAGTGATGACGGGCGAGCAATACGACAGACTCGTTCACGCCGAAGCAACGGCGACTCGAATGCGTTATGAAACCGAACAGGCAGTTCGCGCCGAACGGTCGGATCTGTTGGTGCCACTGCAAACGCCACAAGCGATCGAAACTCAGACGCAAACCAGCGTTGCCACCCCCATCTGATCCATGCCCGCAAGTGACATTGAATCATCGGTTCGGCAACTGCTTCCAAACATCGACACAGTCACGAACGTGACGACCGTTGGTGGTGGCTGCATCAGCGATGCTGTGCGTGTTGACGTACGGTTTCGCGATCGCACTGCCCAAACTGTCTTTATAAAATCGAACGACGCGTCGTTTGCGGATAACTTTGGATGTGAACGAGACGGGCTTGGTTGCCTGCGAGCGGCCGATGCGATTGGCGTGCCCGAGGCTCTTGCCAGTGGTGTGATCAGTGGACGATCTTGGCTGGTGTTGCAGTGGATCGATGCGGGCAGACGCGGGCCAGATTACTTTGCCCGTTTTGGACATTCGCTAGCCCAACTGCATCGCAATACGCTGGGAACCCAAATCGGGCTCGACCGCGACAACTATCTGGGGGCGACTCGGCAACCCAATTCGCCTCGACCAAGGTGGCCGGAATTTGTGGCCGACCAGCGGATTGGATTTCAACTCAAATTGGCAGTTGACCAGGGGCTGGCCAGTTCGCAGCTTCGGCGAGACGTCGAAACGACCATCAACCGGATGGATCAATTGCTCGCCGGGCGACAGGACGCGACGTCGCTGTTGCACGGCGATTTATGGAGCGGCAATTACCTGTGCGACACCGACGGGCAACCCGTCATCATTGATCCGGCGGTCTCCTACGGTTGTCGCGAAGCCGAGTTTGGGATGCTGCGGCTGTTCGGATCCTGTCCCAGTGGTTTTTACGACGCCTATAACGACGCATTCCCACTGGCCGCCGGTTGGCAACGGCGATCGGGCGTCTATGTTCTTTATCATCTGCTGAACCATTTGAATTTGTTTGGCGTCGGCTATTTGGACCAGTGCCAATCGACCGCATCAAACTTGCTTTCGTAAACCGAGAATTCCGACCATGCTTGCCGCCCGTGTGATCCCCTGCTTGGACGTTTTTGAAGGCCGCGTCGTCAAGGGAACCAATTTCGTCAACCTGCGTGACGCTGGCGATCCGGTCGAAGTGGCGCGTCGGTACGAGGCCGAGGGGGCAGACGAGTTGGTGTTTTTGGACATCACGGCCAGCCACGAAGAACGCGACATCATCTTGGACGTCGTTCGGCGAACGGCTGAACAAGTCTTCATGCCGTTGACCGTTGGCGGCGGCGTGCGAACGGTCGAGGACGTGCGAGCCCTGCTGTCGGCCGGTTGCGACAAAGTGTCGATCAACTCGGCCGCCTGCACCGATCCCGACTTTGTACGCCGCGCCGCCGACCGGTTTGGCAGCCAGTGCATCGTCGTCAATATCGACCCCAAACGGATCATCAAAGACGGCAAAGAAGTCTGGGAAGTCCACATCAACGGCGGCCGTAAACCGACGGGACTGATGGCGGTCGAGTGGGCCAAAGAGATCGAACGACTCGGGGCTGGCGAGATCGTTTTGACCTGCATGGACGCCGACGGGACGCGAGACGGCTATGACATCGAGATCACTTCGGCGGTCAGCGAAGCGGTTTCAATCCCGGTCGTGGCCAGCGGCGGGGCCGGTTCGCCTCAACACATGGTCGATGCGATTCGCGACGGCAAGGCCGACGCGGCCCTAGCGGCCAGCATCTTTCACTTCGGCCAATTCACGATCGCCGAAACCAAAGCTGCGATGCGAGAAGCGGGAATCGCAGTGCGTCTGTAGGACTTGTTGGGAAATAACTCCGGTATTCACGAAATCGACATCACACCACGCTTGCGGTAGGGTCGGACACGGTAACGGCCCATCGGCATCAGGTTAAGGCTGTTTCACTTCAGCCCACTCGAATTAGTGTTCAATTAGCGCCGATTAGTGTTCCCTTTGTGTTCCCCACGTACCGTCGCTTGAACATTAATCTTCACAAATCGCACACTAATTTCATCGCGTCTGCATAACTTGATGCCTAGGGGGATCGGACGCGGTAGCGGCCGGGGAGTGCCGTATGTGACCCGGTTTTCATTCGATCCAGTAGCATCGCCCCGTTGACGTTTACGGCTTTTGGCGAGTACACAAGAGCGCCCTTGAGGCCACCTTGCCTCGCGTTTTTCTCTGCGTTTGACCACTCCGGATCGCTATGACTGCCTCTGACGTTGCCCCCATCCGCACTGCCTTGATCAGCGTCAGCGACAAGCTCGGTTTGTCCGACTTGGCCGCTGGGCTGCAACGTGCTGGCGTAGCGATCTACAGCACCGGTGGCACCCGTCGCCACCTGGAAGAAACCGGCATCGATGTCGAAGACGTTGCTGACTACACGGGTTTCCCAGAGATGCTTGATGGCCGCGTCAAAACGCTGCACCCAAAAATCTTTGGTGGCATCCTAGCGATTCGCGACCGCGACGATCACATGGACGCAATCGACGAACACGACATCATTCCGTTTGATTTGGTGGTCGTGAATCTGTATCCGTTCGCCGCGACGGCGGCCCGCCCAGGCGTCAGCCGCGAAGAGTGCGTCGAGCAGATCGACATTGGCGGCCCCAGCTTGGTCCGCGCCGCAGCCAAGAACCATACCGATGTCGCTGTCGCGACCAGCCCCCAACAGTACAGCGAACTGCTTGGCCAGTTGGACGAAGCCGGTGGCACGACGCTTGAATTCCGCAGCAAGCTTGCTGCCGACGCCTTTGAACACACGGCCGGTTACGACCGCGCGATCGCCGACTTCATGCGAGGTGACACGATCAGCGGCGAATTCCCAGCCAGCCTGAATGTGACGCTTCGTCGCAAGACTCAGCTTCGCTATGGCGAAAACCCACACCAACGGGCGGCCCTTTACGTCGACCCGACCGTCCGCAGTGCGAACCTGGTTTCGGCACGTCAAATCAGCGGCAAAGAACTGTCGTACAACAACTTGCTGGACCTCGACTCGGCGCTAGAAATCGTTCGCGGTTTTGGTGGCCCTGCTGTTTCGGTCATCAAGCACAACAACCCCTGCGGCGCGGCAACCGACGCCAAGCTCGCCCGAGCATGCCGCAAAGCACTCGCCGGCGATCCGCTAAGCGCCTTCGGCAGCGTGCTGGGGTTCAACCGAACGGTCGATCGCGAAACTGCCGAACTGCTGTGCGAACCCGGACTGTTCATCGAAGCCATCGTCGCACCGGACTTCGAAGCCGAAGCCGTTGGACTGCTAACGAGCAAACCGAAGTGGCGAGAAAACGTTCGCTTGATGCAAGTCGGCCGTTTAGACACGCCACCGTCGCCGATCCAGCGCCGGTTCATCTCCGGCGGTGTCTTGGTGCAAGACGCTGACCGCATGACCAGTTCGATGTTGCAGTGGAAAACGGTCACCGATACCAAAGTCGCCGACGAATTGTGGGACGACGTTTCGTTCGCCTGGGAAATGGTCCGCCACGTCAAGAGTAACGCCATCGTGTTGGCGAAAGACACGTCACTGATCGGCGTCGGTGCAGGCCAAATGAGCCGCGTCGATAGCGTTGAAATCGCGATCGACAAAGCCGGTGATCGCGGCCACGGTTCGGTGTTGGCATCGGACGCGTTCTTCCCCTTCCCCGACTCGATCGAAGCCGCTGCCGAAGCGGGCGTCGTTGCCGTGATCCAGCCCGGTGGTTCACGCCGAGACAACGAAGTCATCGAAGCGTGCAACAAGTACAACTTGCCCTTGGTGCTGACCGGCCGACGTCACTTCAAGCACTAAGCACCATGACGATTCTCGATAAAATCATCGACCAAACGCGGATCACGATCGAATCCGATCGTGGCCGAGTTCCGGCATCCGAACTGGAATCGATGCTCGGCGATCTGCCGCCGTGCCGTGATTTTCATGCGGCATTGGCCGCCGGTGACGAAGTTCAATTGATCGCCGAAGTCAAAAAGGCCAGTCCTTCGGCAGGGCTGATTCGTCAAGACTTTGATCCGGCCACCTTGGCGAAGTGCTACCAGGACGGCGGGGCGGCCTGCATCAGCGTGCTGACCGACGAACCGTTCTTTCAAGGCTCGCTGGAATACCTAAAACAAGTTCGCGCGGCCGTCGATCTGCCGCTGCTGCGCAAGGACTTCATCGTCGACCGGTACCAACTGTTGCAAGCCCGCGTCGTCGGCGCGGATTGCGTATTGCTGATTGCCGAATGTTTGTCACCAAGCGAGCTGAAACAACTGCATGACCAAGCCGCCGAACTGGGACTGCAAACTCTGATTGAACTGTACGAACCGTCCAATTTGGATGCGGTACTCGCAACGGGGACTCGGTTGGTCGGCGTCAACAATCGCGATCTGAAAACATTCAAAACATCACTCTCGCACACACTCGATCTGCGTCCCGCGATTCCCAATGATCGATTGCTTGTCGGCGAAAGCGGCATCGTGACCAACGACGATGTGCTGATGCTCGGACGTGGCGGCGTCAAAGCAGTTCTGGTTGGCGAATCGCTGATGCGACAAGACGACGTGACCGCAGCGACGCGTCGATTATTAGGCAGAACCCATGGCTAGTCGTTTCGAAGTTGGCAACCGTTTCTACGCGTTGCTGGCGATCGCCCTGTTTGTGATCGGCGTCGCGTTGACGGCCGCGCGAACCGTCAAACAATACCAAACGCCGGGACCGTTCGATCCGTCGCGGCAAGGCATGTGCGACTTTCACAACGGGATCTACTTTCCGACTCGCGCGGTCTTAGAAGGGATCAGCCCCTACGGTGCTGACTACGCAGCAGCGAATCCAGTCGCCCGACAGATTCCGTTTTTCTTGCCATCGGTTTTAGTGCTGCACACGCCGTTTGTGCTGCTGCCGCTGCACACGGCCGAAGTTCTGTTCTTTGTTTTTTCGGTGGCTGTCATCCTTGCGATCGGCATCCTCGTATCGTCTGCGGTTGTGTCATCATCAACTCGATCAGCATCCGGATCAGCAACGAATCAAACCGATTCGATCAAACGTCCGATCCGCTGGGACTTGGCATTTGCCGTCGCCGCCGCATTGGTGTTTTCACGCGGCGGACACATCACCCTGTTCGACGGTTACTTTACGTTCGAATTGATTTTGGCGACGTACTTGTCGATTCACTGGGGCGAACGACGTCCCTGGATGTCGGCGATCATGTTGGCGATCGTCGCATCGAAACCCACCTATATCCTGCCACTCGGTTTTCTGATGTTGGCTCGCGGGAATGTCAAAGCGATCATCATCGGCGCCATACTCAGCATCGTTTCGGCTGGTGTTCCGTTTGCTTGGCTTGCCTACCGCGAGGGCGACGGTGACATGGGGCGTGGCATCGAAGTGCTGCGAGACGACGTCGAAACGGCACAAGAGATCCACCGAGCTCAGGACGACGAGTCGCCTGTGTTTTCGTGGACCCGAGTCGACGTGTTGGCGGTCGCCGCAAAATGGGCCGGTAAAGACCCCAAGGAAGCGACCCACCTGATTGTGATGGCAGTGATTCTGATTCCGTCAATGTTGATTTTGAATCGCCGTCGCCGCCAAGGCGTCGACGACGGACTGGTCGGCGTTACCGGTGGACTGATCCTGTTGACGATGCTGGTCAGCCTGTATCACCAGTCCTACGACACGATGCTGATGGTCGGACCGCTGGCCGCCATCCTGGTAAAATCGCCCCAAACCTGGGCCGCGGTTCCCGCAGTTTGGCGTTTAGGGCTGGCCGGATTGTGGGCCATTCCGCTGTTCAACTACGTCTCGACTCGCATGATTCTGGGGCGGCTCGATCCGGGCGTCACGGCCGTACGCGTGCTAACCAGCGTCAATGGCGTCTGCTTAGCCGTCGGGCTGGCGATTTTGGTCGTTCTGGTGGTGCAATCCAAAGGGTCGCAAACTGGATCTTAAGGGAATTTCTAGCCACAGTGAGAAAAGTGGTTAAAAGTTCACCATTCTAAGTCTTGTAGGAACCGGTTGTAGCGATAACACTGGAAACCCCATGTTTGACAGCTCCCCTTCGCGGGTTCTGACAATCCCCCACCTTTGCCCAGTTACGCCTGACATGCGTCGGCCCCACACACCATGAATAACGAATCTACCGGTCCGGAAACGCAAGCCCAAGAAACGTCCGAAGTTCAGTCAGCCAACGAGTCTCGCGATTCCATGCGATTCCGTCCGGTAAAAGTGTTCATGGCGTTGCCGGCCTATAACGAAGAAGAAGCGTTGCCAGAACTGTTGGAACGAATCGGCGAAGCCTTCGCGGACAGCGGCCTGCCCTACGAAGTTGTCATCGTGGACGACGGCAGCAAGGACGACACTGCGAAAATCGCAGCGCAGATGTCATTCCAAATGCCAATCCACTTGGTCAAGCACGAAGTCAACTCGGGCCTTGGCGTCACCATCCGCGACGGTCTGCGTGAAGCGGTCGACCGCGCCGGCGAACGCGACATCATCGTCACGATGGACGCCGACAACACGCACCCACCGGGGTTGATCAACCGCATGGTCAGCATGATCAACGAAGGCTGTGACGTTGTCATTGCCTCGCGTTTCCAACCCGGCGCCCGCGTCATCGGCGTACCCTTCGAACGACACATTCTGTCGATCGGCGCACGCGTTCTATTCTCGACGATGTTTCCGACGCGTGGCGTTCGCGATTACACCTCGGGATACCGCGCTTACCGTGCCTCGGTGATCCGCCAAGCGTTTGCCGAACACGGCGACAATTTTGTTGGCGAAAAAGGCTTCTCGTGCATGGCCGACATTCTGTTGAAACTGCGCAATCAAGGCGTCATGTTCGGCGAAGCTCCCCTGCGTTTGCGTTACGACCAAAAGGGCGGTGACAGCAAGATGCAAGTCTTCAAGACCATCTGGCTGACACTGAAATTGCTCGGTCGTCACCGCGTTGGGAACAACTAGTCGTGCCGGATTCGATTTCAAAAGACGCCCCACGACAGTCATGGCTAGTCGTCGGTGGCGGCGTAATGGGCCTGAAGATCGCTCGTGATTTGATCGCTCGCGGCCAAGACGTCACGATCGCCGAAGCTGCGCCAGTGATGGGTGGATTGACCAGCGCGTGGCAATTGGGCGACATCGTCTGGGACCGCTTCTACCACGTCACTCTGCTTAGCGATTCAAAGCTGCGCGATGTTCTGTCCGAGATTGGGCTGGAAAGCGAAATCGATTGGGTCGAAACCAAAACCGGCTTCTACGCCGATGGCAAGTTGCTGTCGATGAGCAACACGGCCGAATTCTTGAAGTTCCCGCCGCTGTCGATGTTCGAACGACTGCGACTGGGCGGGACGATTTTCTATGCGTCGAAGATCAAGAGTTGGCGGCGACTGGAAAAGCTGTCGGTTGAAAAATGGCTGCGACGTTGGTCCGGTAACGGTGCCTTCGAAAAAGTTTGGTTGCCGCTTCTGAAAGCCAAACTGGGTGACGCCTACAAACAAACCTCCGCTGCATTCATTTGGGCGCACACCGCCCGCATGTACAAAGCCCGTCGCAGCGGCGCCAAGAAAGAAATGTTCGGCTACGTTCCGGGCGGTTATGCACGCATTTTGGACCAGTGGGTCAATGTGCTGACCGAACAAGGTCTAACCGTGATGACTTCATCCCCAGTCAACCAAGTCGCAACGGCAAGCGACGGTCCCGGACTGGATGTCACGTTCGGCAACGGCGATACCCAGCGTTTCGACAATGTTGTCTCGACGATCGCGTCGCCGCTGATTTCGAAATCATGTGACGAACTGACAACCGCCGAAAAACAAAAGCTCGAAGCCATTCGCTACCTCGGCGTTGTTTGCGCATCGATGCTTTTGAAGGAACCGATCAGCCCCTATTACGTCACCAACATCACCGACACTTGGGTTCCGCTGACCGCGGTGATCGAGATGTCGACGATCGTGAACCCGGAAACCCAGCTTGGCGGCAACCACTTGGTTTACCTGCCCAAGTACCTTCCCGACGATCACGAAGGGCTCAACGAGACTGACGAAGACTACAAAGAAAAGTGCTTGTCGACGCTTGAGAAAATGTACGATCACTTTTCTCGCGACAACGTGTTGGACTTCAAAGTGGCTCGTGCCAAGTACGTCGCCGCACTGGCGACGATCGACTACAGCACTCGTCTGCCACCGATCGTCACTAGCGTCCCAGGATTCTATGCCCTTAATTCGGCGCACATCTTGGAAGGCAATCTGAATGTCAACGAGACGATCACGCTGGGCGAGACCAAACTTGCCGATGAAGTTTGGCCCGACTTCGTAGCTCGCGCGAAAACGGCCCAGCCCGTCGCAAAGTTACAGCAAGCCTAACATCATCGACCGCAGCGAGGTGGCCTGCGTTTGTGTGGTACAGTGGTTGCCCTAGGCGTTATCGACCAGCCTCGTTTTGGTCGATCCCAGGCCGTGTACTCTTCTCGCGCTGCAACTCATGCCGAAGCGAATTCTGATCACCGGAGTTTGCGGCTTCGTGGGATCAACGTTGGCTCAAGCGATTCCCGAACATTTGTCGGGTTGCGAAATCATTGGTATCGACAACCTTTCGCGAAGTGGGTCGGCCGGCAACGCCAGCGAACTCGCATCGCTAGGTGTCCGGTTCATTCATGCCGATGTTCGAGTCCCCGGCGACTTGCAATCGCTGCCAACGTGCGACTGGGTGATCGATGCGGCAGCCCACCCTAGCGTGCTGGCCGGCATCTCGACGCAGTGCTCACCAAGGCAAGTGGTCGACAACAACCTGATCGGCACAACGCACCTGCTAGAACAATGCCGCCAATGGCGCGCGGGCTTCACGCTGCTGAGTTCTTCGCGCGTCTATTCGATTCCGCCCCTAGCATCGCTGCCGGTGCTGGAAACAAACAACGCATTCGATTTGGAAAGCGGATTCGCGCTGACCGGATTAACCGAGCGTGGCATTGGCGAAAAATTTTCCACCGCGGCGCCGGTGTCACTCTACGGTGCCACGAAGCTTGCATCGGAAGCAATCGCTTTGGAATACGGCTACGCGTTCGACATACCGGTCTTTGTCAATCGCTGTGGCATTTTGGCTGGCGGAACTCAGTTCGGCCGTGCCAACCAAGGCATCTTTTCCTTTTGGCTACGATCTTGGCGAGCTCGTGCGCCGCTTCGTTACACCGGGTTTGGCGGCCGTGGTTTTCAAGTTCGCGATTGCCTGCACCCCAAAGACTTGGCAACCCTCGTCGTTGACCAAATCAAAGCTCCCACCAGCAACGATCGACCGCCAATCGTCAATGTGTCGGGCGGTTTAGCGTCAGCACGCTCGCTCGCCCAAGTCAGTCAGTGGTGCTGCGATCGCTGGGGCAACCATCAAGTCGAATCCGATCCCAACACGCGGCCGTTCGACCTTCCGTGGGTCGTCCTGGATTCGGCGGCGGCCGAGCAGCACTGGGATTGGAATCCAACGATGACGACCGAAGAAATCTTCGAAGAAATCGCGACTCACGCCGAGCAACATCCCGATTGGCTGGACCAATCAAACTTATACTGATCGCGCCGCACCAACGCACGGAATCACAACCGCACGGAATCCTTGCTCAATGAACCGCGATGATCTCGACACGACTTCCAGTCACTCTGCCAGTGCGCCGTCAAGCGACCGTACGCTGCAATTGCTCAGCGTCGTCATTCCGGCCAAGGACGAAGCCGAGTGCATTGCGTCGACCATCCAACACTTGCATTTAGAACTCAGCCTAAAAGCCATTCCTCACGAAATTGTGGTGGTCGACGACCATAGCAACGATTCAACATGGTCCGTCTTGCAATCACTCGCAACGGAAAACCCGCATCTTGCCCCGATCAAGAACCAAGGTGACGGCGGATTTGGCCGCGCCATTGTCGCGGGGCTCAGCGCCGCCAAAGGTGATGCGATCGTGATCATGATGGCGGACCAGTCCGACGACTGCCGCGATGTCGTCCGCTATTGGAATCTGCTCAATGAAGGCTGGGACTGCGTTTTCGGAAGTCGGTTTGTCAAAGGCGGCGGAGTCATCGACTACCCGTGGTTCAAACTGCGTCTGAACCGGATCGTCAATTTCTGGATCCGCATTCTATTTCGCATCTCACTAAACGACACGACAAACGCCTTCAAGGCGTATCGCAAAACAGTGATCGATGGCTGTCGCCCGATCATCTCGCCGCACTTCAATTTGACAGTCGAGCTGCCACTCAAAGCGATCGTGCGAGGCTATTCATGGACCGTGATTCCAATCACTTGGCGGAATCGACGTACCGGTGTTGCCAAACTAAAGATTAAAGAAATGGGCAGCCGCTATTTCTTCATCGTCGCCTACGTTTGGCTGGAAAAGTACTTTAGCCGCGGCGACTATTTAGCAAACTCGAATTCGCCCCAGCCCTCGAAACCTGCACGCGGGGGCGTATCAAACCTGGAATCGACAGCCGACGAAGAAGCGTGACCCCTCGCAATAAATCCACTGACGATCGCGAACCCGATCGCAAGCAACCAAGTTTGCGATCGGTCGCTTTGTGCCTGCCCGTTGTTCTGATTGTGCTGCAGTTCGCGTTCCCCGCTGTCGATCAATTTCACGAAGACGAAGTCTACTGGATTAGATCGGCATACTACTATGACTTGGCCTTCGTCGAGCGCGACCTTGATCACAACGATTGGCAGCTCTTGCCCGCACGCGAAAACCCGGCACTGGGCAAGTACTTGATTGGGGCGACCCTGCACGCCTCGGGACGACGAATTGCGACGCCCGATATCCTCGGTTCGTTCTATCTGATGTTTGCCAATATGCCGGGTGCATGGGGCGCCGACGAAGCTTTCGAAAAGCGTCGCCAAGTTGCCATTCGCGTCGCCCCAACCATTGCTGGGCAAGTGCTGCGCGGCGAAGGACTGCCGATCGAAGATTCAGACTTGCGAACGGTTCGTCGTCTGATGTGCCTGATGGGTATCTTGGCTGCAATTGGCATCATGGCGCTGTCCAACGAACACCGGCTGACTGCCGACATTCAAGAACAAATACTGGGCGGGCGACTTCACGATATCGGCTCGCGCATCAGCGCGGTGGCAACGATCGTTTGTGGCAACCGTTTTGCAATGCTCGTTCTGATCGCTTTGCTTGGCAATCAGATCAGACTGATCCTGCGGCCTAACGACAATGATCGAAGCTGGACGTTGATGCTGATCGCACTTTGGTGGTCAGTCGCTTTTGTCATGTTGGTTTCTTGGATACCCTTTGCATGGGATCGATACGCTTTGCCAGTGGTTGCCCCTAGCGTGTTGATCGTGGGTCTTTCGATCGAACACTTCGTGAACTTTCTTCAATCGCAACGAACGCCAGGCAAATCGTCTCCATGAACACACTTATCGAAGGTCGTTACTGGATTCTGAAGAGCTGGCTATTTGTGGTCGCTATGGCGGGCCTGTTCAGTTGCTCGCCCGCCGTGTTTTTTTATCTTCCATCGTCTTTGCCCCCCGCCTATCAACTGAAATCAGTTTCACCGCTGGCTGATACAGCGCCGCTAACGATTCCAGATGATCCGGGCGAACGAAGTCACGGCGCGAAACTGACGCCCCGCTTGACCGGTTCGATACTGCTGTTTGCCAGTACAAAGCTAGGCTTTCATCCTTACATTCCCGCGACGCTCGGTGGATTGATCTATTTGCTTTGCGGAATCACGGTGGCCTACCGATTGACGGGCGATCGTGTCACGGCGATTGCGATGGGTGCATTGCTGGCGGGTCTCTACGCATCGAACGCATGTTTTTCAATGAACTTTGCGCCCAAACCGTTCGATGGTGTGGCGCTCGGCATGATCGCATTGACGATCATGACGATGAATCGACCGTGGCTGATGGGTGTGGCCGCCTTTCTAGCGATTTGGTCCGACGAACGGGCGATCGTTTCGCTCGGCTTGATTGGATTGTTGATTCTGGCATCAAACCAATTCGCCTGGGCAAAAAGCCTACGTCGCATCAGTGTTCTGGTGGTGGCGATGATCGTGTATGCGATTAGTCGTTCGATCGTTTCCGCCTCGATGAACTGGGCATCCGCGGACACGTCGATGTTGGGCGAGAACCTTGTTGGCTCGCTAACGCTGGCACAGATGGCAGCCTGGTCATGCTTCGAAGGCGGATGGATCGTGGTCTTATTGGCGGTTTGGGTGGGCTACCGATCCGGCAATTGGATGCAAGCCGGGTTGATCAGTGCTGCGGCGGTGGCTTCGATCGCGTCTTGTTTGATTGTGCTCGACATCACACGTGCTTCTGCGTTCGCATTCCCGCTGGTCTTTGTCGCGCTGGCTTGCCTCTCCAACGACAACACCGAAACCGAAAAGCCGTCCAAAGATTCGGTCAATGCCCATCGCTTCGGGACGATTCGCCAAGCGACCGTTCTTGGCGCCGCGATCTCGATCATTGCCGCCAACTTCGAAATCATCGCGTGGACGGCGGTGGTTCCCTTGCCGTCCACGCTGATGTCGCTGTTCTCACTGCTGGTCACCGTGTGATCGGAAATCTTGGGACAAGGATTGTCGGTCCCGTTGGCACAATCGCACGCTAAGTGGCCGTTGAACTAAGATAGTGCGATGCGTGTTGTCCCTATCAACTCTCACTTGGCGATCTTGATTGAATGCCCTGACTGAACCATCGACGCCCCATTCGCTGCTGGTTGCCGCGCGGCAAGGGAACCCCGATGCGTGGAGTCGCTTTGTGCATCTGTATGGACCGTTGGTCTATCGCTGGGTCCGTCGCTCCGGTTTGCAATCCAGTGACGCAGCCGACGTGACCCAAGATGTGCTGATGTCGGTATCCAAAGATCTAGCCAACTTTGATCCCTCGCGCGCCGACGCAAAATTCCGTGGCTGGCTGTGGACGATCACGCGGCGACGGATCGCTGATTCACGCCGCGATCGACCACAGGAGCACGAACTCGGTTCGGCTGCCGACCGATTGGTGTTCGCCGAGCAACAGGACGATCCACCGACGGATGCGAATTTGGATCGTCACACGTTGCTGACCCAAGCAGTCGCGATCTACCGTGACCGCTTCGATCAAAAAACATGGCAAGCGTTCTGGGCTACCGTGGTGGACGGTCGAAATCCCGACGAAGTCGCCGAGTCGTTGGGCGTCACTCGGTGGACCGTTTACAAGGCACGAGCACGGATTCTGCAGCGGCTGCGCACCGAACTGGCCGGTTTGATCGACGAAGTTTGAGCCGAATTCTTCGCTTTGCTGAAAAAACGTTAGACGCGAAGATGTAAATACCAAAATAATTCCGCTGGTGTGTCCAATCGTTCCCGAAGGACTTGGTAGACAAAATCGCTTTCCACCATTGCCGGAAACCAAGACATGATCGCCACCGCAAACCTAGAACATCCGTCCGATCAAGAACTCGTTGACTTTGGATTTGGCCGAGTTCCAGCCGATCGATTTGAGCAACTGCTCGGACACATCGAAGCCTGCGATCGATGCCAAAACCGAATCAGTTCATCCACCAGCAACGATTCCTTCGGTGCCATCCTGTCTCGCAGTAAAGCCCCAGCGCCCGATCCTGTCATGGCCGAACCGGATTGCCACGCGGCAGTCTTTCACGCCGCCGGGGCACCCGCCATGCGGCTCGACGGAGTCATGCCGCCGATCGAAACATTGGGACCGTATCGGTTGATCCGCCCGCTTGGTCGAGGCGGAATGGGCGCCGTCTATTTAGCCCAGCATCAACGGCTGAAGAAAAAGTGCGCGATCAAGTTACTGCCTCGCGGCCGCGGTTTCGATTCGGTGTGGGTCAGTCGTTTCGAACGCGAGATGCAAGCTGTCGCGGCTCTATCGCACTCCGGCATCGTGACCGCAACCGACGCCGGCGACGACCAAGGTTGGCACTACTTGGTGATGGAGTACTTGGACGGCCTGGATATTTCCGCAATCATCCGCCGGGTCGGCCCGATGGATATTGCACCAGCTTGCGCGATCATGCGAGACGTATGCTTGGCACTTTCGGCCGTTCACGACGCAGGCCTAGTTCACCGTGACATCAAACCGTCCAACATCATGCTGACCTGTGGCGGCGATGTGAAGCTGTTGGACCTGGGGCTTGTCCTCGACCAAAGCAAACCGGTCGCCGACATGCGTTTGACGACCGTCGGCCACGTGATCGGAACGCTCGCGTTTGCCGCTCCCGAACAATTGACCGACAGTGAAACGGTCGACGAGCGAGCCGATTTGTACGGCATTGGCGCTACGTTGTTTCAATTGATTAGCGGACAGACCGCCCACGATTGGCAGCGAGGCATTGCCCCCCTGGTCTTAGAAAAGTCAACGCGTCCGGCCAAACCCATCCAAGAAATTCGAGCGGATGTTCCGTCCGAACTTGCCGACTTGGTCGCCGACTTAATGCAGCGTGATCCGAACCAGCGGCCGAATTCGGCCAGCGAAGTCGCCGATCGATTGCAACCTTTCGCGGCGACTTCGTCACTGAAACCGATCATCAGCAAGGCCGTGCGAGCCATCAATCCGGATCCGATACTGACGCAGTCCTTACCCGCTCTGGCCCCATCGCTATCAAGCGATCCACCTCGCCAGCGGCATTGGCTGCGATGGCTTGCTGCCGGTGCAGGGGCTGCTGCGATTCTTGCCACCGTGATCATCACGATCGAAGCCGGACGCTCAACTGTCCGCATCGAAAACGCAGACTCAAACGTTAACGTTCAAGTAGCCGAACTCGAAACGAATGCAAATCAACAAACTGCACCCGAGAAACTGTTCAAAGGGAAACCACTCTCCCATTGGACGGGATTGTTGGCGATCGAACGTGACGTTGACACGCTAGGCGAAGCGATCAAAGCCGTCGTTAGCTTGGCGGATGCAGACGATGCCGATGCAGTCACTGCGATCTTGGTATCTGCCCGCCGATACGGTGGATGGAGCTGGAGTGGCGATAAATCGGATCCATCGCAGTGGTACATGAATCAGTTCATGGACAACATCGGACGAATCATGCCCGCCCCTGGCATCACAGCGATCACCCGTGAACTTCCCATTGGCAACCAGAAAAGCCGATCGGCATGTCTGTTGGCCATCACCAGTTTCAAGTACGACGCGTGGGCGGCGAACCCCGAAAACCATGACGCAGCCATCAAGCTTCATCAGACTATCCGCGAACTCGTCAACAGCAACCAACTGGACGACGAAACCCTGAACGATGCAAAAACGATCGGACTAAAACTGGCGATCAAGACCGACCAGCCACTCGACGATGAACCAGGGCTACGTGAGGCCATTGAAAGTGGGATCGCAAAGTCACGTGAGTTCCGGAGTTTGAAAGACAGGCTGACCGTACCTTGGCACAGCAACGGCTTTGCCGATTACCAAAATAGCAACGTGATCAGCTTGGACCAATTCATCGCGGCGCACCGTATGGGCATCACATTGCCGACGATTTTGGAAGCCCGAATGCTGCTGGACTTTAATCTCGATTTCCGCGAACAACGCAACGAGTGGTTTATCGAGCATTTGCAACGAGAGCCAAAAATGTTCGCCGATGAAGCAGTGTTATTCCTACATACTGCCATCCTGCCGGGTTACAACCATTCGCAGTTTTCTCCAGCGCAAGCCCTCCAAACAAACGAATTACTTTGGATCGATGCCCTTCCCAAGATTGCCGAACAAACGACCCGTCCCGATGTTCTGCAGACGGACTTGCGTGCGGCCAACGACTCGCGTTACTACATCACCCCGTTGAGCACCCACAACGCAGAGCTAATCCAAGTTGTTCGCGACACAATCAAGAAACTTGAACCACGTGTTCAGGCTCTCTACGACGAACGACCATCACTGAAAGCAACACCCGGGGGTGGCGGAATGTTCTAATTGGCGATGGGCTCTCCCGCCACCTTACCGTAGCGAACGTCGTCAGGACTTTCGGGGTGGCCACGGAGTGAGCCGAACGCCGTCAGACGTCGGGTATCAACAGCAGCCCCAACCGTCAACACATTGCGGCTCACGAAATCGACAAACCGTCAACGGTTTTCGCTACGTGAAAATTTGGACCTGGCTCACAACGCCACCATCACTTCACCACAATTGGCAAGCTTTCACTATGAGCATCGAACTCGGGCGCGTACATGCACTGGATGTTTGCGAAACCGGTTTGATACTCGCCTCGCAACTGAACTCGCGTTGAATACTCGAACACGTACGTTCCCTTGGGCAAGTAATCGATAAAGAAGTGACTGGCGGTGTCGCGAGTCGATTCATAGTACCCCAGTCCGTCCTGGAACTTATATCGCGATAAAACATTGACCGGCTCGGTACCGCTGCCGCGATAATCCTTCAAGTGCAGGTATTCCATATCGCGATCCGACCGCAGCACGATTCGCACCACAAGCTCGTCGCCCACACCAACAGGCCCATCGATGGCGACCAAAGCTGGCCCATCGTCGGTGTTCTTTTTGACGTACAGTTGTTTCGTCAATTTCAGCGGTGTACCCGTGTGTGGCGTCACCTTGGCAATGTCTTCGAAGTACTGCCAATGAACACTGCCCCACGCGACACCGTCGTCGATTTTCTTCACCGTGATCTCGCCTAGCTCTGGGGTCACCTCTGGTCCAACAAATCGTTGTTCATAAAACCCAGTCCCCGCTTCGACGTTCGACGGTTTCACTGATTTCCCGCCCATCGAAAGTGTCACCAGGGCGTCCGATGCCAGCACATCGTTGCCACGAAGCAGCAACGAATACACGGCGTCTGCGGTTGCTTTGGTCGTCGTCCACTTCTGAGTTTGTTTCTGTTTCAGCAACCAGACCTTGCAATCCTCGACTGCCTCGGCGTCATCCATCACTTCGTCAAACGCTTCGATCATCATCGCCTGCGTTTCGATCGGTGCGGCGTGCCACCACCAACCGTTTTCGCTGTCGCGCCAGAACATTCCCATCTCGTCACTGCTGACCGATCGCTCTTTGATCGACTTCATGACCCCTTCGGCGACTGCCGTTTGCCCCAGTCGCTTCATCGCGACGGCGACGTGTGCCTGTGATTGCCGGCTGGCGAGATCCAACCAAAACGTTCTGGCCTGTGACACCCAATAATCAAAGGCAACCTGATGCTCGGCGGCGACCGGATGTTCATTGATAAAGAAACTGCGGCCGTACAGATACAGTGCGATCGTCGATGACAAATGGTTCTTTGAACGATCGGACGCCCCGATCTTGTCGTGCCGCTCGGTCATCCAGGCATCCAAACGATCAAGAGATTTCACAGCGGTTGAAACATCGACATCGATACCGAGATGGCGCATCCGGCCGAACCCGGTCGCGATGTACAAGGTGATGTATTGGTTCGCGCCGCCGCCTGGGAACCAAGACCACATGCCGTCGTCGCGCTGCAGATCTGACAACTGCGTCATTGCCCGCGACATCTCGTTGTCCAGCCGATTTTCATCAAACAAGACTCCGACGTTACGACGAGCCTGACTTTCGGAATCCGATTGCCGCACCCACGGCGTTTCGGCAAGCACGATCGACTTTAGGTCTTCGTTCTGCGCCAGCGGACTATCCAGTGCTGGTGTCGCACGCCACTGTTCAAAGACTCGCCGGATCTTTGGATCGCTGTTGGCGATGTGCCGCGCGACCGCGTTGGCGTACAAGCGATTGAACGTCTGCTCGCTGCATTGGTGGGGATATTCCATCAAGTACGGCAGCGCCATCACGGCGTACCATGACGGGTTAGACACCATTTGCGCCGTCACCGATTGATGCTCGATCGAATCCGAATCGCCGGACTGCATCAGCTTTTCAAACTCGAACGACTTCGACTGCTTGCCGCGAATCGGCAGCGTGATCGACTCGGTCACCAACACTCGACGCGACAGCACCGGCAGGTAACCTTCTTCGCCGTCCGACAGCCGCCCCGTCGATGCGATCGCTTTGTAAGTCAACACGCCAAGCCCATCAGCAACCTTGATCCGCCAGGCGACCGTTTCAGATTGACCCGCCGGGATTTCGAACGGCTGATCGACATCCACGTTTGAAAGCTTGTCATCAACAGAGCTACCGGTCCGCGCGTCCGCAAACGTCAAGCGAGCCGATCCGGTTTGACGTGTCGGTGATTGATTGACCACCTTGACGGTGAATTCAATTTCATCGCCCTCGCGAATAAAACGGGGCGGGTTGGGAACCACCATCAAGTCCTTGGCGGTGACGACCGTGTCGGAAAGCGTTCCGCTGCGCAGATCAGAATCATGCGCAAACCCCATGAACTTCCATTCGGTTAGCGCCTCCGGCATCGTGAACTCCATCCGCACCGATCCATCCGGTCCCGAAACCAATTGCGGAAAGAAAAACGCGGTCTCGTTCAAGTTCGTGCGAACCGAAACGTTGTCAAAATCCACCTTCGCTGCCTTGTTTGCCGAAGGCGGTGAGTCGTCACCCGATGCGGAACCAGCCGGCGCAGCCGCGAACGCGATAGACTCCTCGGCACCATCCATCATCATTGCCGATGCCATCGGCGCGGGCGCTGCGGCATCCATCTCCATCACCCCCAAATTCCTCGCTCCCTTTTGCATCATCCGGCCACGGCCATATCGGCCACCGAACGTGGGCCGTGTCAACCGATCCGGTAACCGCGGATACGCCAGCGATTCGTCTTGATGATCCACTCGCCAACCGTTGAAGATCGCTTGCAGGTACTTGGGCGTGTTTGCAAACGACGGCGACACGCTGGAGTATTCTCGTCGAAACCCGTTGAAACGATCCAGCCACTGGTGCGACAGAAACGCATCCAGCGACGCGTCGTAAAGCGTTGCCACCATCTCGGCCGCCACTGGTTCGGCGTCCGGACCTTCGACCACAACCGTCCATGTTTCTTTTGCGCCGGGTTTCAGTTTCGAAACAAAGTGTTCCCACCGCACCGTTAAATTCTTGTTCGACCATGGCACCGCGACCGTCCGCTGTTCAAGATGCGCCCTGTTTTCACGAACCATCGTTACGCGAACGGTGAATCCGCCACGCATCGATTCAGTCACCGGGTGTCGGATTTCAACTTGCGTCAAATCCGCGTCCGTCCAGTAACTGCGGTCGACCTTTCCACGATGCCCAATCTCGACGAACGCACGAGCGGCCGGATAACCGCTGCCCCAAATGGCCGAATAGCTCTGGCCTGGCTCGACCGATTCTTTCGCAGACGCGAACAAGAACGGAATCTTCAATTCTAACTTTTGAGCATCCGGATCAAGCACACGAATCGGCAGTTCCGCACGAACCGTTTGGCCGGAAGTGTCGGTTGTTTCCAAAATCGCACGATAGAGTCCCGCAGCCAGATCAACGTTCACGTCGGTCAAACCAGAACCATCGGTGGCGAACCGATGGTGCGAAACGACCTCGCCGAGCGGCCATGAATCAGGATTCGCCCAATCGGGATCCAGTTTTTCCCCGTCTCGCGGGCCAGCAAATTCGGGACGGCGATACTGCGGAAACAAACGCGGCCGTGCCACCTTGGCGGGCGATTTCAACCGATAAACCTTCACCGTTCCACCGGCAGCACGCGTCTGACCGTCAAGCGACTCCGTACGAATCGCGATCTTGGTCGGCGATTGATCCGTCAACCAATCATCGGTCGTCATCGATGCCGAAAGCGATGTGTATCCGACACGAACGGATCGCTGATCCGAGCGAGTCTCGCCATTGGGATCCGTCACATCGGCATAGACCATGTAGTCAAACGATGCCTGCGAATCCTCGGCGACCGACGAATCAGGCTTCGCCACGAATGGAACTTCGAATCGCCCCAAGCTATCCGTCGTCGTGACGCCATGATCGATCTCTTGGCTGGCACCTTGGACCGGTGGCATCCACCAACAAGACCTCAGCCACCACACCGGATACCGCACACTTCGCACGACTCGCCACGACACACTTGCCCCATCGATCGCAGCGCCGGTGTAAGCGGTTGCTTCGCCTGCAACGACCACATCGCCGCCAAGTTTGACGTCGCCGTTGGGTGAAGCAAGTTCGACTTGAAACTTGGGTCGTTTGTATTCTTCGACCGTGACCGCCGTCTGCCCGGACGGCACTCCTTGGACCGCCAACGTCATCCGCCCCATCAGTCGATCACGAGGTGCGGTGACGCTAGCCGTGAAACTGCCATAATCGTTGGTTCGCAGATTCAGTGACTCGATTTCTTTACCGTTAGGATCCGAGAATACCACCGTGACGTTTTCGCGTGACATCGTTTCATAGCGATCGCTGGTTGGATCGGACAGTAAACAAATGCCTTTGAATTGAATCGTTTGACCGGGCCGATAGATCGAGCGATCGGTAAAGAAGATCGTTTGGCGAACGGTCGCATCTTGCTTCCTGGACGCGTACAAGTGATACGAACTTTCCGTGGACAGTGCTTGATTCCCGTGTGAAGCGTACAGCACGATCTGTCGCTTGTTTTGCCCCGTGATTCGGAACATTCCATTCACGTCGGTCCGCACCGCTGGCATCGGGCCACGGCGCTGCGCATTCTGATCCATCGCCCACGCCTCGACCTTGGCGTCGACGACTGGTTCGCCTGAACGAGCGTCCAACACAAACCCGTCAAGCAAACTTTCGCCACCGTGATTGCGCACCACGATCGCCAGGTCGCTGACCCAAACTTCGCAAACCGATAGCTGGTTTTGTTTCAGACCAAAGTCTGCATCGTGACTGGCGATCAGATAGTACGAACCCGGCTTATCGATCTTTGGCGGCGTGAGAGTTTCAACATGTTCTTGATAATCATCGGTCGCCGGCAAATCGACCGACCATGCCGCGACCGGTGGTTTCGCTAGTAGTTCTGCGCGCTTTCCCGTCTCGATCTGTTCGACTCGCCAGCGGCTGCTGGTTGCAAAATCACGAAAGTCGAACTCGACCAATCGAAAATGGACTTGCGTGACGTTTCGATAACGAACCTCGATAACGGGATTGTCGTCCCCATCGCTTGGCGTTTGATTCGACCAATTCCAAACGCGTTCCGTGGCCGCGTTGGACGAAGGCGTTTCGATGGACTGAATCAAGTTGTAACAAGCACGGCCGCCAACCGAATCGGGAAAACGATCAAGCCCATCAGTCGCAATCGAATGAGCCTGAACCAAATCGCCCGCCTCACGCAGCGACTCGGCCAAACGGTGCAGCACTCGGGCCGCAATCGGGATGTCACCACACTCGCCAGCGCAGCGCCGCAGCGCCGCTTGAAACCGCTCGCGTTTGGAATCATCGTAGGCAAAATTTTCGCCAAACTTCAGACGCAGAAAGTCAGCATCCAAAAACGCCGACCGATCCGAATCGCCTTGGTGAAAACGCAGCAACGACTGAAACAACTTCACCGCGGACAGCGTCAACGAATCGTCGTCCGTCGTTTCCGGCGACCATGCGATGAACGCATCAGCATCGTCAAAGATCGGCGACTCGGCCGAGATTTCGAACGAGTCTTTTTTCGCGGCACCGGCTTGTGTACCGGACGCATAGAAATCGATCGCGTTGTGGGCGATCACATCGTACAGAGTCGGACGCAGTTCGGTCGCCGAATCGGTCCCGTCAAGCAACCCGCGATAGTCGGCCACCGAAGTCGACTTCAACAACGAATCTGCCGACAGGGCGGTTTGAAATTGCTCGCGAATCTTGGTCAAGATGCGAGGCAAATCCCAAGTCGTAAAGTCATCATCCGCAATCTCGATCGCAGATTCGGTCGTTTGCGTTCGTTGTAGAAAACGCCAACGGTTCTGTTGAAAATAATGCCAATACCAATTCGCCAGGACCGCTTCCATCACAGGCTTCATTGGCTCGGGCACCTGATCGATCTCGGCCCCCAAACGCTTGATTCGTTCCTCTGGTAAGCCACCCTGAACCTCCGCCTCCAGTGCCACTTTCCAGCACACCGCTTTGATTGCAACGTCATATTTCTGATTGGCTTGCGCATCGCGAAGGACGGGCAACAGTTGCTCGATTGCCGTCTTGGGCAATCCTTTTGCGATCGCAGCATCCACGGATTCCCATATCACGTCCGCCGTCTCCTGAGCAAGTGAAACACGTCCGACCGATAGCCACGTCATCGCGGCAACGAATCCAACGATCGAAGAAACAAGAACACGCACGCGCCGGTGACCGATCACAGTAAAATCCTTTGAACAAGCCGGTTGAATTTCTAGCTCCATTGTCTCCCGAGTGCCCCGCAGTTACACCGGGGCAGGCCACTAAATTACAATTATTGGCGAAAGCCTTTCACCACAACACGGTGAACCGCGAGGTCACCGACGACGATATGAAAACTCCAATCAAATCACCGCCACCCCATCTCTCTCTGCGATTTTCCGGCATTACTCTTTCCGACTGGCTTTACGGTGCCGCCGCGATCGTCATCATGCTTGGCTGTTCAGATCTGGCCCCCGCCCGCGCTGACGAAACGGCAGCGAGTGCCGTGCCGCTCAAGCAAGCTCACGCCCACAATGACTACCTGCACCAGCGACCGCTGCTGGACGCTCTCGACCATGGATTCTGTAGTGTCGAGGCAGACATCTTCCTTGTCGATGGCGAGTTGCTAGTCGCCCACTCGCGATCGGAATTGTCGAAGGAGCGGACATTAAAAAAACTGTATCTCGATCCGCTCAGCGAACGAGTCAACCAGAACGGTGGACGTGTCTATCGAGACGGCCCCGTCATTACCTTGCTGATCGATTTCAAGAACGACGGCATTGCCACTTACAAAGCGCTCGACAAACTGCTGGGTCAGTATCCGAATGTCTTTTCGGTCACCAACGATGGCGTACGAACCGAGAAAGCTGTGAATGTTGTTATCAGCGGCGACCGACCGTTTGCAACCGTCCAAGCGGACACCGAACGCTTTGCGGGACTCGATGGGCGACTGTCGGACCTGGACAGCAACCTATCGGTCGACTTGATGCCGATGATCAGCGATCGCTGGGGCAGTCATTTCAAATGGAAAGGCAAAGGAGAAATGACATCCGCAGAAATGGATAAGCTTGACGCGATCGTCGAACAGGCCCACGCGAAAGGCCGGATCCTTCGGTTCTGGGGAATTCCTGACAACCCGACCAGTTGGAAAGCGATGCAGAAAGCTGGCGTTGATCTGATCAACACCGACGATCTGGACGGGCTGAGCAAGACGCTAAAAGAGTGAACCCGTACGAACCACCCCAACGAAGCGACAGCACCGCGCCGCAACAAGACAGTCGATCGATAGGTTTGTTGCTGCTTGCCAGTGGCCTTGGGATCGCATGCATGTCGCTTGCCATGCTGATCACGGTCGAAACGTTGCAGATCCGCGTTCGCGAAGGCTACTGGAACCCTGAACGTACTTGTTTACCGTGCCGTGATGGGTAGTGGCAGGGCTAGCGGCCTCGTCGTGGTCAGTTGACGGCGGATGAAGTCGAAAGGATCCGCTAATCGTTGCTTGCAAGTTTGCATCACGCTCATGAT
>JBAUHR010000641.1:0-13085 GCA_049680385.1 Rubripirellula sp. | reverse complement strand
GTTCCCAGTCGCTCGGTCGATTGACTTGGATTTGTCCGAACACGTTGAACATATAAACAAAAACCGTCAATCCGAGCAGGCCGAAGACGATCGATGGAACGCCAGCCAAGTTGGCGATGTTCAACTGAATGAATCCGTGCAGGGTCCGCAGTACCTTTTTCGTTGGCTTGAACTCTTCCAAGAAAATGGCGGTGCCGATTCCCAGTGGCAGAGCGACAAGTCCCGAGATTCCGCAAACCAGTAGCGACCCGATGATCGCTGGCCACATTCCCGAAGTGGCCGGTTGTAACTCACTGTGCGAGTTGTTTATTAAATCGCTGGACAAACGGCTCTGTCCCTGAAAGCCGATCGAGACTAGCAGTACCACTAGCACAACAACGCTCAGCGAAGCGATCGCAACGCATAGCCAGAAAAACATGCGGTCAAGCGACTTGCGTTTCTTCGTGTTACCGCGTGCTTGATCCTCGTCGCGATCGACCAACGCCGAAGGCAGCGGTGCGGCTGCCTTTGTTTGCGTGCTGTCGACGCCGGACTGTTCTTGGGTACTTGAGATGTCGCTCATTGATACGACTCTTGGAAACGACGGCGGATCAGTTGGCCAAGCAGCGTCATTCCAAACGTGATCACAAACAACGTGATCGCGACGGCGTAGAGGCTGAAGTACTGGACCGTCCCGTACTCGTTTTCGCTTTTGATCATTTCAACGATGAAGCCTGTCATCGTTTGCGATTGCTCGCGAGGATCCAGCGTTGCCGTCGCTCGCGTGCCAGCCGCCAAAGCCACGACCATCGTTTCACCGATCGCGCGACTGAACGCCAGCAAGAACGCCGAGATGATCCCCGAAAGGGCGGCAGGCACAACGACTTTGACCGCAGTTTCGAACGGCGTGCTGCCAAGCCCATAGGCCGCGTCTCGCAATGCCGACGGTACCGCTCGCATCGCGTCTTCGGACAAACTGCAAACCATCGGCAAGCACAGGATGCCCACCGCGATGCCGGCGCTGGTTGCATTGAACGTGTCGAATGCACCGGCGGTAAACCATTGCAGCGTCGGGCTGATCACCAAGATCGCAAAGAACCCAAGCACGACCGTCGGGATGCCTGCGATGATTTCAAGCGTCGGTTTCAGGATGCTGCGAACCCGGTAACTCGCAAATTCCGAAAGGTAGATCGCTGTGATCAGGCCCAGCGGCAGAGCGATGATCATTGCGATCACCGTGACGCGAAGCGTTCCGCTAAGCAGTGGCCAGATTCCAAACTTAGCTTTTTCAAGTTCCTGACTCTGCAACGCCGTCCACTCGGTGCCAGTCAAGAAATCACTGAACGAGACATATTCGCTTTGGAAAAAATTCCAACTCTGGCTGACCAGCATTCCGACGATACAGACCGTGATCAACACAGTCGTCAGCCCACACATTGCAAGAAGAGCAATCATACATCGCTCGCGGAACTCGCTAGCCGCGGTCGATCGGAAATTGCGTTTTCGCAGAGCTGCAGGGAGCGGCGTATTCTTACGAGCCGGCATCAGAGACTTTAATGAGATCGGGTGCTTTGAGATCGAGGTGATTTCGTAGACGAACGGTTACTTACTTCGCGTCCAAGTTTTCGGCGACGTACAGTTCTGCGAACGTGCCTTCACGTGGCTTGCCATCGGCGCCGATGAAATGGGTTCCGGTGGTCACGCCGTCGAAGATCGTCATCGTGCGTTCGAACAAATCCGCGGGCAGTTGAACGTAGTCGACTTTTCCTTCGGCACAAAACGTTGAAACGTTTTCTAGATAGAACTCGACAAACGTCTGCACTTCGGCGCGGGCAAGCGATTCTGCACTGACGTAGATGAACAGTGGGCGACTGAACGGTGCGTACTTGCCTGACGCGATATTATCGGTGGTGGGCAAAACCGGTTCGTCGATTTCTGGGTTGACGATCGGGACCGCCTTTAAGATTGACGCGTTTTGCGTGTAGTAAGCAACGCCAAAGAAACCAATCGAGTACTTGTTGCCAGCCACGCCTTGGACCAAAACATTGTCATTCTCGTTCAAGGTCATGTCGCCACGCATTTCGTTATCGTCGGCGACGACTTCTTTGAAATAGTCGTAGGTACCCGAACCAGTTCCCGGCGAGAAAATTTTGATTTCTTGATCAGGCCAGCTTGGGTCGACGTCTTTCCATTTTTTCGCAGCGTCTTTGCCGACGAAGATCTTTTCGAGTTGCTCGACCGTCAATGACGTGACCCAGTCGTTATCGGGATTGATTGCGATTGTCAGACCATCGTAGGCGACCGCCAGTTCAACAAATTCGACACCAGCAGCTTGGGCCTTTTCCAGTTCACCGGCTTTGATCGGGCGGGATGCATCGGACATATCCGTTGCCTTGCCGTAGAACTCTTTGAATCCGTTTCCTGTTCCTTCGCCGCCGACGGTGATTTTGACACCGGGATGCTGGGCAATGAAAGCTTCGCGGATCGCGTCGCTGATCGGTTGGACCGTACTGCTGCCGTCGATCTTGATGTCACCGACCAAAGTCGACTCGCTGATCGAGTCACTCTTGATACTGTCGGCGTTGGGCGCCGAAGTGGTCGATGTTGAGGTCGAGGATGCATCACAACCAACGAGCAATGCGAGGGAAACCATGGCTGTCAGAGCGATGGGGGGGCCAGCGAACTTCATCTGCGGGAGCTCCAGTAGACTTGAAACGTGATCAGGCCCGCGATTATGAGTGACGTTCTCTCGTACGCTACCGGTGAAACACTGACCGATCAGGTTCTTCACAATTGGAATGGCTTCAAGCTCGGAAGACGTCGCTTTCGCGACCGGACCTTAACGCGATCTTAACAAAACATTCACTATTTGGCCGTCGCCATAAACCTGGCTTCTCGGACGACCGTTACTTTGATTTCGCCTGGGTAGGTAAGTTCCGACTCGAATGCTTTGGCGATATCGTGACAGATCGAAGCAGCCTGTTCGTCGGTCGTCTTCTCGCTGGCCACGATCACGCGTAATTCGCGGCCCGCACTGATCGCGAATGCTTGTCGAACACCGTCGAACCGGTTTGCGATTGATTCCAGTTCTTCCATCCGTTTGACGTAACGTTCCAGCGATTCTCGTCGAGCACCTGGGCGACTGGCGCTGCAGGCGTCCGCCGTTGCGACCAACATCGTGTACGGGTGCTCAGTCACGATTTCATCGTGATGGCCTAGCGCTGCATGCACGACCTCGGGGCCTTCGCTGTGTCGTCGCAGCAAATCAGCACCGATTTTGGGGTGGCCGCCTTCGAGTTCGTGGTCGGCGGCTTTGCCGATGTCGTGCAGCAATCCACAGCGACGAGCCAGGTCGCCGTCCATGCCGATCATTTCAGCAACAAGTCCGGAAATGAACGCGACCTCGACACTGTGACGCAGCACATTTTGGCTGTACGAAGTCCGGAAATGCAGCCGCCCAAGCATGTGGATGATTTTGTCATGCAGTCCTGGCACGTTGACTTCGTCGGCGGCCTCGCGGCCTTTCTGCATGATAAAGCTGTCGATCTTCTTGGTGGTTTCTTCGACGACTTCTTCGATCTTGGACGGGTGAATGCGACCGTCGGCAATCAAAGCGCCGAGTGCCTGGCGAGCGATTTCGCGGCGAACCGGATCGAATCCGCTGACGATGACGACGCCCGGCGTGTCGTCGATGATGACGTCGACGCCGGTGGCTTTTTCGAACGCGCGGATGTTTCGACCTTCGCGACCGATGATGCGGCCCTTCATATCATCGGTCGGCACGTCCACTGTGCTGGTGGTCGATTCGGCGGTGTGGGCCGACGAGTAGCGCTGGATCGCGGTCAGCAGAATCTCGCGAGCTTGCGAGTTAACCACGGCGGCCATTTTCTTTTTGTGTTTCAGCAGCGCCGAACCGCGTTCGTGTTCGAGATCCTGTTCCAGATTCGCCATCAGCTTTTCGGTCGCTTCGGCTCGCGACATACCGCTGGCGGTTTCTAAGATCGTTTGCTGCTCTTTCAGCTTCTTTTCCAACATGACGCGTTGGTCCGAGACGCCTTTCATCTGAGTCGCCAAGCGAGTCTGGCTGCTCTCGAGGCCACGTTGGGCTTTGCGCAGCGAGTCTTCCTGCTGGTGCAGTTGCTCGTCACGTCGATCGAGTTTCTGTTCGCGAATCGACAGCGTTTTGCGTCCGGCCGCTAATTCTTCGTCAGCGGATGCTTTGACGGTCATGGCCGATTCTTTGGCCGCAAGCAGCAGTTCGACGCGATGAGTTTCCGCATTGGCGCGAGCCGCAGCGAGCAACCGCTCGGCTTCTTCGTTCGCTTTTTCGGTTCGTTTCTTATCGTTGGCTTTGAACAGCCCAAACGTGATGCCGGCTCCGGCTATCAGTGAGATCAGGCAGTAGAAGGCGATCGTCGTATTCATCAGTGGGTCCTCGAAATCGAGAACTCGAAAACCGGCCGTTGCAGTGTCTCGTCGTGATGCGTTGAACGAGTGAATCGATCGCCAGAAACAAACCGTTGGACTGCAAGTTTGGCGAGAACGCACAACTTGCGGGTGATGCAACGCGTGATGGCGTTCGACGATCAAACGAACCAACGCCGGCCAAACAGGCAGGGCGAAGCCAAGTGAGAATCGTTAGAACGAGCAACCACATCGGAACAGCGTCGCAGTTAAGGTTTGAAAAGCGCAGACAGGCGTTGAACACATCAAACGACGAACAACGGGGGAGGTTCTGTTGTCCGTTGGGGTGTTAATCTTCACGTTGAGTGATGCCAATCCTGCCACCAATAGGGCAGGAGGGATCACTTCACAAGATTACCACCTCGCAACTTCCCGCGAAACAACCGGCCGCGGATTAAGTTGTTCGGGGCTGATTCCGTGCCCCAAACGTCGTTATTTCACAGGCGTTTACTTCGCTTTTCCTCTGGGAGAGTGAGAACCAGAACCTATTTTTCCGTAACATTCCTGCCGCCGTTTCGACACTCTCACCCATGCCAACCGCGATGAACTTGGTCGATCGACTCTCCGCCGCCTGGCCACCCGATCGGTGGGCGGGGGTGGGCGTTGTGGTCGGATGCAGCGGCGGCGCGGATAGCGTGGGGCTATTGCGGGCGTTGGCGGAAATCGAGGGGCGGGCGCCGCATTCGGGGTTTCTGGTGGCGGCTCATTTTAACCACGCCCTGCGAGGCGAAGCGTCCGATGGAGATGAGCGGTTTGTTGAAAACCTGGCCCAGTCGATGGGCGTCAAGTTTGCCAGCGGCCGCGCGACCCAAGCCGGTTACGGCGAAGCAAAATCCGACGAAGCTTCGCTGCGATCGGCACGGATCGAGTTCCTGGTCGCGACTGCCAAATCGCTGGGGTGTCGCTACATCGCCTTTGCTCATTCGGCGGACGACAACGTCGAAACGGTGCTGCACCATTTGATGCGTGGCACCGGGCCGTCCGGATTAGCGGGGATCGCCCCCCATCGGCCGGTGGACCAGGATTTGGTCATCGTTCGGCCGTTGATCGGTGTTCGCCGTCAATCGATTCGGGATTACTTGGCCCAGATCGGTCAACCGTGGCGAGAAGATGCGTCCAACGCGGAATCAGTTTACCAACGCAATTGGATCCGCAACGAGCTGATCCCGCTGATCGAGTCACGGTACCCGGACGCCGCCGAAGCGATCGGTCGGGCGGCGATGGGCCAGCGTGATTGGCGTGACTTGGTTGATTCGGCAGGGGCGGATTGGTCCCAATCACAGACCCTGGCGGCGGCCGGTGGCGAAATCCAGGTCCGGCGAGACAGCAAGACGCCTGCGGCGATTGTGATTGCCGGGTTGCAGGCGATCTGGGATCAGATGGGATGGCCGCGAGGCGAGATGACGCGAGATCATTGGCTGCGATTGGCCGCGACGATCGCCGGTCAGGATCCTGGTTCTGGCGAACAACGGTACACCTTGCCCGGAAAAATCGATGTTCAGGCGTTGGGCAAGTCGATCCGGTTCGCGGTTTGCAATGACTAGCCGTTTGAGTGGAAATCTGCCATTTTGGCGGAGCACAATCTCTGGCATCCGACTCCTCTGTTTCCCCTGACGACATTCGTGGCTGAAGATCTTTATCAAACTCTGGGCGTTCCTCGCACTGCAACGAAGGACGAAATCAAGAAGGCGTATCGCAAGCTGGCGATCAAATTCCACCCAGACAAAAATCTTGACGACAAGAAGTACCAAGATCGGTTTAAACGCATTCAAGAAGCCAACGACGTTCTAAGCGACGACGAAAAACGGGCGGCGTACGACCGGTACGGGGCCGATTTCGAAAAAATTCGCGGCTCGGGTTTCAATCCGGGCAGCGGCGGTGGTGGTGGCGCGGCAGGCTTCGACGGGCTCGACCTAGAACAGATTTTTGGCGGTCGTGGCCGTGGCGGTGGTGGCGGCGCCCAATTCGAAGGCTTCGGCGATTTCTTTGAGCAAATGGTCGGCGGCGGTCGCGGTGCTGGCCGCGGTCCGGGGGGCGGAGCTCGGCGTCCGGCGCCGCCTCAGCCGGGTGCGAACATTCGGCACGAACTTGACATTCCGTTAGAAGTCGCCGTTCGCGGTGGCAAGACCGAGTTCTATTTGACGTCTGGCGGAGACAACGAGAAAATTGCGGTCACGATTCCGCCGGGGGTCGAAACTGGATCAAAGATTCGGCTTCGCGAACGTGGTCAACCATCGCCAAATGGTGGACCGCAGGGCGACTTGATCTTGCTGATCAAAGTTTCCGATCACCCGCATTTCAAACGCATCGGCCGCAATCTGGAAGTCAACGTGCCGATTTCGGTTGGCGAAGCCATCTTAGGCGCCAAAGTTGACGTGCCGACGCCCGACAAGGCGGTTGCCGTCACCGTGCCGGCTGGCACCAGCGGCGGGACGCGGCTGCGTTTAAAGGGACAAGGCGTCAAGCATCGCGATGGCACGGCGGGCGATTTGTTAGTCGTCTTGCAGATTCAGGTGCCGAAAGCGATCGACGACGAATCGAAGAAGCTGATCGAGCAGTTCGAAGCACGCAACGCGGTCGACCTTCGCGATGATCTGGCATTCTAAAGAGCATGCGATACACCTTCGGCAAACATCAACGAGTCAAGCGAGCCAGTGAGTTCACGCTCGCTTTAAAGAAGGGTTCGTGCGCGGCCGACGGGGTGCTAGTGCTGTTTGCGATCGCGTCGTCGCCGGATGCTCCGGTGCGAATGGGCGTCACGATTCCTAAGCGGACCGGGAACGCGGTGGTGCGCAATCGCTGGAAACGACTGATCCGCGAATCATTTCGGCTCCAGCAGCAATCGTTGCCACCCGGATACGACTTAATCGTGCGTCCCAAAAAAGACGCCCAACCGACTTGGGCCGAAATCCGCAAGTCGATTCCAAAGTTGGCAGCCAAGGCCGTCAAGCGAATGAGTTGACGCTTACGCCACCATGCGATTGCTGGCCGAATAGAATTTAGCCACCGTGTCGACGACTTGGCGTTGTTCCGATTCGGTCAATCCGGGGAAGATCGGCAGGTTCATGATTTCTGCGCAAGCTTTGTCCGTTTCGGGAAGCGAAACGTCAGCGTACTTGTTGTCGCGATAGCACTCTTGCTTGTGTACAGGGATTGGATAGTAAATCTCGCTACCCACGTTTTGTTCCGACAAGTGAGCTCGCAGTGCGTCGCGGCGTCCACCAGGAATCCGAACAGCGTACTGGTTCCAGACATGGAACGCGTTTGGATCTTCGTACGGCAGCACCATGGTTTCGTCGCCAACGACGCCAGCTTCGGTCAGCCAACGCTTGTATCGCGAGGCGATCGTTTGGCGCGCCTCGACGGCAGCGGGCAAGTGCCGCAGTTTGACTCGCAGCACGGCGGCTTGGAACGTATCCAACCGACTGTTGATGCCAACGACTTTGTGATAGTAACGCGGGCGCATTCCGTGGCCGGCAAACAAACGCAAACGGTCAGCCGTCGCTGGATCGTGCGACGTCATCATCCCGCCGTCGCCCATGCCGCCCAAGTTCTTCGTGGGATAGAAACTGAAACAACCCATCAACCCCCAACCGCCGGCTGGACGCGAGTGGTAGGCGGCACCGATGGCTTGCGCGGCGTCTTCGACAACGACAAGATCGTGAGCACAGGCGATCTGGCAGATACGGTCGATCTCTGCGCACTGGCCGAACAAGTGGACGGCGATGATCGCTTTGGTTTTTGGCGTAATCGCTGCTTCGATCTTTTCAGCGTCGACGTTAAACGTGTCGGGACGAATGTCGACAAAGACTGGCGTTGCGCCCAGCCGAGTGATGCAGCTAACCGACGCAAAGAACGTAAAGCTAGGCACGATCACTTCGTCCCCAGGCCCAATGTTTAGCGCCATCATTGCCAGCAACAAAGCGTCGCTGCCCGAGGCGCAACCGATGGCGTTGTCGACTTGGCTGTAGGCCGCAACTTCGCTCTCTAGTTCAACCACGTCCGGGCCAAACAAGAACCGACCGCTGTCGACGACACCGGTCAGGGCTTCGATGAACTCTTCACGCATGGGAAGATTGTCACGATTGACGTCCATCAACGGGACGTTATTTGCGGGATTGGCCATCGTTGGGCCTTCCTTGGCTATGTACGTGGGGTCTGGGGGCGGAACAGCATCATCCTTGATCTGTTTTGATGTCGCTAAGGTTTAGTCTCGGCGGCCAGTTTGGGTCAATATCAGTCGATCAGACGGCCTGCTTCACTGCTTCATTTTGCCTAGTTTTCGGCTCGACGGCCGATCGGGACGACCGGCGATACTAGCGGGCAATTTATTGAAATGCGACGTATTGAGCGGGGCTGTCACCGCGAGCGTGACAATTGCTGGGCTTGAGCAATGGCTTCGTCTTGCGAATTGATCTTTCCGTCAAGCTGGTCATCGCGGATCGACTGCAGGATTGACTTGTAGAGCGGCCCGGCTGGGATGCCGAGATCTTTCAAGTCTTTGCCGTTCAAAAACGGTGGTGGGTCGAGTTCGTTCCGCGGCATCGCTATTGCACGGCGGGCGATCGCGATACTGGCGTCGTCGTCGGGTGTCGAATTGGCTTCGGCGACTTCGATGATCGTTTCGGCATCGCGGTCGGTCAGGACCGGTTGAACGACCGACCAAGCCAGTCGGGCTGCGCTGCGGATCACATGGTGGTGCGAAATTGCCGCTGTGATTCGGCGCACTTCGTCGTTCGACAGCTTCCATCGATTTGCAATCGCCGACATCGCTTGCTCCGGCGTATCGGTTTGCAACAGGAAGCACGCCATCACGATCGCAAACGAACGGTCGCGCAGCTTGGCCGTCCTGGTAGCAAGCTGGTCCAGATTGACGCCCGAAATTTCAGGCAGCACCGTTTTGTCAAGTTTGCAGTCGATCAAGTGACGCAATCCCTGAACCACAGACGGCGCCGTGAACACGCGGCGCATTTCAGCACCGATTCGTTCGCCGCTGACAACATTCATTTCGCTGGCGAACGATTCGATAGCGTCGCGGGTGGACGGATCGATGGCAAAGCCAAGCGTCGTCGCGAAACGTACCGCTCGCAACATCCGCAGTTTGTCTTCGCCGAACCGGTCAGCCGGGTTTCCGATCGTTCGCAACCGTTCGGCTTGCAGGTCGGCTTGGCCACCCACGTAGTCGATCACTTCGTCGGCGTGTGGGTCATAGAACAGCCCGTTGATCGTGAAGTCACGTCGCAGTGCATCTTGCTCGGCGTCGCCGAAATGCACGGAATCGGGGCGACGCCCGTCGCTGTACTCACCGTCACTGCGAAACGTCGCGACCTCCGTTGGCAGGATCGTCGCTTCGTTTGCGTTTGCACTGCGTGCTTTGACGTCGCGCAGTGGCAGCACGCCGATCACACCAAAGGAGGCACCGAACGCCAGCGTGTTCTTTTTTCCGAAAACTTCGCGTACCGCGTCAGGCGTCGCGTCGGTGGCGACGTCGTAGTCCTTGGGCTGCTTGCCCAGCATGGCATCACGAACGCAGCCGCCGGCAAGCAGGGCAACAAAGCCAGCTTGCCGCAGAGTTGTGATGATTCGAATGGCTTCTTGCGACTCGGGGCCAGAAAGAAATGTACGACTGACGTTAGCGATCTGATTTGCCTTAGATGCGGTGAGGATGGTGTGGGTGCGATTGTCGCGGTAGTCGGCTTCCGCTAAAAGCACACGTATGAGCAACCTACCACCAAAATCTGTTTCGTCCGAGCGATCGCCGCGAGGCAACTTCGAAAACAAGCGGGGTGTCGTCGGTGTGATTTTTCGCGAAGAGCGACTGCTGATCATTCGCCGCGCGTTAACGGTGACCGCGCCCGGTAAGTTGTGCCTACCCGGTGGTACTGTTGAAGAAGGTGAGGAAGAACACGAGACGTTGGTTCGCGAAATGCAGGAGGAACTAACGATCGATGTCGAACCGGTCCGGCTGTGCTGGCGAAGTGTAACGCCCTGGGGAACTCGGTTGGCGTGGTGGTTGGCACGCTTGGATCACGCAACCACGCCGATCCCATTCGAAGAAGAAGTCAGCGAGTACTTTTGGATGACGCCTGCTGAACTGCGTGGAGCAAAGGGAGTCTTGCCAAGTTTGCCGGCATTCATTTCCGCATGGGAACGTGGCGAGATCGATCTGAAGCATTAGTCGCCAGAGCTACGCTGTGACCCTGTGACCCTGTGACCCTGTGACCCTGTGACCCTGTGACGCAGAACGCGATTCAAGAAGACGCAGAACGCGATTCAAGAAACCGCTCCCCTGCGAGCGTTCGCGGCCGGGTACTCCTGTACCCGGCCCGTGAGGTTTCGTGAGGTGAGCGACAAGCTCGAAAGCATGCCTCATCACCATCGACGAATGTCAGCCCGTGGCCGCAAGCTGACCGCGTCAACCTCACGCAAGGCGAACTCGCGGAGTCGGTGTGCCAAGAACGTCCCGCTTGTGACGTTCACACTATTCAAGGAGCTAGCAATCCCCCAAGAAGGGAGGCCGCTGCGTCCTAGCGTAACTCCAATGCTGTCAATGACTTGCATTCAAGTTTCGGCTGTGTTTTGTTCCGAATCAGTTGGGCTTTTTCTGTCGCCATCACCGTCTCGGTAGCATTAGATTACGCCCTTGCCGGGACCGGTCAACTGCAGAATTTTGGTTTTGGTCTCCGCTGCGCCGAGTTGTCATCGGTAAAGCGTTGTTGCTCCCCGAGTTACATGCCTTTTCGGTTTTTCAAACGGGTACGGGTGACCCGGGTTTCGGCCCAGCAAATCGATAGCAATGGTCTAGTTCGGATGGGTGGTTCGCGGTTTTTGGCTGCCGTTTTGGAGCAAGATTTGGGCGCCGGGTTGCCGGCCGAGACTGGCAGGCTGGCGGTCAGTTCGATAGGCTGGCGAGCTAGCAAAATGGAGCGGTTTTCTACCGTTTTTCACTGGAAATCTCACGCTAATCGCCAATCTCTATGTCATCGACGAACTCTGCATCATCCGCCCCAACTTCCAGCTCGCAACCTGTCGCCCACCTGGCCGTCGATCTTGGGGCCAGCAGTGGCCGAGTCATCGCCGGAGTCGTCGTGGACGGCAAACTGACCCTTGATGCGGTCCACCGATTCAGCAACGAACCTGTCCGTGTTCATGACTCGCTGCAGTGGGATGTGCTGGGGCTGTGGCGCGAGATTCAAACTGGGTTGCGAATGGCGTCGGCCAAGTACGCCAACATCGCATCGGTTGGCGTCGATAGCTGGGGCGTCGACTATGTGATGATCGACAAAGCCGGCCAGTTCGCGGGCTCGTGTTTCAATCACCGCGATCGACGGACTCGCGGCATGGTCGAAAAAGCCTTCGAGATCGTGCCTCGGTCCGAAATCTTTGACGTCACCGGAATCCAATTCCTAGAAATCAACACCATCTACCAATTGCTAGCGGCAAAGTTGGCAGGGGATCCAGGCCTGGATGCAGCGGACCAGTTCTTGTTGATCGGCGACTTTTTTCACTGGTTGCTCTCGGGAGTCCACAGCAACGAAATCACAAACGTTTCCACGACTCAGCTTTCCAACCCGCGGACGGGCCAGTGGAGCCACGATCTGATCGCTCGGCTCGGGCTACCGTCGTCGTTGTTCAAAGAAACGACGCTGCCAGGAACCAACTTGGGCCCCGTCCAACCGTCGGTCGCATCATTCACGGGACTCGATGGCGTTTCGGTCGTTGTACCGGCGACGCACGACACGGCATCGGCTGTGTTGGCGGTGCCAGCCGACGACTTTGCGCCGGCCAAGCCGTCGTGGTGTTACATCAGCAGCGGAACCTGGTCGTTGATGGGGTGCGAGTTGCCCGAGCCGATGATCACGGACAAGTGCGCAGAACTGAACTTCACCAACGAATCCGGCGTCGGCGGCAGCACGCGATTGCTGAAGAACATTTGCGGCCTGTGGATCTTTCAACAGATTCGACAATCCATGCTGCGTCGTGGCAAGGAAGTGTCGTGGGACACGATGGTCGCCGAAGCCAAGCAGGCACCGGCGTTCGGTTTATTGATCAACCCCGATGCGACTGACTTTGTCGCGCCCGACGACATGGTCGACGCGCTGGCCGGTTATGCGGCATCGACCGGTCAAGCGAAGCCCGTTTCCGATGGCGTTTTTTATCGCGCCGCACTGGAAGGGCTGGCCCTTCGATACCGCGTCTGTTTAGGCATGTTGGAATCGATCCTCGGCCATTCGATTGAAACCATCCACATCGTTGGCGGAGGTTCCGTCAACGCGCTACTTTGCCAAATGACCGCTGACGCATGCAACCGGACAGTGGTTGCTGGTCCAGTCGAAGCAACGGCGATCGGAAATGTGCTGATGCAAATGGTTGGACTTGGCGAACTGGAATCGATCGATGACGCACGGTCACTTGTCCGAGCGAGTTTCGATCCCACAACGTACAAGCCAAACAACACAGACGCTTGGACATCGGCGGCCGCGAAATTCGAGTCGCTATAGTCGCATGCCAATGCTGGCCAGGTCGGGGCTTGGCTGAAACCGAGAAACAAAACACTGCACCGGAGAATGATAATGTCTGCTGATTCACTGTCAGATCGTAAGAACGAAATCCGCAAAGCCGCTCACGCTGCTCGCAAGGAC
>JBAUHR010000640.1:0-4893 GCA_049680385.1 Rubripirellula sp. | reverse complement strand
AATTTCGATCGCTGCGGACAAGGCGGCTTAGTCCTGTTGGAAAGGCGTTTTCAGTGTGGGCGTTTTTGAGGCCGGGTGGTAGGATCGTAGGAGTTAGAGGAGCCCAAGGATATTCGCGTCCCGGCTCCGTTCCACGACCTAGACTTCCAAAACGGCCTATTCAGGCGATGGCCGATTCAGCACCTAACATGACACCCCGAGGCGACCGTTGGAACAGGCGGAAATTCAGCCGATGATCGACCTGCGACGCTTCGCTGATCGCGAACACTTGCTGCTGGCGTCGTATGCGATGCACAGCCGTGACAGCGAAGGGCGAATCTATGACGAGCCCATCCACTCGTACCGCGGCCCGTTCGCTCGCGACCGAGACCGGATCCTGCACAGCAGCGCGTTTCGCCGACTGAGCGGCAAAATGCAAGTATTCACCGGCGAGATGGGCATTTATCACCGCACACGTTTGACCCACACGTTGGAAGTCACGTCGGTGGCTCGAACGATCGCCCGAGTGCTGCGGCTCAACGAAGACCTGACCGAGGCCCTGGCCCTGATGCACGATGTCGGCCATCCGCCGTTTGGGCACTGTGGTGAAGACGTCTTGAGCGAAGCGATGGAATCGGTTGGCGGGTTTTCGCACAACGGTTTCGCTCTTGTCATTGTCCAAGAACTCGAACAACGTTACAGCCAGTTCAGCGGCCTGAATCTGTCGCAAGAAACGCTGGCTGGCCAAGACACTCGCGCCCACAAAGCCGAAGCCGCCGTCGGGCGTGCGCCGATCCTTGAAGTCCAAATCGTCGATCTGGCGGACTCGATTGCTTACGACGCACACGACATGGACGACGCCTTGCAAATGGGGCTGTTGTCAATCGACGAACTGTCCGAACTTGCCATCGTTCGCCGAGCCTTGGAATCGATCCGCAGCAAACATGGCATGTTGCCGACGACGCAGTTGCGTCAGTTGCTGGTCCACGAATTGATCGATCTGCAAGTCAGCGATTTGCTGCAAGTCGCGATCGACCAATTGCGACCGTACGAAGGCCATCGATCGGGCGAAGTCTGCCACGCAGGGCTGCGTCTGCGGCACAGTGACTTGGTGGGCAGCGAACGCAGCGAACTGGAAGCCTTCCTATTCGATGCCGTTTATCGCCACAAACGACTGATCCCGGTCCGCGACGCCGCCGGCAACCGACTGCGAACGCTGTTTGATCTGCTGACCGACAACCCTGGCCGTCTGCCGCTGCGTTTTCGAGTCCGTGCCGAACGGTCACCCATCAAAAAAGTCGTCGGCGAATACCTAGCCGGAATGACCGACGAATTCTGTGACAAGCAATACGATCACGCGACCCAGCACACGACCGGCCCGCTAGCGGATTGGTAGCCCAGCCAGGTTCGCGACAGCTTAATTTTCGCTACGTCCGAAACCCCGTAATTGAGGGGCCCCAATCACTAGCTCGACACTAGCTCGATTTCTTACGCAGTCGTGCGATGTCACCTTCGACGGATTCTCGTTGCTTGGACAAGTCCGACAGACTGTCACGTTCGGCTTGCACGACTTCGTCCGGCGCTCGCGATACGAAACTCTCGTTGTTGAGTTTCTGTTGCTTGCCGGTGATCTGCTTGATCAAATTGCCGTGCAGCTTTTCCAAACGCGCGAGTTCGGCCTCGACGTCGATGAACTTTTCCAAGTCCACATGAACGTCAATGTCGATCGATGGGATCGAAAGGGGCCCGTCGGTTTCAAACGGCTTGGCATTCGGGCCAAGCTCAACCACTTCGGCACCCGCCAAGCCTTCCAGATAGGTTCGCATCGGCGACAACAATTCGGTTGACGATGGACTGCACCGGATCGCGACTGGCAACGTTTCACGCGGCGCGATGTTCTGGCTCGCACGGATCTTGCGGATCGTTGTGACGACTTCCTGGAACTCGGCGAATTGACGTTCAATCGATTCATCGTGGTGTTCGGCAATTGCTTGGGGCCACGCGGCCGTCATGACGAACGGGCCAGCCTTCGTCGTTTCGGTAAGCCCACGCTCGGGTGCCAATTCGTTCAGGTAGCCCCAGATCGATTCGGTCACAAACGGCATCGTTGGGTGCAGCAAACGCAACAGCGTATCAAGACCGTACGCCATCACCGACTGAGTCAGCCCGCGCTGATCATCGTCGGCCAAACGAGGTTTGGCAATCTCGACATAGAAGCTACAGAACTCGTCCCACGCAAAGTCGTACAGCACTCGTGTGACTTCCGCGAATCGGTACGTCTCGATGCCTTCGGTCACCTGCGATGTCACGGTTGACAACCGGCTGAGCAACCACCGGTCTTCCAGCGGCAGCGTTGCGACGTCGATCGCTTGCGGCTTGTACCCGTCCATGTTCATCATCACGAAACGAGCCGCATTCCACAGCTTGTTCACGAAGTTACGCGCCGTTTCAAATCGTTCGCTGACAACCGCGCCCTTGGGCAACGCCTTGTCGGCTTCGGTTTCCGCCCACTGGGTCGAAAACTCGGCTTTGCACGCAGGGCACGCCATCTTCGGCAGCGAGCGATTCTTTTTCGTTTGATCGATCAGTTTTTCGCACGACGGACACTCGTACTGGACCGGCATCCGAACGTCTTGCGTGTCGGTTGCCAAACGAGCCAAGCCGTAACGCAGCGCATCGGGACCGAACTTGTCGACGATATCGTTCGGGTCGACGCCGTTCCCCTTGCTCTTGGACATCGTCTCGCCGAGACCATCCAGAATCTTGGGGTGAATGAACACTTCGTTGAACGGAACGACACCCAAGTTGTTCCAGCTCATCAACACCATCCGGGCAACCCACAAGGTGATGATGTCACGCGACGTGATCAGCGTGTTGGTCGGATAGAAGTAATCAAGTTCCGGTGTCTTCTCGGGCCAACCGAGTGTGCTGTGCGGCCAAAGTGCCGACGAGAACCATGTGTCCAAGACATCAGGATCACGCTCGAGCCCGAGTGCCTCGATCGCTGCCTCGCGCGCGTCGCCTTCGACCTTCAAGCAAACGAACACACCGTGTGTCCCATCGTCGGCTGTGTCCACTTGGTGGCTAGCGGTATCCGCGTCATCGCCAATCACATCAACGATCTTTGCGACCGTTGATTTCAGTTCGGCGTCGGACAAACCGGTCTTGGACCAGATCGGAATCTGGTGTCCCCACCACAGTTGTCGACTGACTGGCCAATCCCGCTTTTCGCTCAACCAATCCAAGTAGCTCTTGCGATAACGTTCAGGGAAAATCTGGACTTCTTCGTTCCGCACACGCTCCATCGCCGATTCGGCCAGTTCGTCCATTTTGACGAACCACTGGTCGGCCAAGTAGGGTTCGATCGGCGTCTTGCTGCGATCGCTGTGCGGCAATTCAATGTCGCGATCTTCGATGTCGCCGAGCAGCCCTAACTCGTCGAGCGCCGCGACAACCGCGATCCGAGCCTTGGGAATCGTCAAACCTTCGAACTGACCAGCTTCGGCGTTCAGGGTTCCGTCCGGATTTAGAATATTGATCATCGGCAAACCGGCTCGCTTGCCCACTTCATAGTCATTGGGATCGTGCGCTGGCGTGATCTTTACACATCCGGTGCCTAGTTCCGGTTTGGCCCAGATGTCGGAAACCAACGGAATCGGTCGATCCACCAAGGGCAACTGCAGCATTCGGCCAGCGGCCGCCATGTCGCGCAGCACGATCAGCCCAGGCAACATCGCTTTGCGCCGCGCCGCCAATTCATCGATCTGTTTTTGAACGATCGGCTGCTCTTTCACCGTCGCTTCCGCGAACTTTGCTTGCAGTTCAGCAGCAACCTTGTCGAAGGCACGCTCTGGATCTGGATGAACCGCCACCGCCGTATCGCCCAGCATGGTTTCTGGACGAGTCGTAGCGATCTCGATTTGTGCGGGTTCACCTGCCTGAGGATCGATCACGTTGTAAAAGAAGTGATAGAAGTGACCCTTGCGAGTCACGTTCTCGACTTCGTCATTGGACACTGCCGTTTGCAAAAACGTATCCCAGTTGACTAGTCGTTTGCCACGGTAGATCAACTGCTTGCCAAACAAGTCAAAAAACGTCGCGCGGACCGCAGTCGCACAGCGATCATCCAGCGTGAATCGAACACGTTCCCAGTCGCAACTGCATCCCATCCGTTTCAGTTGGCCGAGGATGCGTTTTTCGTACTGGTCCTTCCACGCCCAAATGCGTTTGACCAATTCTTCGCGGCCAAGATCGTGCCGCGTCAGGTTTTCGTTTTCTTTTAGGCGTCGTTCGACAACCGCTTGGGTGGCGATTCCGGCATGGTCCGTACCCGGCATCCATAATGCTTCGTAGCCCTGCATTCGCTTGGTGCGAACGACCATGTCCTGCAGCGTGTTGTTTAGCCCGTGTCCCAAGTGCAGCGCGCCGGTGACGTTTGGCGGCGGAATCACGATCGTGAACGGTTTCTTGTTCGGATTGACTTCCGCGTGGGCGCACTTGGCGAGATCCCACTGAGCAGCAATTCGTTCGGCTGCTTCGGAGTGTTCGAAGCGAGTTGGGATCGTCGAGTCGTCGTTCATCGGGCGGGAGAGGTTTTAGGGTCTAGGGATTGGGTATTAGGAGAACACGGAATCGGGGGCAGCCCCGAGATCCTAAACACTTTTGGTAGAAACACGGTTGGCAGATTGCTCTTTGTGCAACTTGTACTCGACCGCATCGGTCAGCGCTTGCCAACTTGCTGCGATGATGTTGTCGCTGACGCCAATCGTGCCCCAAGTTTCATTGTCGTCGCCGCTTTCGATGTTCACGCGGATCGCCGCCGCTGTTCCGGCGCCGGAATCAACGACACGAACCTTGTAATCGATCAATCGCATGTCGTGCAAACAGGGAAATGCACCCGAGAGGGCCTTTCGC